>JAZDEZ010000001.1:0-56894 GCA_043808365.1 Patescibacteria group bacterium
CCGAAATCTTCAATCCTAAACTCACCGAGTGGTTGATTGAATACAACTCGGTCAGGCCGCACCAAGCGCTTGGGTACCAGACCCCTTTGGCGTTCGCTGAATCCACCCTGGGGTTGCACACGATGTGGTCATCACGTACAATCGCTTGACAATACAAACATTCTATGCTAATATTGGTCGTTATCTAGCACCTTTAAAACTACTTACAAAGCACGGTAGTAATCTAGCAATAAACCCTAACAAAGAAGGAGGATGACGCCATGTCAAAAGACGTGTCCCCATCCGAACAGACAATTACAAAAGGCCAATGCGGTAAGCTCATGGATGTGGGCGTAGACGCACTGGTCAAGAGTGGGTTGCCCAGCGAGCCTACCCAGTATGTTCTTGAGCACGAGAGCATAGAAATCGCTGCAAATCTGGTGGCCGATATCCGCACCCGTGTCGAAGCGCGCATCCGCGCCACCGAACCCCACATACTCAAGCGCCTGCCGTTCGATCCTGAGAAGTTCATCGGGAAAGGCTGGTCGGTTGACGAACAGGTCTCAAAGCGCACTGGGGATAACCTGGATGCCGGTCAGATTACCCGTAAGGATTACCTCAAAAAAGGTGAGCCCTCCATTAACGGAGAAGAGCGTCTTCGGCGTATCAAAGCCTCAGGCGAAGCAGACTTACAGCTCGATGCGTCTGACTGTGTCGCTCTTTACCAAGAGGATGGCCAGAAAACCCTGCGTTGGCTTTACGAGACCAGGGGAGTCACTTGGCTCTCTTGCTGGGGAACTATTCTGCGCGACCCGGATGGCGACCGCAGCGTCCTCTGCCTCTGTCGGCACGAGGACGGTTCCTGGCTCTGGGACTACTTTTGGGTCGACCACGACGGTTGGGACGCCGGCGGTCCTGCGGGTGTGCTCGCAAAGTAGCTTTTCGTCCTTGGGACTTATGAACCTTAGATCCTTTGGAGCTTTGGTTTTAGTCCTTGGACCAAATCACAAAACCCTTACATTTTGTCATCAGACACAGGTGTAAGGGTTTTATATTTATGCTAAAATCAATGTGGTAGTAGGCGAATATGCCCCGACGTATCGTCGGGGCTGCCGAACCCAGTATCCATACACTCCTGAATGTCTCTGACTACGGTTTGAGACAGCGTGATGTATGCAGAATCTTCAAAATGAAGCTACTTGGTGCGTAATGCTAGGGCATTATATATGCCAAATACGATACAATCCTAAGAGTCCCGACGTTGCGGACTCGTAAGGAATTTTGGTAGGTCGGGATCCCGATTTCCGTCAACAGTGGAACATCGGGATATTCGAGGGATGGTGGCACGGACGGCGTGTTATACGCAATCGCAACTCGGATGGCAACCTCTATGTGCGTTACCTCAACTGGGATGGTAGTCAGTGGAACTGGAACAACAACTGGCTCGACAATGACTGGAACGACAATAACCCGGCTGCGCTTGCTCGCAACTCACTTCATTTCTCCTCTAATATCTATTAGGGGAGTTTTATTTTTGAGAGTTGTCCATTCCAGCCCCCGAGCATTTTACCGATTTCATCTATTTTCACCGACAGCACGATGTACTTTTTGTTATCCAGCGACTTTGTTTCCCATAATATCATTAGGAGTATTTTCAGGGTGTCAGTTTTCTGAATAGCTCGTCTGACATAGGGCAGTTTTTCAGTTCGTCCTAAGAAACTCGCAGTTGCAATCGCTTCTATTGTTTCAATGAATAGAGTATCAATGCGCTGGCCAAGCGTGTGCCTGTGCGTTTTGGGTATTGTCTGAAAATAACCAAACCAAAGCAGATAGGTGCTTTTTACCTTTTGCAGTACTGGCAAAAGTCTGGGGGGGGGGGTAGAATTAGCGGTATGAGTAAGATTCAACTCGTTCATGCGTATCAGTATATCATTTCCATGGAGAATTTACTTGCCGCGTGGCAGGAATTTTTAGCTGGCAAGCGCTCTCGCCGAGATGTTCAAGAGTATGAGATTAATTTAATGTGCAATATTATTTCGCTTCATAATAATCTTGCATCTAAGAAATATACACACTCTCCGTATCAAGCGTTTAATATTTCCGATCCCAAGCCACGCAATATCCATAAAGCCAGCGTGCGAGACAGGTTATTACACCATGCGCTGCATCGTGTGTTATATCCGTTTTTTGATCGGACGTTTATTACTGATTCGTATTCGTGCCGGATTAATAAAGGTACGCATAAAGCCATTAATAGGTTTCATGCGTTTGCGTATAAGGCGTCACACAATAATACTAAAACCCTTTGGGTGTTAAAGTGTGATATTAAAAAGTTCTTTGCTTCAATAGATCAGTCAATCTTGATTGATATTATTAATGAATACATTCCCGACCAAGATATCCGCTGGCTTATAGGTCAGATTGTCGGCAGTTTTCATTTAACCGAAGAAGGCAGGGGATTACCGCTTGGCAACCTGACATCCCAACTGTTTGTAAACGTGTACATGAACGAATTTGATCAATTCGTAAAGCATAAGCTCAAAGCAAAGCATTACATACGATACGCGGATGATTTTGTTTTTATGTCAAACAGCAAATCATGGCTGGGATCACTTATTCCCTCGATTAGTGGTTTTTTGACAGCCAGACTTCAGCTCACACTACACCCGCAGAAATTGTTTCTGAAGACGTTGGCATCAGGCGTTGATTTTCTGGGGTGGATACATTTTCCAGATCATCGAGTGTTGCGTACCACGGCTCGACGGCGGATGGCGAGCCGTATTATGGAACATCCAACTAATGAAACAATTCAGTCTTACTTAGGCTTGCTCAAACATGGGAATACTGAGAAAATAAAGTCGCAAATACTGGACAGCCAATACTATGCTGAAGTAAGCCCCGCCCGCTTCGCCTTGCGAAGCAAGGCGGGCGCGGCAAATGAGTCTCGGCCGGAGGCTGATCCGCCTTTGGCGGAAAATGTGAGACACCAGGTATGACATTTTAACTTCCCTGGAAGTAGGACATTTTTAACTTCCCGTTGACAGGACAACCAGCCGCTTGACAAAAGCGCTGTTTTGGCGTACACTGGCCTGTTCACTTGGAAAACAGTTCTTAACATTCAAATATAGAAAGGCGGTTCGCAGTTATGGCTACCCGGAATCATAAGCCGCATGGATCGCCCATTATTCGTTTTCTTTTCGAGTTTGGGCGGTATGCTTGGCTGGACGTGCCGATGCTTGTCTTGATCGGACTTTTTTATCGGCATTTTTCAACCCAGGGCGCGCATCCGGCTCCCGAATGGTTCACTTATTTTTACTGGGCAGAGCTCGGATTGTATCTCCCAATAAAGGAAGGCGCGCACAAATCTTATCCAAATTTGCGTACTCGCTGGGGCGGCATCAGAGTCGGGATTTGGATAGCTTTCATTATTGTTTGCGCTTTGATGAATTCTCAGTACCCGTCCAGGTTCAATAACATACCACCGTTGATGCCGCAGACCGTCATCATAGTAATCGGGGTATTCATTTTTGGTGCCTGGGTTTCAAAAAAGCGCGTCCTGACGAAATTGACTGGCCAGATCGCCAAATTGGCAGCCAAATACGCCAAGTAACCAGTAGCGCCACATGGCACATGACGAGCCTTCTGATGAAAATCGGGAGGCTCAATTTTTTATATCAGCAGTTTACAAAGTAATGCAATGTACTGTATACTCTCGGCATCAGAAATCGCTCTTATCCAAGGAGGAATATGGGTATATTTCTTTTTCTGGCCATTGCATTTTGCATGGTAGCGCTGGCGTATATCAAGGTTAAGGAGGAAATACTTGACAGTGGCGATAATAGTTCGCTGTTTGGCAGGATATTTCGCGCCAGCCGGAGGATCCAGCCCAAGGAATGTACTGTGGATAATTTGCTGAAAGTCATTGCTGATAAGTCGCGGTACAAGGACTCATATGTCAAGACGCTGTCCAGGCAGGTGCCGTATCCAGATTTAATACAGCTCGAGTCGGTTCGTGCGGCAGTAGCCGAGCATCGACCTGATCTGTTCGGATATATCCAGGCGGCAGACATAGAGAAGCCGATCCTTTGACGAAAAGCTCCAGGAATATGACACCAGGAGCTTTTATTTTTTTCGAGTTTACACCTGGACAATACCTACATTTTTTTGTACAATCAGTACTACATTATGCCTGACAATAAACAAAAGGCACCGACACCGAAATCAATCTTCCCAGGGCTTGAAAAGGAAGTATTGGCTTTTTGGGAAAAGGAAAATATTTTTCAGAAGACGCTGGACCAGACGAAAACTGGAAAACCGTTTGTTTTTTTCGAAGGGCCGCCGACGGCTAATGGCAAGCCAGGCATCCACCATGTCTTAGCCCGGGCGTATAAGGACGTTATCGTCCGGTACAAGACCATGCGCGGTTTTTACGTCGAGCGGAAAGCCGGCTGGGATACGCACGGATTGCCAGTCGAGATTCAAGTCGAAAAAGAGCTGGGCATATCGGGCAAGCCGGAGATCGAAAAATTCGGCATTGAGGCATTCAACAAAAAATGCCGGGCCAGCGCGTGGAAATACAAGGCTGATTTGGAAGCCATGACCCGCAAAATCGGCTTTTGGCTGGACATGGAGCATCCGTATGTGACATATGAAAATAAATACATTGAGTCATTGTGGTGGGTGATCAAGCAGATCTGGGACAAAGGCTTATTATACAAAGGCCATAAAGTCGTGCCGCATTGCCCTCGCTGCGGTACGGCGTTGTCATCGCATGAGGTGGCGCTCGGCTATAAATCTGTTGAGGAGAATTCCGTTTACGTTAAGTTCAAAGTTGTCGGCCAAGAGAACACTTATATATTATCTTGGACTACGACACCGTGGACCTTACCTGGAAATGTTGCGCTTGCGGTAGGCGAGGATATTGTTTATGTAAAGATTTCCGCCAAAGGCGGATCCGCCTCCGGCGGAAAAAATATAAGATATATTGTAGCGGAGGCGGTAGCAGGGAAGCTTTTTCCGGAAGCTGAAGTCGTGGAAACCCTAGCCGGCGAACAATTGGTTGGTTTGGAGTACGAACCGCTGTATGACATCAAGCCTTTGCAGAAAGAAACCGCGTATAAAGTTTATGCCGCTGATTTCGTCAATACCGAGGAGGGTACGGGCGTCGTCCATACTGCCGTCATGTACGGCGAGGACGATTTTCAGTTGGGAGAAAAAGTCGGTTTGCCGAAACACCATACTGTTGATCTGAACGGCAATTTTACGGCAGAAGTGTCCAAATGGGCCGGCCAATTCGTTAAAGATAAGTCAGTGGAAAAGGGGATTGTCGCTGATTTGCGTGAACGAGGACTGTTGCTGAAAGAGGAAATGTACCGCCATGATTACCCGTTTTGCTGGCGATGCGGGACGCCGCTCTTATACTATGCAAAGGATTCATGGTTTATAATGGTTAGTAAAATTAGGGATGAGTTAATTAGGAACAATGAAACGATAAACTGGGTACCTGGGTACATCAAACACGGGCGGTTCGGCGAATGGCTGAACGAGGTCAAGGACTGGGCGTTTTCCCGCGAACGGTATTGGGGCACGCCGCTCCCGATCTGGGAATGCGAGAAATGCCAGGCGCGCGAATGCATCGGCTCGGTTGAAGAGCTCGTAGCTCGTAGCAAGGAGCACGTAGCAGGAAGCCACGCGCCACAAGCCACGCGCCACAAGCTGGATTTGCACAAGCCATATGTCGATAAAATAACGTTTGTTTGTTCGTGCGGCGGGAACATGCACCGGGTCAAGGAAGTGGCGGATGTCTGGTTTGATTCCGGCGCCATGCCGTTTGCCCAGTGGCATTATCCGTTTGAGAATAAGGATCGCATTGACGCCGGCGGCAGTTATCCGGCTGATTTCATTGCCGAGGGCATTGACCAGACTCGGGGCTGGTTTTATACCTTGTTGACCGTCGCCACGCTGCTTGGTCATGGAGCGCCGTACAAGAATGTTATCTGCCTGAATCTGGTTTTTGACGCAAAAGGTCAAAAGATGTCCAAGTCAAAGGGCAATATCATTGACCCGTTTTATATTATCGACAAGTTCGGCGCCGACACGCTCCGTTGGTTTTTGTTTACCGTCAACCAGCCCGGGGACGCCAAGCTTTTCGACGAATCTCAATTGGACGAGGTCGTAAAGAAGCAGTGGCTGGTCCTTTGGAATATTTTGTCATTCTGGAAGATGCATGTCGGCCAGGCTAAAGATTCGTATCTTGATGAAAAGTTTACACAACCGCGAAGCGGGCACGTCCTGGACAAATGGATTCTGGCCAAGACGAACGACACTATCGGCCAATGCACTAACCATTTGGAAAATTACAACATGACTGAATCCGGGCGCTTGATCGCTGAATTGATAAAGGAGCTGTCAACGTGGTACGTACGGAGGTCCCGTAACCGGTTCAAGATTGATGGGCAGGACAAGCAGGATGCCTTGGCGGTCTTGCGTTTTGCGTTGGTTACTATTGCCCGGTTACTGGCACCGTATGCGCCGTTCATGGCTGAAGCACTTTACCGTGAAGTCAAGGGCCAGAACGAACCCATGAGCGTGCATCTGGCCGGTTGGCCGTCCGGTGAAGCGACGGCAGAAGAAGCCGCGGTCATCCTGAAGCAAATGGTATTGGTCCGCCAGGCGGTTGAGCTTGGCCACAGCCTCCGGAAGGAAAAACAGATCAAGGTCAGGCAGCCATTGCCGCAATTCATCATTCGCGGCAAGCCACTAGACCCGGCACTGAAAGAGTTGGTCAAGGATGAGGCCAATGTAAAGGAAGTGATCTGCGTGGAAAAAATGCCCCAAGGCCCGGAATTTGCCGTAAAAGAAGCCGGCAGTCTGGCCGTGGCTCTGGACATGACCATTACGGATGAGCTGAAATATGAAGGCATGGTCAGGGAGATGATCCGCCAGATCAATGCCATGCGCAAGGACGCGAAATTGACCATCGGTGACACAGTCGCCTTGTATTATGAAATTCCCGATCAGGAATTGGAAAAGATGTTCCTCCATTATAAAAATACGATCATCCGCGATGTCATCGCCAGCGGTTGCCTGAAGGGCATCCCTGATAATGTCGACCTGAAGACCGTATTTGAAATTGCGGGCGTCCGCGTGACGTTCGGCATCAAAGGGAAATAGGCCGTATGGGCGTGTTTATGACAGAGGGCATCGTACTGAAGCACAGTCCGTGGCGTGAAGCTGACCGGATTATCGTTTTATTCTCCCGGGATTACGGGAAGATGAGCGTGGTCGCCCGCAGCGCCAGAAAGATTTCCAGCAAATTAGCCGGAAGCATTGAGCCGGTCACGCTGCTGCTTGTGTCCGTGGTGCGCGGTAAAAGGTACGACACGCTGGCCGGAGCGGAAGAAATTTATACGTACCCGTTATTGCGTCGGAGTTTGCCGGCGACAGCCATGGCCATGCTGATCGGGGAAGTCATCGACCGATCCATGTTTCCGAGCCAGAATGACCGTCAGATTTTTGTCCTGCTCGACCAGTCCCTGCGCGATCTCGAACAGGCAAGCAAGCGGTCCCGGTCGGACGTTATTTTGGTCGCGTGGCGGTTTGTCTGGCAGTTTTTAGACGTTGTCGGCTACCGTCCGGAACTGCACCAATGCGTGGAATGCCATGAACGCGTCAAGCAGGAGAAAAATTGGTTTGATTATAAGAAAGGCGGTTTAATCTGCCCGCGCTGCGGCCGGTCCGCGCCTGACCGGGTGGCCGTGGCGCCGGAGATGATCAAGATTATTCGCTGGTTGGTGTCCACGCCGCCGTCGCACGTCAGATTGAAAGTCCCAATATCCCTAATCCTCTCCGTGGGCCGGCTGACCAACGCGTATCTCAATTTTACCCATGAACATGGCATGGATTTTCGGCCATTCCTGAAGCTGGCCTGATTCTCCTCCGCTTATATACCCCGCAGTTTACTGCGGGAATACAAAATGAGGAGAATCCTCCGTAGCGCACTTGTCCCCTGAAGCTTTAGCAAAAGGGGAAGCGAAGGAGGATAATTAGCTTCGGAGAATGAACGCGTTGCATTGCTGGCGATGCTTCGTCAGCTTGTTTCGGGGTTGTTCATTTGGTATACTGGGCATATAAATTACCAATATCCCCGCCCGCCAGTGGTGCGGGCAGGTGGGCGGGGGCGCGGCAATTTTCAAACAAATTAACAAACATATGGCGAAAAAAACAAAGTCAGACAAGAAAAATTCAGCGGTTGAAAACGAGCAAACCAGCCCCCAGGCAGACCGGGAAGCAATCCGGAGAATTTTAGTTTCGGATGAATCTGAAGAAAATGGCAGCGCTGCAGAATCGGCGACTCCGGACAAGGATTTTGCCGCCATGTATCAGGCCAGAGGCACGGCCCGTTCTGAAATGTTCACTATCGACCGTCGGGACCCGAATAGACGGAAAAAGATGATCGCCATGATCGTGGGCGGTCTGGTGTTGATTGTCGGCGTGACCCTCGCGGGTTTTTATTATTTTGTCAGCCGGCAGCCGCAGTTCGCAGGCGAAAATATTTCAATCATCACGACGGCACCGCCCGCAGTGGCCGCGGGCGCTGACAATACATTTTCGATCACCGTACGGAATGACGAGCTGGTTGAGATTAAAAACGTTATGGTAACCGTCCAATTTCCCGATGGTTTTATTTATAAATCGTCTTCACCGCCCGCCGAAAATGACGCGCATAATGCCTGGGCCCTGGATACTATCGGTAATGGGAAAAGTAGGACGGTAGAAATTATCGGCCAGCCATTCGGCGATATCGGCACCATGCAGTCATTTTCCATCCTGGTCAGTTATACGCCGGCGAATTTCAATTCAGAATTTCAGAAGGACAGTTCATTCAACGTGACGCTGAACAAGTCCGCGATCAACTTGAATATGGAAGTGCCTCTGAAAGTGGTCAGTGGCCATGCGGCGGATTACCGAATCAAGTTTACGAATACGTCAAAAGACGTATTTAACCGAGTGCGCTTGGCCATCGCCTGGCCGGAAGATGTGGTCGTCGGCAGTCTAAATCCAGCGCCGACTGATGCCGGCAAACGTACCTGGGAGATTGACCAGATCGCCGCTGGCGCCAGCTATGAAGTGTCTTTCAAAGGCACGGTATCCGGCGCAGAAGGAGCGATGCGCGAATTCAAAGCGGAAGTCGGCTATACTGACGCAGCCGGCCAGTATCATAAGCAGGCAGAAGGCTCGTCGATCGTCATTGTGGCTAATCCGCAACTCCTGTTGAATTTATCTATTAATGACAGTACTACCAATACTGCCGTTGATTTTGGCAGTATTTTGGACTATACGTTGAAATACCGGAACGACAGCCAAACAGAAATCAAGGACATGGGATTGCAAATCAAAGCTGACAGCAGCCTGATTGATTGGAATAAAATCATCAATACGAATAACGGCAAGGTTGTCGGCAGTACGGTGACATGGGATGGCGACGCAGTACCGGCCCTGAAATCAGTCAAACCGGGGGATGAGGGAGAGGTGAAAATCCGCGTCAGCGTAAAAGACGCCCCTCAGCCAAAGACAACCAGCGATAAAAATTACGCGATCGTAAGCCAGGCCAAGGCTGTCTCGACTAACGTCGTTGATCTGGCCGGCGGCTCATTATCCATCGAAAGTAATAGTTTGACTACGAAAATTAACAGTAAAGTCTCATTGCGGGCAGAGGGCCGGTATTATTCAGACGAAAATGTCGCCGTTGGAGCTGGGCCGTTACCGCCGCAAGTTGGGCAAAAAACTACCTATGTCGCGTATTGGTACCTGACGAACAACGGCAATGAGGTTCAGAATGTCACTGTCACGACTGTGTTGCCAGAGTGGGTTGCTTGGGAGAATATTATAAAAGTTACTGCCGGTACAATGAGTTTTGACGGCACAACTCGGACTGTCACCTGGTCAATCAATAAATTGCCGGCCCAAATCGGACAGCTCATCCCGGAACTGGCGGCCCAATTTTCCATATCCGTCACCCCGACCAGCGCTGATGTCGGAAAATTATTAATATTGACCGGGAAAAGCATCGGATCAGGAGTCGATACATTTACCAGCCAAACGCTGTCGCCATCCCAGGATATGATCACTTCTGATTTGGCACAAGATCCGCAAGCTTCAGGTAAGGGGGTTGTTGTTGATCAATTTTTAACGAATACAAACACGAATGTGAATGTAAATTCATCCGGCAACCAGTAATGTCTATTATTCATGCGAAGCCATACCGTGTCATGGCGTCTTCAAAAAAAAGCAAGGCGCGTCTTGGGTTATTATCAACAGCGCATGGTCAAGTGACGACGCCTGTGTTTATGCCGATTGCCACGCGTGGCGCCGTAAAGACGCTGAGGCCGGATGAAATACGGGGGACTGGCGCGCAGCTCATATTATCAAACACATATCACCTCTGGCAGCGGCCAGGCTTGCCGGTCATAAAAAAAGCCGGCGGTTTGCATGCTTTTATGGGATGGTCCGGATCGATCCTGACAGATTCGGGCGGGTATCAGGTTTTTTCATTGGCCAGGTCACGGAAAATCACCGAACGCGGCGTCCAGTTCACGTCGGACATTGACGGCCAAAAATATTTATTGACTCCGGAGAAGGCGATCGATATTCAGCATGCGCTCGGTTCTGACATTATTATGAGTTTAGATGAATGTCCGCCATATCCCAGTACTCATGCCTATGCCGAGCGTTCGTTGGCTATGACCACCCGGTGGGCGATTCGATGCAAAACTAGGAACTTGGAATTCAGAACTAGGAACTCTGAACTTGGGACAGGGAACTTGGGACAGGGAACTTGGAACTCAGAACTAGGAACAATGAACAGGGGGAAAGATTTAAAGTTTAGTGTTCAAAGTTCACGGTTACTTTTTGGCATCGTACAAGGCTCGGTCTATCAGGACTTGCGGGAGCGAAGCGCGCGGCAATTGGTCCAGCTCGAACTTGACGGCTATGCCATCGGCGGACTGGCTGTCGGCGAGCCGACGGAAAAGATGTACCAGGCGATTGATTGGGTGGAGCCAATATTGCCGGAAAACAAGCCTCGGTACCTGATGGGCGTGGGATACCCGGAACAGATCATTGAGGCGGTGAAGCGAGGCATTGATATGTTTGATTGTGTCTTGCCGACGCGGAATGCCAGGCACGGCTCGTTATTCAATTTCAAAAATAAAACATCAAAAATCAAATTTTGGGGAAAGAAATTTTATGATGAAATGCTGATTAAGCAATCCCGTTATGCAGCCAGTGGACCGGGGTTGCGATTGCTATATGTGCCGGCATTTTTCACGCGCGTACCTGCGCCACCTGTTCATGACTGGGGATCCGCTGGGTCAGCGATTAGCGACCATCCATAACGTAACGTTTTATATGAAGTTAATGGGACAAATCCGTGACCATATCAAAAAAGGAAAATTATAAGGAATGGCTGGGGCAAAATGTCACGGTTGCCATTGATCGACCAATCGGTTCTTCGCATCCTGATTTTAGGGATCTCATGTATCCGGTAAATTATGGTCATATTCCCGGTGTGGTATCAGATATTGACCATGAAGACATCGATGCGTACATCCTTGGGCAGCCGCAACCGCTTGTTTCTTTTGAGGGGAAAGTAATCGCCGTCATTAATAGGGATAATGATGAAATAAAATTGGTAGTTACCGATGGGCTTGAGGTGGCCAAGGAAGATATTGAGAAGCAGGTGAATTTCCAGGAAAAGTACTTCAAGCATTCGATCATAACCCCCGGTGATTTGGAAACGTGAAAATACGCCGGTTGACGGTTGAATCAGGGGCTTGATTGTTTTATTTTTTTCGTGTAGTATATATCCACAACTAAAAATATTTTATGGATAACCAGAACAACCAACCGATGACCAAGACCCAGCGGCGCGATCTTAGGCGCCAGGAAATCATGAACCAGCGCCAGGGTCAGGTAAAAAAGTCCCGTCTGATGACCTGGGTCATCAGTATCGCCATTGTCGTGGTGGTTGGAGGCTTGATAGCTTGGGCGATCAAAGGTTCAAACAGCCCCGCCGCTCCGCTGACTGGCGCCAGTGAAGTCCCGGTACTCGGCAGCGCGGCCGCAAAAGCAGTGGTCATGGAGTTTTCGGATCTGTCATGCCCGGCCTGCGCGACAGTCGCCCCGATCGTCAGGCAATTAGCGGATTTTTACCAGGATAAGATCAGGATAGAATTCAGAAGCTTTAATATCGGGCACCAATGGTCCGGAAAGTCACTGGAGGCGGGCCGATGCGCCCTGGCCCAGGGGAAGTTCTGGGAATTTTCAGATAAAGCCTTTGCCAATTTAAGTTCTTGGGAAAGTGCCGATAATGCCGTCGACCTCTTTAAGTCCTACGCCAAGGATATTGGCGTAAATACCGACCAGTTCAATTCCTGCCTTGATTCCGGACAGACTGATTCTGCCATCCAGGAAGACATGAAGCTGGGCAAGGACAAGGGCGTGAATTCTACCCCCACTTTCTTTATCAATGGCCAGAAAAAAGTGGGCGCGCAATCGCTGGACGAGTTCAAGAAGGTAATTGACGAGGAATTAACAAAAACAAATTAACAGGAGGACGTATGATTACCGTTTATAAGGCCGCGTCCAAGGACAGCCGGATGGTGGCCAGACTTATGAAACAAAAGTACAGCTTCCGTACGCTCGCGGAAGCGCAGGAAGCGTTTCGAAAGGAGATGCGGCGGCAGCATCATTTCCGGGTGGCTTGGCTTGATAACCAGGCAGTCGGTCTTATCAGCTGGCGCATGCAGGGGGGCGTCCATCACGGCGTCGCCGAACTGGTTCGGCTGGCAGTTTCGTCATCCGTACCGGAACCGCGGGAGGTCAAAGAAGCCCTGTTTGACGTCATGCTGGCAGAAGCTGACAGTTTTTATCATGAACACGGAGGTCGCATGCGCAAGGTTTTTTCCATGATCCATGCGGACAACCGCCATATCCGAGAGTTTTTCCAGGATAAGGGCATGCGTCAGGAGGCCGTCCTGAAAAACCATTTCCATCCGGGGGTGGATGAGTTGGTGTATTCTCTTTTTTTAGCTTAAAGACTTGGCATGTAAACCGTTGTCCGGATGGTTTTTTTGTGGTAGACGAAAACTGAAAGTTTTGGTAAGGTGGTACTATACAAATAAACGTTTTTATCATGAAACTTCTCGTGGCCATCCCGGCCTTTAACGAGGAAAAATCCATATCTAGCGTGATACGCAGTATCCCGCCGGTGATTTCGGAAATTACCGAAATTAACATTGTGGTGTTCAATGACGGGTCAACAGACCGGACGACCGAGCAGGCCCAAACGGCAGGAGCGCGGGTAATCAGTCGCCAGGATAACCGCGGATTGAGTTATACATTTCAGGAGATTGTGCAGGAATCATTAAAACAGAATGCTGATATATTAGTGAACATTGATGCGGACGGGCAATTTAACGCAAGCGACATCCCGAAATTGGTTCAGCCTATTATTGACGGACAGGCGGATGCCGTTACAGCTTCGCGTTTTATCGACCAGCGGATCACGCCCGCCATGCCCGTGATGAAGCGCTGGGGCAATACTATGGTGGCCAGGCTGGTCAGCTTTTTAACTCAGCAGAGATTCTATGACGTCTCGTGCGGGTTTCGAGCCTATTCCCGTGAAGCGTTTCTTCACCTCAATTTATTCAGCAAGTTCACCTATACTCATGAGACTTTTCTTAATATTGCCTTTAAGGGTTTGCGGATTTGGGAAATACCGGTCGTGGTGCGTGGCGAAAGGGAATTTGGGCAGTCAAAAGTGGCGCATAGCCTGTGGCGGTACGGGTATAACATGGTCAACACGATTTTTCGGACCATGCTGGATTACAAGCCGCTGAAATTTTTCGGGTGGGGAGGAGGATTCGTGTTTTTAATCGGCGTGGTGTTCGAGATATTTGTTTTAATCCACTGGATCGGAACGGGGGAAATATCGCCGTATAAAAGTTTCGGTTTTGCTGGTTTATTTTTGAACCTATTTGGCGTCCTAATGCTGATCGTCGGGTTGCTGGCGGATATGATCAATCGCGTTCGCTTGACCCAAGAAAGAATCCTTTATTATGAAAAAAAACGCTCTTTCAGATCCTAGGCGAGTCTTGCTGATTAGCCGGGCATTCCCGCCGCACGTCGGCGGCATGGAGCGTTTGAGCTACAATGTCATTACCGGCGTAAGCCGGCGGATGCCGATCCGAACGATTCTTAACCGGCATGGCAAGCTATGGCTGCCGTTTTTTTTGTTATACGCCTTGATCAAGGCGCTCCTGGTCAGCCCTCGTATTGACATTGTCCATCTCGGAGATCCGGTTTTAGCCATAGTTGGTTTTTTTATAAAGAAAATTTACCACCGGAAAATATTATTATGTACCGTTCATGGGCTGGACCTGTTATATCCCAGCAAGCTCTATCAGTGGTATCTGAAATTTTTTTTAAGTCCGGACAGGATTATTTGCATCAGTCATTATACGGCCATGCTGGCCAGACGGGCGGGTTATGCAAATGTAGTCGTAATCCCGCCTGGGCTGGATCCCCGTGATTTCACGGTCAGCGGGCTGTCGGACAAGCAGGAAGCATTTAGTCATTATTTGATTCCGACAGACAAGAAAGTTATCCTGACGGTCGGCCGCCTGGTAAAGAGGAAGGGCGTGGCATGGTTTATTGAGAATGTCTTTATGAAATGCCCTGACGACTGCGTGTATATAGTCGTGGGCGCCGGACCGGAAAAATCGATTATTGCCCAGGCTGTTGCGCGGGCAGGCTTCGGTCATCGAATTTTTTTATTAGGTCGCGTTAGTCAGCAGGTGCTGAACAGCCTGTATGTTCACGCGGATATTTTTGTCATGCCCAACATCAGCGTGCCGAATGACGCGGAGGGTTTTGGTTTTGTCGCGCTGGAGGCGGCGGCGTGGGGGCGGCCGGTTGTGGCCGCCCGGATTGAAGGCATCGTGGACGCGATCGTGCCGGGTGAAAACGGTATCTTGGTGCGCAGCGAAGATGCCGAGGGATTCGCCGGCGCCATAAGGTCGCTGTTGGCCGATCCGAGAAAGATGAAGGAAATCGGTCAGAGAGCCAGGGAATTTACTCTGCGGAATTACGATTGGAATGTGATTATTGGCGAATATGTCAGGGAATTTAATTCACTGTAGAACGGGTTCATGAGCACCAGTGAACGCCTTATACCAAGCCAGGCACAAGCTGGCGGACGGCAATCCGCACTGTTTTTGCGTCATCTATTCGCGTATGAAAATTTTATTCGTTATTGCCGTTCCGAATCGATCTGCCTGGATTTTGGCTGTGGTGACGGGTATGGCGCTCGGCTTCTCTCCAACCATGCAAAAAAGGTCATTGGCGTTGACATTGATCCGGACACGGTTCGCGAAGCGGCGGCACGGTACCAAAAAGAGAACCTTTTTTTTCAAAAGATTGGAAAAAGTATCCTGCCTTTTCCGGATGCGAATTTCAACATCGTAGTGTCCGCCCAGGTCTTGGAGCATCTGTCTGACCCGATGGCGTATCTTCGCGAAGCTCGCCGGGTATTGATGCCGGGCGGGTATTTGTTGCTGGCTACTCCGAATAAGGCGATGAGGTTGAAAGATCGCAAGAAACCCTGGAACAGGTTTCATGTCCAGGAGTTCACAGCCGAAGAATTAAAGGCGTTGTTGCGGCAGTTGTTCGACCGGGTGATTATTTTTGGTATCTCGACAAACAACGAATCGCTTCTCCGTGAGGAACTGGCCAGGATCAGATGGCGCAGGCGCGTTCATTCGTGGGATATCCTGGGGATCAGACGCTGGATACCAGCCGGAGTTGAATATTGGGTGAGCAGAACAATGCGGTCCATTCATGTAAAGCGATTAACAAAAAAAGACATCCCTGGTGTTCATAAGGATTATTCGTTGACTGATTATTATTTGGCCACTGAAAATGTGGGTGATTCCTTTGATCTATTTGCGGTGGCTCAGAAATGATTAATGTGGGCGCGGAGAGTCGTGGTCATGCGGCTGTATTTTATTCCTGATAAGGGCGCTTAAAAAAAAGTTGATCAGTTCCGCGGCCACCAAGACCAGCCGAAAAAGTACGGCAGAAATGATAGCGATTGGAGCGCCGACCAGCGCTCCAGCCAAAGTAATAAAGAGCGTTTCCCGCACCCCCAAGCCGGAGGGGACGACGAGGATAATAAAGCCGATGATCCAGCTCATGGCGTAGTACGCGATGAGCGGAAGAAAGTGCGCGCTCGGCAAACTACCGCCGATACTGCGGATCAGGCAGAGCAGTGCCAGGCCATTAGCCAGCCATAAAATGATAAAATAACCCGAGAGGTATCCTGCCACCCGCCAGGGGATTTTGGTGATGGCAATCTCTTTTTTGAAAAACGTACGATATATGGACGTCCAGATGTTTGGCATAGCTAAAGCGACGACGGATGCCAGGATGAGAATAATTGACAGCAAGGTCAATTGGAGCGAAGCGGTGGTTGTCGGTCTGATAATCAGGAACAGGGCACTGCCCGAGACGACGGTCAGGATTGATTCGGCAATGGTCAGAAAGAGAACCTGGGTTTTGGCAAAGCCCAATCGGCTGGTCAGGTAGGCGCGTGAAATAAAATTCCATATCCCACCCGGGATGTACCGGGTAATCAGTGACTGAAAATACGTGGCATACGTATCGCGGAAACTGATTGTGGCGTTGAAATGTTTCAGGAGCCGGTGCCAAATGAAGCTTTGGAAAGCCAGAGTACCGGTCGCCGCTGTCAATCCCAGTATCAGCCAGGGCGCATTGACGGTAGACATGGTTGATCCGATGGCCTGCCAGTTTTCCATAACCACTCGGCCGATATAATACAATGACAGGGCCAAGCAGGCTAGCGTTATTATTCTTTTTCCCGTTGCTTTTAGATTCATAGGGTTGGGAAGGTGAAACCCGAACTGAATTTTTTAAAAACCTCTACGCGGATATCACAGAAAAAATCGAGGTATTAATAAGTTCGTGATGAAAAGCGACTGGGTGAGTATCATGCCGGAAAACAGGAGCGCTGCCAGCCATCGTTGCCATCGTTTCGGCATGATTTGCCACCACCCCAACATCCAGCATAGCATAACCACGGAAATGACGGGAAAGTAGTAGCGTCCCTCAACGGGGAATGAATACACTCCGTATCCTAACAAATTATGTAAAAATAGGTACAAGTACAGCGCCTCGAGCAGAATAACGGGCAACACTAAAAAACCATATAACCAATAAAACTGGCAGTTTCCTTTTTTATATTGGCGGACAAGCTGGTAAAAGAATAACAACAGTCCGCTAACGATAGTTAAGGTTCCGGGGATGATAATCCAGATCGGCAATCCGGAGGCGTTGGAGAAAGTCAGGTTAAAGAAAAATGTGACGAAACTGTACGTGTATTTAATGAAAATGAGGTAAGCATAGTGGCCGAACGGCAGATGAAGCATTGACTGGTTAATTGCCGGTTGCGACGGCGGTCCTATTAAACTCCCGTATTGGATAATATTCCAGATAAACCACCAGCTGCTGACAAGAATGATTACGCCTGCTATTGAAAGTAAGTGCCGAATAAGTATTTTAATAGGCGTTAAAAGTTTGAAATACTGGTAGGCAAAAGGAATCAATACTAATGGCAGGAAAACGATGAATTGCGGCTTTGACAGCAGGCCGAGTCCAAGCGTCAGGCCAAGGAAAACGACATCGCGGAGGCGGATTGAGGAAAACAATTTTAAACAGAAAAAGATCGCCAAGCTAGCGCACAGGGTGAGGAGGGCGTCGTTATTGACCCCGGAGGCGACACTGGAGAATATCGGCTGGAAACCGATTACGGCGGCGACGGTAAAGGCCAGCCAAAAATTATCCTTTATTCGTCTGGCGATTTTATAGCATACAAAGACCGTCAGTAAGAAAAAAATTGCGGAAAATATCCGCATGGCGTAGAGGCGGGCGAATATACCTGAGTCGTAAAATAACAGGTAGGGAATACTTTCCAGCAAATAATAGACAGGAGGGTATATGGCCGCATTATTTTTGTACTCGCCGGACGGGGGGATGGCATACGGTGAATTATCCGGAGGTGAAACCTGGGCCGGATCAGTGATCGGTAGCCGACCAAGGCCTCTCAATAATTTTGATTCATTTTTTAGGTTGGCAATCGATTCCCTGAATGAATGATAGGAAATTCTATCTGCTCGTCGATTATAGAGGTATTTGATTCCTTCCCAAGCTTCGATACTGGGAGAGACTTGATAAGCGGAAATGACAGATCCTTGGAATACCGGTAATTTTTTTTGTTCCACGATGTATTGCGTATATGAGAAATGGGCTACTTCATCATGGTTGCCAAACGGCAGGGTTAACAATGAAAGCCCCACCTGTTTGATGGCCAAAATGACAAACAGCGCCATTATCAAGCCGATCTGGAGATGTCGGGTTGGCGAAGAAATGTTATGTGGTGTGGTCTGGGTCATCAGTAATGAAGGTAAAAGTAAGCCAGGCGACAACACCCATAGTGCATATGTACAATATAACAATAAGAATAATGATCGTAGTTTGATGGCCCCATATTCCAGGCTTGGCATAGGCAAGGCGTTCAATAGCCGTGCGCCAAAAATGAGGCGTGTAATATTGCCAATCAACAACAAGGCGTTGACCTGTCTGCGGCCCGCCGTTTATTAAAAGTTCGCCTCCGTCATATCTGGCCGGGTCGATCGTGAGGAATTTTTGTACCGTTTCGCCAGTATGCCCGCTCATTTCCAGCCAATAGTTTTTTCCAGTTGAGTCGTCGAGCGGAGCAAAAGTCCAGGTGATCGGTACCGCAACAGTGGCCTGGGGTATCGGCAAAGTAGTTTCCCTGAGTATGGCTTGCCCTGTTTCTGCCGTCAGAGTCAGGCGGATCCTGCTGTTTTTTTGCGACTCGATCGGGATGGTAATGCGGGCCAAGCGTGGTTGGGATGCCACCAGCAGCTGTTTGATGTCATAATCGCTGTTTGGCTGGATACTGTAGAGCTCGGTACCACGGTAGCCGGATAATCCCGCGCCTTCTACGTCAATGTAGTGTTGACCATAAAAAGTACTGAAACCAATTATTGCCATTGCAGTCGCGACAACCAGGGTTATGATACTGGCGATAACAATCCTTTTGGTGATCATAGGTAAAAATGCGGCCAAATAATATTGACGAGAGCGACGGCGTTAATAGTGACGGCATAGAGCACGATGGTCATGAACGCGATTTTTTTCCATCGGGCTGGCAGCCAGTGCGTTGCCCCCCATACGAATGCCAAACAAATAGGAAATAGTACCGGGACATAATACCGGCCGTCGATCGGGAAGCGGGCCGTGCCGTTGGCGATCAGTCCGCGGGTAAACAGGAACAGGAGGAATAATTCCAGAAGCAGGATTGCGCTCGCGCATAGCAGTATGTTATGGCGTGAAGCCGGCAGCATGCGTTTCCATTTACGGAGTAGTCCAATAATGAGGCTAGGCATTGTTAGCATCCACAAGATCACGCCGATGGCGAACAGCCAGATCGGGATGACCATTTCCGTGGCAAAGCCGAAAGCAAAATTGAAACTGACGAAAGCATACATCCAGCGGTAGACAATGAATACTAATGCGGCCCTGAACCCGATATGCGAAACGTCATTCACTCCGGCCGCTGTAGACACGATTCCATTATCCTGGCTGTAAGCCCAGGCATACCACCAGCCGCCGACTATCAAGGCAATGAGCCCGACCGTCATAAGCATCAGGACAGCGGTTTTTTTGTTTAAAACTTTTTTTATCCAGACATGGAATGCATAAGGCAAGACTGCCAGCGGCAGGAAAACGATAAACTGCGGTTTTGTCATCAATCCCATCCCAAGCGTCAGTCCCAAGAGGACGGTCAGTGGCCAGGAAATTTTTTCATTCAGCCTGACCAGTAAATAGAGAGTGAGAGTGGTCAGTAGGAACAGGAGAATTTCATTATTTACGCCGGCTGCGAGGTGGCTGAAGACGGGCAATAATCCCGCTAGGAGGACAACGGAGATGCTGATCGAAAAACGTTTAGTCACGCGCATGACCATTAGGTATCCGATCCAGAGCGCGACTAGGTAGAGTACCCCCGAAAATAACCGCATGGCCATTAAGCGGGTCAAGATATCGGCTTTATACGCCATCAGGTAGGGTATCGCTTCGGCAATATAATACAGCGGCGGGTAGACGGCCGAGGAATTTTGGTACTTATCTTGAGTCGGCAGCCGATAATATATGTCAGTGAATTCCGATGGCGCGTTTGAGCGTTGCAGGGGGTGCCGTGACAATCCGCTGTATTGGGAGGCCAGCGTCTGGTATTGAAAAAAGGCGGCATTAAAGCGCTGGTGGATGAGCCGCAGTTGTTTATTATGGGCGTTCATGAGACGGGAAGCGTCTGTCGCGATTTCAGAAGCGGCGTATTCAGCCGAGTAAGAGAGAGTTTTTGGTTCGATGGCCCCTGTCTGGTTTGGCAGCTTTTTTTCTTCAACAATATATTGGGTGTATGAAAAGTGGGCCGGTTCGTCATGGCCCTGCCAAGGAGGTATGGAAATGACAAAAAGCAGTTGTTTCACTGCCAAGAAAATAAAGATAGCGACAAGAAGCAACGTCCTTTGATTTTTTTTGTCCAACACGAGAGTAATAGGTAAAGATTAGCCAGTTCATTATATCCTTTTTTATGGATATATTCTAATGCATTGACCTTTACAAAATCAAAAAAATGTGTTACAATTACACTATCGTAATAAAAAAATATGGCAGAAGGAAGAATCATATTAGCCCCGATCAAATATATCGCCATTGAAGTGATCTGGGACATCATCTATTTTCCGATTTGGTGGTATTCAAAGGGTCTTGTGCGTGTAGCCAAATACTGCCTGACCAGCGCTTCGATTCATATCAATCGCCGTTTAGCGATAGGCGTTTGGGTGCGCAGCATGTTTAAGCCGATGTACGGCGATTATACCAAGGAAGGCCGGATCATCAGCTTTTTCATGCGCATCGTTGTCCTGATATATAAATTAATACTACTCGTTGTCTGGCTGGCCGTATTGCTGGTTATTTTTATATTATGGATTGTCCTGCCGTTATTCATAATCTACTACATGCTGTACCAGGTGTTCGGGATTTCTTTTGTTTTTTTCAAGTAAATTTTCATGAATAAACCAGAGGGAAAAAGTTACGTCAACCTCATCTGCCCGATTTGCCAGGGCAGCGGCCGGGATTCGGGTGGTGCCTGCAAGCGTTGCGGCGGCCGCGGAGCCTATGCCTGGCTTGAGGGTACGGTATTGTTTTGGGGCCGAACTATTGACCGCCTGCGTCTTTTCGAAGAGGAGATGGAGCGGGCGGTAAAGGGGATTCTGAACGCGTTTTTGATTTTTTTCGGCATCATCGGCATCGTCGCCCTGATCATGGCTTTTTTGGATTTCGAAGATACGGCTCATATTTGGAATATCTTCAGGGAACAGAACCGCCTGATGGCGATTTTTTCCATCACGTTAGTAGCCGATCTTTATACCTATTATCGGATGCAGCGTGAATCATTTATCGATCGGGCGGTAAAAACCAAGCCGTTTGACACGCTATTGACCGAGTCGGAGCCGTCCGTATTGTTTGATCAGGCTGCCGCGACCAATAAAAAAAAGCTGGTGGACGTTTCAATTGCCTATGCGGTACCGGCGCATCGGGCGATCGGCCAGGCCTGGCAGCTGGCCAAGCGGCTCGGGCATGGCACGACAGAACCGATCCATGTGCTGGCGACGCTGATGTCGTATCCCCAAACCGGCGAAGTGCTGGCCCGGCTCGGGGTGGACGGGAAAAAACTGGTGGAAATGATCACCAGAAGCTTGGCCCGATTGGCCCGCGTCCAGAAACCATCCGCGATAATGTCGCCAGTATTGCGTCCAGTGCTGTTGGCCGCATATGATGAAGCCTACCACGCGCGACAGGAGCATGTGGAAGTCCAGCATATTTTCGTGGCTATCATTAAAAATGATGAAATCAGCCGTGAAATTTTTTATGACCTGGAAGTCGAGCAGGAACAGATCGTCAATGCCGTCGAGTGGCTGAATATCCAGACTCGCTTGTCAGAAGGGTACCGGCGGTGGCGCAGCAAGGCCGCCTACAAATCAAAGGGCGTCATGAACCGCGCCATGACATCGCAGGCCACGCCTCTCCTGGACCGGTTCAGCCATGATTTGACCAGTCAGGCCCGGCAGGGCGCGCTGGCGCCATGCATCGGCCGCGACCGTGAAATCGAATCAGTGTTGCGGATCATGGAAGGCGGGAAAAATGTTATTTTAACAGGCTTCCCCGGGGTCGGCAAAACGAGCCTTATTGAAGGCATTGCCGCGCTGATGGCCGCGGAGGACGTGCCGGACGTTTTGCGGGACCGCCGATTGATAAGTTTATCAGTCGCTTCGCTTGTCGGCGCGGCCGGCCGCCAGGGAGAGCTCGAGGGATTGATCATGCAACTGATAAATGAAATTGTCCGCTCCGGCAATATTGTGTTATTCATCGATAATATCCAGAACATGGTCGGCGTGTCCACGCAGGGCGCTGAAAATCTGGATATTGCCGATATACTCGCCAACGCCTTATCAAAGCGGATGTTTTTTGCCATTGCCACGGCCACACCGCTTGACTACCGGCGGTATATCGAACCGAGCGGAACTCTCAATTCCGTCTTCCAAAAGGTGGAAGTGACCGAACCGGATATCAACGGCTCAATCCTCATCCTCGAAGGTAAGTCCGGGTCTGTTGAGGCAAAAAACCAAATATTTTTTTCTTACGCCTCCATCGAGCGCATCGTCAAGCTGGCTGACCGGTACATCCATGACCGGTTCCAGCCGGAGAAGTCCATCGCCATACTGGATGAAGTGGCCGTTTATGTCCGCCGGAAAAAGGGAAAGAACAGCATGGTGACCGCAGAAGACGTGGCGGAGATCGTCTCTACCAAGACAAACGTGCCTGTTACCAAAATCACTGAAAAGGAAACTGAAAAATTGTTAAATTTAGAAGAGCGCATCCATGAACGCATGGTTGACCAGGAGGAAGCGGTCAAGGCCGTCGCCACGGCCTTGCGGCGGGCCCGGGCGGAATTGCGCGATATCCGCCGGCCGATCGTAAATTTGCTTTTCCTCGGGCCGACCGGCGTCGGCAAAACGGAACTGGCCAAGACCGTGGCCGAAGTGTATTTCGGTTCGGAAAAAAACATGATCCGGCTGGATATGTCAGAATACCAGGAAAAATCCTCTTTAGCCCGCATGATCGGAGCGCCGCCGGGTTATAGCGGTTCATCAGAAGGCGGTTTCTTGACCGAAGCGGTGCGGCGCCAGCCATTCTCATTAATTCTGCTTGATGAAATTGAAAAAGCCCATCCTGACATCTTGAACATTTTTTTGCAAGTGATGGATGACGGCCGCTTGACCGATACGCTTGGGCGGACGATTGATTTTACCAATGTGATTTTAATCGCGACCTCAAACGCCGGGACGGCACTGATCCAAAAACGTATGCAGGAGAACGCTTCCCAAGCCGCCATCAAGGATGAATTGATGAATGAAGAATTGAAACCATATTTCCGGCCGGAATTTTTAAACCGTTTTGACAATATCGTCGTATTCAAGCCGCTGTCGTTTGAAGATATCATTAAGATTGTCGGATTGATGCTGAAACAGGTGAACCAGAGATTGAACGCAAAAGGCATCCGTCTTGAGGCGACTGACGAAGCCAAACAGGAACTGGCTCAGCAGGGTTTTGACCCGATCTTCGGAGCGCGGCCTTTACGGCGGGCTATCCAGGATACCGTGGACAATGCCCTGGCTAATTATTTGCTCCAAGGAAAACTTAGCCGTCGTGATGTAGCGGTGCTGGAAGCGGGCGGTAAGATTACCGTGCGCGAGGCATCGCCGTTGTAATAAATAAAAAATAAATAAGGACAGAATATGAGAGAATCATTTGAATCGTATGACCCATCGAGAGAAAAGGCTTATACGCTGTTGACTGAACAGGATATGTCGTGATGGTATGAGCTTGAGTCAGCGCGATTTCGAGGTGCGATGAGGGGGAAATTGGATTCTCTAACTCCGGATGATCAGCAAAAAAAAGATGACCCGACTGAAGTCGGTAAGAAGGGAGAAACAGTGTTATTATTCTTAGCTACTTTTGTGGCGTCACTTTATAACAATGATCGAGCTGAAGCCGGTAAGAAATTCATAGCCACTTTCCTGTCCGCCATTGGCTTCGCCAAAGGCGAAGGCAGGCGGGAGTGGCGTAGTTCAAGACGGCAAGTAAAGGTGTATGTCCAGATATTTTCTCGATGGAGCGTATTATTTCATTACCGTACCAACGATTGGGCATCGGCGTTTTTTTGATACTTCGGAAAAAAAACAGTGCGTTCTAGCCAAATTCCATGAGGCTGCGCAAAAGTATCATCTACGAGATTTTGATTTCAGTATCGTTTCCGATCATTATCATGTAGTTTCGTTTTTTGAAAAAGGTTTGTTCATTCCGAAATTTCTCCAATACGTAAATGGTGGTAGCGCGTATGTCTTCAACAAGTTGACTGGTAATAGCATACAGGTTTGGGATGAATACCATGTTTATGTCGTTGAGGATGATGCCGTTTTAGCACGAGTGTGTGGGTATGTAGTTGGGAATCCTTTAAAACATGGAGAGGTTAAGAATTTCGAAGAATTGGCACATTATCCATTCTCTAGTTATCAGCTTCTGGCGGAGCGGCTAGGTGACGAAACAGCACTAGAATATGTAAGGTCAGTGGTTCTACTGGATGATGCAAGATTGGCCAGTGACCTAACTAAAGTTTATTAGATTGATTCGACTGTTTTGCAGTGACCCGACTGAAGTCGATAGGAAAATAGACGCTCCAGGCTGGCAGTGAGCGGAAAAATTGGCTCAGTAAGAATAAAATAAAGTCGTCTTGAAATAGGGGGTGGTTTTTTATTAGGTCTTAACCCAACTGAAGTCAGTAAGAATTCTTAGCCACTTAAGTGGCGTCATTGGTTGCTGGTGGAAAAATTGGTAGAATAAAAAAGCACCCGCATGTCGGGGTGTTTTATAAAATGTTAGGTTTTTATGTGGTGACGTTGTTGACGCGGCCAATGACGAATGTGATCAACGCCCAGGACAGCATAATGATAATCATGCCGATGACGGCCGAAGTCAGGATGGTCTTGGCTTTTTTAACGCGTTCTTCGTTGCCGGCCGCCGTCATCCACATGAAGCCGCCAATGATAATCATGACGACTGCCGCCAAGCCGAGAAATCCCAACACCCATTGAATTGTCCTGATGGTAATGTCCACTGGGCTCGCGGACGGTAATTTTAGTTCTTGCTTGATTGTCCCTCCCGGATCAAACTGGATGCTGTCCACGGCCAGGGCAGGAAGGCTGAAAAGGGCGAACAGCGAAAAACTGACAGCCAATGCAAAACCAAATAGGGCGATTTTTTTGTTGGTCAATCCTTTTCTATTCATGCCATTAGTATAAACCCCCAGCGAGCTTACTGTCAAAAGCAGTCCCTTGACTTTGATGGTGTTTTTGGCATAAGATGGAGCATTGAACATTGACAATTAACATTCTGAAATAGGAGCATTAATATGGCTAGAGATCCATTCGGCGGCGGCCAGGAACGGATGATTATTGTGCCGTCGGTACGCCAACATCGTCAACAAGCACGTATTGGATTGGCCGGGAGCACGATCGGAGTCGCTTTGGGCGGCCGACATCAGGGTAAGGTGGCAATCCCTTGCTGGCGTGGGAGCAAATCCGCGGATTTGCTTAATGCCGCTGTCCGAGTCACTCAGTACCGTTTGGTCAGCGACATATATACTGCCCTGCGCCAGGTAGATCATGTGCTATCCGGCTATAATGATCAAGGGCTGATTGCTGAAAAAGAGAGGCTGTACCAGGCTGTCTCAGTTGCCCGCCAATTGTATGATGAGTTGCTTGGCCTGAAAGTCGAGACGCTCGATGCAAAAGCCGGGGCAATCAGGGAGTGCGCCAGACAAGTGATCGACCATGTCGGCAGGAAATCAAGCGACTCATTTAAAAAAGCTATCCGTGGTTCCGCGGTTTCTATCCTGAGCGTCCTTGACAGCAGGAAGCGGGTAAACCAATCGGCCAAGCTGGCCCAAGTGGTCCGTATCCGGCAGGGACTCTATCGCCGCTTGGTGACCATACAAGCAATGGAGCCAAACCTGTTCCGTCGCCTGCATTCATTCCGCCTGCTTATTGAAGAAGCGGAACGGCTGTTTGGCAATGTGTCGGGATATTTATCTGATAATCTCGGGTGCCTCTATTGCCGGCAAAAGCTGACGCAAGTGGAGCAGGGACAATTGGTAACGGCATTGCAAGAATATGCGTATGAGCTGGAGCGGCTGGACATCCGGCCGTTTCTCAACCCGTGCCGGCGCCTGGCCAATGAACTCCGCAAAGGGGCGTATTACATTTCCGTGGGCCGCAACCATGCCGCCCAGACGGTCCTGCACCGCGCGGAAGAGTCGCTCAAAATACGCGGAATCCGTTCGGACATAGAACGGTTCATCAGTTATCTCACGGAACTGCTTTACCGGCCTCACCGCCTAATTCCTTCCAAGGACTTAGGCAGGATCAAGCGGGGCCTGAACGATCTGCGCTGCCGGATCGGGAGAATAGATGAGTATCGCTTCATTCATCCCGTTTGTTCACGGGCATTGATGCAATTGATTGAGGCGATTTCCATCGCGAAAAACTTGACGTTCAGCAGCCAGATCGGCGATCTCGCGCACCTCAAAGGTAAGCTTAAAGAGACTGCCCGTGGGCTGTAACCATTAACCCAGAGGAGGTTGCATGGCCTTACCGTTTTGGATCCGCCGTCCGCTCCTCTGGTGCCGTTTGGCATTTGAGGGGCTGACCCGGTGGAAAGAGAGAATGCTATACGCGTTCTTCAAGTTGCCGCTGGTGGCACCCCTGTTCCGCTATATCACGCCGAATGACCTGTGCTATCTGCGCATGTTCGCCGGCGTGATTATCATCTTCTTGTACTTGCGCGGTTTCTACTCAGCGCTGTTGCCGGTTTTCGCCGTGGCCGTTACCCTCGATTTTATTGACGGACCGTTAGCCCGTTATAGCAACCTTGTGTCGGAAGAGGGAAAAGTGCTTGATGCTAATGCTGACAAAGTGCTGGTACTCATCCCGCTCCTGCTGATCGGATTCGACCGACTGAACGGCCAATTAGTGACCTGGCTGATGGTGGTAGAATTTTTTCTCTTTTTGGTTGCCAATTACCTGAAGCCGATCCTGCGCGGTCGCTATGGGATTCCATTGGTTTCTGGTTCAAATTCGTTTGGCCAGATAAAGATGGCGATCGAGTCCGTGGCTATCGGCATCGTCCTCTATGATCCAACCAGTACTACGGTAATTGTGTGGGGGCAATGGCTTATTTTTTTCGGCATTTGTTTTGGCATTTTGAGCCTGTTGCGGCATCTTGGTCGGGTGGAACGCGGCGCGCATTTGGATCCGCACAAGCGGCTTATTACCGTCCCAAACTTGATTACATTAGGCAGTCTGTTCCTGTTCATCCCGGCCGGATTCGCCATTGCTCATGGACAATGGGTGATTGCGGCAGTATACATCGGCTTGGTTTTTATTTCCGATTGGTTGGATGGATTCATTGCTCGGAAGTTTCACCAGGAAACTTATTTTGGCGCCGCCTTGGATCCTTTCCGGGATTTCTTGGCCCGCGGCTTTTTGACCGGCTGGATGATCGCGTTGCTTCCCCCGGCCGCCAAGGCGTTTCTGGCAGCGATCGTCATTACCGAAATTTTTACGGCAGTGATGAATATCCGCACGTCGATCCAAATCCGTCAGTTGTTCGGAGTGACCTTCGCCGGAAAAGTTCGGGGTTTTGTCCATTATCTGGCCATTGGCGCGCTGTTTCTGTATTTGGCTGACGCGTATCAATTGCCGCTGATGGGCATCATGGCGATTTTATCGGTGATGCTGTTAGCTTCTTTGGCGGGCCTGATTTCGTACGTCAATAATCGCTCGCGTTTGTTGGAGGAAAAACGCTAACGCTGTTCTTTGATAGCCGTCTGCTCAACATCAAGCAGACGGTTTTTTTATTCCCCCACACCATTCCTACTTTTTTCATATTACATAAATTAAGCTTTCTCTTATATTTTTTAATTTATTGGAATGGTGTGGGGAATTTGCGAAAATCGAGGGAAATCGTTATAATAGCCATTACTATGCCGAACCAAGTTTCCATGGAAAAAATCACTTCCTTCGCCAAAAGGCGCGGTTTCATTTTCCAATCCGGAGAGAAGTACGGAGGTTTGCAGGGCTTCTGGGATTTCGGACCGCTGGGAGTTGAATTGAAAAATAATATCAAGAAAGCCTGGTGGAAGCGGTTTGTGCAAGAGCGTGACGATGTGGTCGGATTGGATTCGGCTATCATCACTAATCCGACGGTGTGGGAGAAGAGTGGGCATGTGGCTGGTTTTTCAGATGTTCTGCTTGAGTGTAAAGAATGTCATCAGCGTTTTAAAAAAGAGGATATTTCAGCAGCTGATGGGAGCGGTGGAAGTTGCCCGAGTTGTAGTAGTAGAAATTTTGCACCAGAGCGTAAATTTAACACTATGTTCAAGACGTTTGTCGGTCCAGCCGAGGATTCTGCGTCAGTCGCATATTTACGTCCAGAAACGGCACAGAACATTTTCGTTAACTTTGACAACGTACGGCAGTCCATGCGCTTGCGAGCGCCATTCGGCATTGCCCAGATCGGCAAAGCATTCCGCAACGAGATTACGCCGGGCAATTTCATATTCCGGTCGCGCGAATTCGAACAGATGGAGCTGGAGTATTTCGTCAATCCAAAAGAAGATTCGAAATGGTTTAAGAAATGGGTGGAGGACAGTTATGATTGGTTTATCGATTTGGGATTGAAGAAGGAGAATTTACGGAAGTACGAGCAGAAAAAAGCCGAGTTAGCCCACTATGCCAAAGAAACGGTGGATCTGGAATACCATTTCGGGTTCGAGAAGGGCTGGGCCGAGCTGATGGGCATTGCCAACCGGACAGACTTTGACTTGAAAGCGCACGGGTTCGACAAGTATAAGGACGATATTACAAAAGAAGAATACTGGCCTCACGTCATTGAACCGTCGGCCGGCGTTGACCGGGCGGCATTGGCATTTTTATTGGACGCGTACCATGAGGTTGAGGGTGGCCGGACGACGACTACGGAAAGCAACAAAGAAATTGAAGTTGTTTTGCGTCTGCACAAAGACTTAGCGCCGTTTAAGGCGGCCGTACTACCGCTATCAAAAAAAGAACAGGTCAGTAAACCGGCTTTAGATATTTATCATGACCTGCAAAAGCATTTCATGGTGGCTTATGATGACGTCTCGTCAATCGGCCGGCGGTATCGGAGGCAGGACGAGATCGGCACGCCATATTGCATCACTTTTGATTTCGACAGTTTGGAAGACAAGAAAGTCACTGTCCGCGACCGCGATACCATGAAGCAGGAGAGAATCGGGATAGGAGAACTGGTTGGGTATTTGGGCAAGTTTTTAGGTTTTGATTGCTAGAGGTTTGATAGGAAGTTAGAAGTTAGTTTATGGGGTGGGAGGTGGGCAGTGGGGCCATTCCTCACCGCTCTAATTTTACTACGATTATTTCGAGGTGGCGTTATTAAAAAATATCATATATGAAATATTTAATTAAAAATTTACAAAGTATCCACCTTACTCCGGAGTTTTTTACGACGCTGGAGCATTTGTCAAAAACCGTAGAGCCGAACATTCCCAAGGCGAAAAAGACCTGGAAACTTATCAGGAAGAACCCCAGCCACAAGATTTTCGTGGCCGTGGATGAACGCAACAAGGTTGTCGGATTGGCAACGCTGGTCATCGAGCAGAAGTTCGTGCATCGGTTTGGCAGGATGTCGCACCTTGAGGATGTGGCAGTCCGATTGGGCTTCGAAGGGCAAGGAATTGGTCGTGCGCTTGTGAGGCGGGCGATCAAAGAAGCGAAGAAAGCTGGGTGTTACCGGATACGTCTGTTCTGCCTTGATAGTAACATCCGTTTCTATAAGAAATCAGGTTTTCGACTCAATGAAAACGGGATGCAGTTGGATTTGAAATAAGTCGCCCCCTTCATTATCATCCTGAGGAACCCGAGCGAAGGCGAGGGTGACGTGAGGATCTCCTTGGTTATTCCAAACCGAGATTGCCACGTCGCACACTGCGCTGGCTCCTCGCAATGACAGAGGTGGGGGGCGGTCTGAAGGTTAATTTAACAATAACAATAAAATATGTTCAAAAAGTACGTATTGCCGAACAAGCTGAAAGTGCTGATCGCGCCGATGAAGGAGACGAAAGCGGTGACCGCGCTCATGCTCGTCAAAGTAGGGTCAAGATATGAGCAGAAAAAAATCAACGGGTCCTCGCATTTTGTCGAGCACCTCATGTTCAAAGGCACGCCGCGCCGGCCGACAACGCAGATATTGTCCCAGGAATTGGACAGTATCGGCGCTGACTATAACGCGTTCACGTCAAAAGACCACACCGGATATTACATCAAAGCCGCGGTGACGCATCTGCCGCTGCTCTTGGACATGCTGTCCGATATGCTGTTCAATTCAAAATTTGAAGGCTCGGAAATTGAAAAGGAACGGGGAGTCATCATTGAGGAAATAAACATGTATGAGGACAACCCGCTGATGTACATGGAGGATTTATTTGAGGAAACGGTGTATGGCGACCATCCGCTGGGCTGGAACATCGCCGGACCGCGCGACGTGATCCGCAAAGTGTCGCGGGACGACCTGGTCGGATATTACAAACGCCATTACCAGCCCGCCAACATGCTGCTGGTCCTGGCCGGCAATATCCCCGCAAAGGCTCGGGCTTTGATAAAAAAATATTTCAGTATCGCGCCCCGCGGAAAGTTCACGGCTGAAAAATTTGTCGTGGCCGCGGAGACGCAGCATCATTCGCATACCCGCATTAAGCATAAAGACACGGAGCAGGTCCAGATAGCACTTGGGTTCCCGGCATATTCATTGTTCGACAAACGCACGTACCCCTTGTCTTTATTATCAGTGATCATGGGCGGTAATATGAGCTCGCGGCTTTTCATTAATATCCGTGAACGGCAGGGTTTGTGCTATTTTATCAGGGCGTCGGTTAATGTATTTGAGGATACCGGCAGCCTGGTAGTACAGGCTGGCCTGGACAAGAAACGGATCAAGGAGGCAATCACGGCCATTCTCAATGAATTGACGGCCGTCCGTGATAATGGCGTAACAGCCAAGGAATTACGCAAGGCGAAAGATTACCTGAAAGGCAAGCTTATTCTGGATCTGGAATCGTCAGAAAATGTCGCCGGATGGATCGGCAAGCAGGAATTACTGCGTAAGAGAATCATTTCACCAGCCGAACAGATGAAGCGATTGGAAAAAGTGACGGTGGCCGATATTTCAAAAGTAGCGCGCGAACTGTTGCGTTCTGACCGGGCGAACCTGGCGTTGATCGGGCCATATCAAGATGCTGGTGAGTTTTCCCCACTTTTAAAACTGTAAGAAATGGTGTATTATGGAGGTGGCGTTTAACGTTATCGCGGCCTGTATCGTCTCACGGTATCGTTCAATGGGATAGTGTAGAAGAAACGATACCCTCTGACGCAAACGATACGAGCAGCGACACCGAAGCCGATAATCGTTACCTTCAGTGAGTATGACCGAAGACAACCGCCATCTGACTATCAATATTTCAACCTCAGCCATTTTTAAAGTGATTGCGGTACTGGTTTTATTGGCGTTAATTTACCTGTTGCGCGATGTCATTCTCATCATTCTCGTGTCATTCATCCTGGCGAGCGCGCTTAACCCGTGGGTCAATGCCCTGCAGCGGCGGCGCATTCCGAGAGTGCTGGCCACGGTCATCATTTTCCTGGCGTTTTTCGGGACATTCGTATTGATCCTCGTGCTCCTCATCCCGCCGATTGCCACGCAGATTACCGACATCTCGAAAAATTTACCGTCATATTATAACCGGATCATGACGGATTTCGAGAAATTCAAGGATTTTTCATTGCAGCAGAACATCCTGAATTCACTGCAGAATTCCCTGCAATCGCTCCAGTCAAACCTCGGCCAGACAGCAGCCGGCGTATTCAGCACTGTCGCCAGCGTATTCGGCGGTTTCGTATCCTTCATTTTCATGGTGGTCATTACTTTCTATATGCTGCTGGAAGAAAATGCCTTGAAAAAATTCATCAAATCAGTCACCCCGTCAAAATACCAGCCCTATATTTTCCAGCTGATTAACCGCGCGCAAGACCGCCTCCGTTTGTGGCTGCGTGGCCAGCTGATTTTATGCCTTATTATCGGTTTTCTGGCCTGGCTTGGCCTGACCATTTTAGGCGTAAAATATTCCCTAGTGCTTGGGCTGTGGGCGGGTCTGACGGAATTTATCCCATACCTCGGGCCATTCTTGGGAGGTATCCCGGCGGTGTTCATCGCCCTTACGACCGGCAGTTTCATAAAAGCGGTTTTAGTCCTGGGCTGGTATATCGTCATCCAGCAGCTTGAGAACCATCTGATCGTGCCGAAAGTCATGGAAAAAACCGTCGGGCTGAACCCGCTCGTGGTGATCATCATCATGCTCATTGGCGGCAAGCTGGCCGGCATGGTCGGAATATTATTGGCCGTGCCGCTGGCGCTGGTCATAAAAGTTTTCGCTGAGGATTTTTTCGCCCTGAAAGAGTCGGAAGAGAATACGCTGGAAGCGTAAATGGAAAAAGCCGTGTACGAGAAGTGGTTCAGGTTCACGGCTTTTTTTGTTTTTTCAGGCGTTTGTTCTGGCGGCGGATGTGCAAATTGTGCTTGGCCCGCCGTTCGGATGGGGAAGTGAATTGCAAATGCCGGTTGATGTCTTGCTTGGTGCCGGTTTTCCAAAAGAGCCTAGAAAATATCCTGATGGCCTTTTCGATCGACATGCCTGGCGTGAGTTTGACCTCGAAATTGGTGGCCATATGCCCTCCAGTTCTGTATTTGATTTTCAATTCAGTATAGGCGTGAACCCGTTTAACGTCAAGTGGATTAGTTGGTATACTGGGAGCATGCCAAAACTCTACGTGGTCGCCACCCCAATCGGAAATCTGGAGGACATTACCCAGCGCGCCTTGCGCATCCTGGGTGAAGTTGATTTCATCGTGTGCGAGGACACGCGGCACACGTTGGCCATGCTTAATCATTTCAATATCAAGAAATCGCTCATCAGTTACCACCAGCATTCTCAGGTGCAAAAGGTGGATCATATTATTGATTTGTTGAAACAGGGCAAGAACATTGCGATGGTTTCTGACGCGGGAACACCGGGATTGTCAGATCCGGGAGGAGTGTTGGTGCAGGAGGTAATTAGGGAATTAGGGACCCAAGTGCAAATTGTGCCAATCCCAGGTTCGACAGCTTTAACTGCAATCATTTCAATAGCCGGTGTTCCGACTGACCGGTTTTTATTCCTGGGTTTCTTGCCCCACAAGAAAGGCAGGCAGACATTATTTCAGGAGATAAAGAATTCCGAACGCACGGTGATTTTTTATGAATCAACGCATCGAATTATAAAAACTCTGACAAGTTTGGCTGAAATACTGGAGCCCGAACGTAGGGTAGTGGTTGGCCGAGAATTAACAAAGAAGTTTGAAACCATCTACCGTGGTTCAGCGCAGGAAGTTTTGAAGCAGCTGGAAACAGGGGAGACGAGAGGAGAGTTTGTGGTGGTTGTAGCGGGGAAATGAGGGTGAGGGTGGGAAGTGAGTCGGGAAGAGGGAAGTTGGGTATTAGATGTTGGAGGTTGGATAGGATGGTGGAAGTTGGCCGTTAGTTTCGAAAGTGAGAAGGTAATGATGAGCGCTGGGAATTTATTAGAAGTTAATGACATTTTTCCTTCATGAAGAAAATTGCATTAATTACTCGTACAAAAATAAATGAATTATCAGAGTGCCTTGTTTTTACACGGAAGTGTCTTAGTGAATTTAAAATAAAACAGGGATATATTTGCGTTACTGGATTAATTACTGCTAGTCCTACTATTTCATCTAGTGATGGAGAAATACAATATCTATATACTAGGTCAGAAGGACCATCTGCTGTATTAAATGAAGTAATTAATAAAATCGGTAACAAATTTGATTATTTTATCATATCGAAAGAAGTTAAAATTAAAAAAGCTGACTTTCAAAAGATGCGCGAAATTATTAATCGGAAGAATCATAAGGTTTTAGTTATTGGATATAAATTACAGGATAAAATTAAAGAAACTGGAGAAGAAATTACAGAAAAGAAGGATCAAAAAGGTATCGCCTTTAAGGTTCCTTGGAATACTTGTGCATTATGGAATTCAAAATTATTTACTACCTATGTGGAAAAATTTGATGAAATTTGTGATGGGAAGTTGGGAGAGATTGTGTTATCACAATTTAGGCCACCTCGGATTACTAAAATTGAAGGTATGGAGGATGGCTTAGGAATTGCGAAAGTCGCAAATATTCCCAAGAGTTTAGGCGTAAAAGTAATATTAATTGATAAATATCTCGATTGGGTATTTAGCCAGGAAAAGCCTGATCGTATTTGGAAACAAGAGACTAAGATGGCTAGGAAATCAATAGTATTAAGTGAACTGATGAGAATACGGAATTATTGCGAAGGGAAATTGAGAAATTTATTAGCAGTAGTTAAATAAATGCACATCGGCAAAGTACATTATTTCATGAAGTAATAAAAAACCCCCGGTACAGAAGTCCGGGGCGGTTTTTTTATCGTTTCAATTGACGGTGTACGTGCATAGTCATATACTGACTGTAGATAACCTCCCCAGAAAGGGAGGTTTTATGCACAAGACGTATTGCGTATACATAATGACTAATAGGGGAAACGTGGTGCTGTATACCGGTGTTACCGGTAATTTGGTAGGGCGGGTGTTGCAGCATAAACAGCGACTCGTACCGGGTTTTACCAGCCGGTACCGCGCGTGCAAGCTGGTATATTTTGAAGAGTATCAGTATGTGAATGACGCTATTACGAGGGAGAAGCGAATAAAGAACTGGCATCGTCAATGGAAGATCAACCTGATAACGAAGAATAATCCGAAGTGGGAAGACTTGGCGGCGGGTTGGCATGAGACCCTGAAATAAATTCAGGGTGACAAGGGGGATATAGTAATAGATGCTTTTAATTTTGTCATGCTGAACTTGTTTCAGCATCTTGAAGTTCCTGTACATTGGGTCTCCTCGCCATGACAAAGATTTGATGGAGATTGCATGGTAATAAAAAACCCCGGTACGGATGTACCGAGGTAGTATTGAGATAAGAACAAATCCTCCTATTGATTTTGCATACACCAGGTGTATGCGTTCTGGAAGAGCCGGAGCCAGGGACTGGCCTGAAGGTTTTTCCAGTCTTCCGGTTGCCATGGCCATTGCCAGTTCAGGAACGCGCGTTCCGGATGCGGCATCATAGCCAGGTGCCGGCCGTCGGGCGAACAAAGAGCGGTGACACCGCCGGGGCTGCCGTTCGGGTTGAACGGGTAGCGTTCATTCATCCCGCCATCGGGATCCGTGAAACAGATCGGTATCAGGCCGATAAGGTTCCTGAGATACGGATCTGACGGTACGTGCAGTCGTCCTTCGCCGTGCGCCACCCAGATGCCGAGTGTCGAGCCGGCCATGCCTTTCAGCATGATGGCAGGACTGCTCATTATGGTGACAGTCGAGAACCGCGATTCGAACCGGCCTGATACATTTCTGATGAAACGCGGTTGGAGCGCAGGATCAGTGATAGTACCGGGCACCCAGCCGAGCATGGCCATGAGCTGGCACCCGTTGCAGACGCCGAGGGAGAAGGTGTCCGGCCGGTTCCTGAACTGTTCGAACATCTCTGCCAGGCGTTCGTTGAAGCAGATGACGCCGGCCCAGCCCTTGCCCGCATCGAGCACGTCGGCGAATGAGAACCCACCAACAAACGCCACACCACGGAAATTGTCCAGGGTAGCTCGTCCTTCGAGAAGGTCCGTCATAGTGACATCGAATGTCTCGAAGCCGGCCAGGTAAAAGGCCGCGTTCATTTCCCGGTCGCCATTACTGCCGCGCTCGCGGATAATGGCTACCTTCGGTTTGTGGGCATTCATTATCACGCATTCAGAGGTCGGTTCAGGCGAAAAGGTCAGGTCGTACGGCGGCGGCTCGATCAGATCTCGGATGTTGGCGGCTTCTTCTGCCACACAGTCTGGATTAGCCTGCAGACGGTCGATCTGACTGGACGTCTCCTCCCAAACCGCGCGCAGGTCGACCATCGGAGCATCGAGGACGATATCGTCGTTGAAATGGACTGTAACGCCCAGTTCATCAGTTGCCCACCCTAGATGTTCGTATGGGACATGGTGGATATCCAATATTGTCCTGACCGCGTCGCCATCCGCACAGGCAATAACCAGCCCAGCTTCTTGATTGAATAGGAAGGAGAGCGGGTCATGCTCAGACTGGATGGACAGGCAGATGCCGAGATTACCGGCAAAGGCCATTTCCAGGACGGTGGTAATGAGCCCACCGTCGCTTTTGTCATGTACTGATGCGATCATTCCTTCTTTGACCAGTGACTGGATGGCACTGAATGCGCTGTGGAGCATCTGGGCATGTTCCAGGTCTGGACAATCGTCGCCGACCTGTCCGTATACCTGGGCCAGGGCCGATCCGCCAAGACGACATTTGTCTTTTGCCAGATCGATGAATAGGAGTTCATGGCCAGCTCGTTTCAGGTCAGGCGTTACCTTCATGGTAATGTCATCCATAAACGCGTAGGCGGCCAATACTAGTTCACCGGGCGCTTTGATGACGTGCTGGCAACCGTCAGGACCGATGGACTTGGCGGCCATGGACAGTGAATCCTTACCACCATCAATTGCGATATGCAGTTCGAGCAGTATATCGCGGAGTGCGCAGGCAGCGTCATACAGCCACGCGCCTTCGCCCGGTTCCTTGGCAGCCAGCATCCAGTTGGCGGACATTCTGATATCCTGCCATACGGAGACTTTGGCACCAGCCAGATTCAGTATCATTTCCGTCACGGCCATGCGGGACATGGCCGAGGGAGAGATTAGTCCGATCATGGGTTGCTCGCCGAGGCTTTTCGCCGTTCCGGTCAGGCCGAAATAGCTGTGGGCTTCGACGGCATAATCGCACAGGGTGATCTGGTTCGGGCCGACGCACTGCTGCTGAGCTACCAGGCCGGTCACGCTCCTGTCCACTTTCGTGGTCAGAAAACGTTTGGACCCGACAGACAGAAGTCGCAGTACGCGGTCAAGCGCATCATGAACGGTTAATCCTTCCGGCAATTTCAACGGTACGCGTTTCGGTTGCCAGGGCTCGAGATGGAACGTCTTCTGCGGCAGCTGGCCGAGAATACGGTCAAGTGGTAGGTTCACCGGCGTCGTCCCGTCGTTGTCATCGTGGAGTATCAGGTAACCGTCGCCGGTCACCTGGCCTACGATGGCGCAAGGCACGTCCTCGCGTTTGCAAATGGCGATGATCATGTCGATGTGCTCGGGCCAGACCAGGAACGCATTGCGCTCCTGGGACTCGTTGCCCCAGATTTCGAGCGTCGAGAGCGTCTGGTCTCCCACAGGCAGGGCACGGAGTTTGATTACCGCGCCAGCCGGTTCGACCAGTTCAGTCAGGGCATTGCAGTCGCCGCCAGCACCGAGATCGTGGATGGTGATGATGGGATTGTCGTCTCCCATTTCCACGCACGCCCGGACCACGCGGTTCATCCGCTGTTCCATTTGCGGGGCGCCGCGCTGAACCGCGTTGAAATCCAGTTCAGCCGCGTTGTCGCCCTGGATCATGGAACTGGCTGCGCCACCGCCCATGCCGATGCGGTAGGCGGGGCCGCCGATTTGGACGATCAGCATGCCCTTCGCCGACTTTCCTTTCTTCGTATGGCGGTCGTCGATCAGGCCGGTGCCGACAGAGTACATGATCGGTTTGTACCAACCTCTGCGCTCATCGGGCAGATCAATTCCGCACGAACGTACGAAACCATAGATGACCGGTTCACCGAAACAGTTGCCGTAGTCGGATGCGCCGTTTGATGCCTGGATCAGGATGTCGATCGGCGAGGCTAGGTTCGCGGGATGGCGCCAGCCATCCTGTTCCCATGGCAGATCGTAGCCGGGGATAAGCAGGTTGTCGACACAATAGGCAGCGCCGGCAGTGACGACCAATCCACCGCGGCCGACTGCTTGATTGTCGCGGATGCGGCCGCCGGTACCGGTGGCCGCGCCGGGATAAGGTGCGACGCCGGAAGGGAAGTTATGCGTTTCTGCGGTCAGGGTCGGATGGAGCGTGTAGTTTTCAACAGTAAATCTGCAAGGATGACCGGGAAAGATTGGTACTAGGACTTGGATTTCATCTCCTTTGACGGCAGAGCTGTCGTCGCAAAAGGCGATGATTGAATTGCCTGGATGTTTTCGCCATGGATCTTTGACGATGTTCATCAACGTTTCCGGAAGCGGTTGCCCGTTAATGACCAGTCGGCCATTGAAAAATCCGTGTCTCGAATGCTCGGAATTCGCCTGGCCGAGCTGGAATGGCTCCACGTCGGTTGAGTTGCGCTTCAGATAGTTCATGAATAGGTCATAGTTCATGTCTATGTCCTGCTCATCCATGCCCAGGCCCAGCCGTTTGTTGGTGGCCCGGAGCGCGTCCTTACCCTCTTCGATCAGGGGGATGACGTGCACCGGCTCCACGGCCTTGACGAGTGCGAAACTGTCAGGTTGGACAGAATAGCGCATCTCGGTCATCCGGTCGTGGTGTGCGGCCAGGAATTCATCAGCCTGTTGCGCGGTGATGAGTCGGGTAAAACCGTATCGCCGAGAGCGTTCCAGGCGGACGATTTTATTCAGGCCACAGGCGTGGCAGATTGATACGGCGGTGGTTGACCAGGCCGTCTCAAAATTCGGCCGCGGGCCGATCTCAATGATGCTCGGGCAGTCCGATAAAAAAGACTCAAGATTGAGTCCATCTGGATCGAATGTCTCGCCGAGAAGCCAACGCAAGCGTTGGAACTCACTAACGGTAAGTCCGGCAGTGAGCACGATGTAGTAACACCATTCGGCCAGCAGTCCTGAAGGAGTGTCGGGAATCGGTGTACGGTAAAATCGAAGCATTGGAATCCTCCAATTCTTGTTATTAAATTGCTATTTTTGTTATTATTTAGTCGGTAATCTTAACACTTGCGCTGATATACTGTCAAACCCGGATTTTTGTTTGTTTTTATGGCGTTTTTAGGTTATAATTCAATAACTATGTCCAAGAAATTCTATATAACTACGCCAATTTATTACGTCAACGACAAGCCGCATATCGGCCATGCGTATACGACCATCGCGGCTGATGTTTTAGCGCGCTATCACCGGCAAAAAGGGGATGACGTTTTCTTTTTGACCGGCACGGATGAGCACGGCGCCAAGGTGGCCGAGAGCGCGCAAAAAGCGGGACTTCCGCCGCAAGTATTTTGCGACCAGAACAGCGCCCTGTTCAAGGATGCGTTTAAAACTTTGGATATTTCCTTTGACCAGTTCATCCGCACGACTGACAAGCGCCACGAGCTGGCAGTACGGAAGTTCTTGCAGAAAATTTACGATCACGAAGATATATATGAAGGCGTGTATGAGGGGCTGTACTGCGTCGGATGTGAAAAGTTCTTGACGGAGAAAGAGCTGGTTGACGGCAAGTGCCCGGACCATAAGGTAGCGCCTCAGCACCTGAAGGAAAAAAATTATTTTTTCAAGCTGAAGAAGTACCTGCCGAAAATCCAGGAGTTGATCACGGAAGATATCATCCGCATCCTGCCAGTTAATAAGAAAAATGAAGTGCTGGGATTGTTCAAACAGGGTTTGGAGGATTTTTCCGTTTCACGCGAAAAAGTGACCTGGGGCATCCCATTGCCATTCGATAAAAAGCAAAATACTTACGTGTGGGTAGATGCTTTGCAAAATTACATTTCCGCAGTCGGTTACGGTGATGACGACGAGTCGTTCAATAAATGGTGGCCGGCAGATGTCCATCTGATGGCCCGTGAAATAATCAAGTTCCATGCCATCTACTGGCCAGCGTTATTATTGGCGGCCGGATTAGAAGTGCCGAAAATAATTTACGCCCACGGCTTTTTTTCATTAGACGGGAAGAAGATGTCCAAATCCCTTGGTAATGTCATTGATCCAAACGACTTGGTGAAAAAGTTCGGCGTGGACGCGACGCGGTATTTGCTGTTGACGCAATTTCCGTTCGGCCAGGACGGGGACATCAAAGAATCGCTTTTCGCGGAAAAATACAATGCCGACCTGGCCAACAACCTCGGCAACTTGGTCAGCCGCGTGCTGAACATGGTGGAAAAATATTGTGATGGCCGGGTTGACCGCGAAGTGGCTTCGCCGATTTTATTGGACGGCATTGGCCAATCAATTGAGGCGCTCCGGTTTGAACAAGCTTTAAAACAAGTGCGTGAAGCGTTGACGTCGGCGAATCTGCTTATTGACCATGCCAAGCCGTGGGACATGGCAAAAGATGCGGAAAAAAAGAAGGAACTCGACAAATTATTATTTGGCTTAGTCTCCTTTTTGTATGATATAGCATCAGCATTATTACCCTTCATACCCTCGACGGCTGAAAAAATTATGGGTAATCTGGCCGCTGAAAAAATTACGAAAGGCGAGCCGTTATTTAAAAGAATTACATAATTATATAAATATGGGCACACTTACCATTATCCTTCTCATTATTTTCTTCGGCTTCATCGTCGCCGGATTTTTTTTCGGACTGATCCACACCATCGGCGCAGTGCTAGGCGCAGTGGCCGGCGTATGGATTGCCAGCCATTTTTACGAGCAGATATCGCCATTTATCCAGTTTTTCATGATCAAGGGTCCCGTGGCTGACGTGATCGCGTTCATTGCCATTTTACTGGTAGTCAGCCGGCTGATCGGATTCATGGTGCACATGCTTGATCAGGGGTTCAAGATTATCTCCATCGTTCCGTTCGCGTCATCCATCAATCGTCTGGGCGGCGCGTTATTTGGTTTTATTGAGGCGGCGTTCGTCATCGGGACGATATTGTATGTGACGAGCCAGTTTAACGTATCACCGGCAGTCACGGATGCCATCAATAACGCGCCATTTGCCGGATTGCTGATGACCATCGCTCAAGTATTACTGCCATTGATTCCGGCCGCATTGAAAACCGAGCCGTTGGACGTGATAAACCTGTAATCATATTATGGCACTTAACCTCATCGACCCCGTCATCCGACGGGGCGAGACGAGCCAGTAAGAGAATCAATTGTATATAATGCAATGTTCTATAATTGTGGAATTTTTTTATGATGTTAATTGATACGCATGCCCACCTGGATTTTGGCGAATATATCGAAGACCAGCCTGACGTCATTCGTCGGGCGGTGGCGGCTGGCGTAAAAAAAATAATAACTGTCGGCTGTGATGCCGGGCATTTTTTATCTTCCCTGGAATTAGCAAGGGAAAACCCGGAAATATATGCGGCCATCGGGTACCATCCGCATGAAGCCGTCAGTATGATGTCCCATGACAGCACGGTCATCGAGAAAAATATTAGGGAGGCGATGGCATTGTTGGAAGAACGTGTCCGGAGCACGAAACTCGTGGCTATCGGCGAAATTGGACTTGATTATTATCGACTGGCGCCGGTCGGGCACCAGGATCATATAACCGTGAAAAATGTGCAGACGATGTTATTTGCCGAGCAATGCAATCTGGCTGTAAAAAACGGTTTGCCGGTCATTATCCATTGTCGCGAGGCTTATGATGATGTTTTTTCCGTTTTGTCGTCATTGCCGAAGGAACGGATCAGGGGAGTCATCCATTGTTTTGAGGGAGGCTGGGCTGACGCACAAAAATTTCTGTCATTAGGTTTCAAGATTTCTTTTACCGGCAATCTGACTTATGAGCGCGCGTCGGATACGATTGAGGCGGCCAGGCTGATACCGGCGGCTGACCTGATGGTAGAAACTGATTGCCCGTACCTGACGCCGGTGCCGTTGCGCGGCCAGCGGAATGAGCCCGCGTACGTAGAATACGTTTGCCGGCGTCTGGCGGAGATACGAGAGGTGACGCCAGAAGAGATGGCTGACCAAACGACGCGGAATGCCGTAGATTTTTTTAAACTCACCTAAACGTATGTTGATTGATCCCGCGCCACTCACACAACGCCCGTGGATGCGGGGCAAGACCCCGTATCAAGTTCCTCTTCGTCAAGCTCAGAGTAACTATTACGGGGCAAGACGAGCCAGTAATTTGCGATAGTGCGTTTAAAGTGATATCCATTTATAAGACCTTATTACTATGTTAATTGATACCCATGCTCATCTGAATTTTTCCGCCTTTAAGGATGACTTGGACGAAGTAGTGGGCCGGGCGAGCAATGCGGGAATGAAAGTGATCAACGTCGGTTCGCAATATTCAACGAGCCAGCGGGCCGTAGAACTGGCAAAAAAATATCCTGGAGTCTGTTATGCGGCCATCGGACTGCATCCGATCCACCTTTTTGAATTGCACGTCGATGTCGAGGAAATGCCGTTTAATTCCCGGCGGGAGGAGTACCAGGCGGAAGCGTATCGGACGCTGGCAAAAAATCCGGGGGTGGTCGCGATCGGCGAAGTCGGCCTGGATTATTTCCAGATTCCTGCCGGGGTGACAAAGACAGATTTCAAGATTAAGCAGAAGTGGGTTTTCCTGAAGCAATTACAATTGGCAAAAGAATTAGCATTGCCTGTGATTTTGCATTGTCGAGGCGAGAAAGACGAAATGGAGCATGCGTATCTCGATATGCTCCATGTTCTTAAAGAAGTGGATTACCAGCGAGTCGTTATCCATTGTTATACTGCAGATTTTGATATCGCTAAAAAATTCCTGGAATTCGGAGCGATGATTTCATTTACCGGCATCATCACGTATCCAAAGACCGAAAAACTGGCCACAGTCGTGAAGCGCGTACCTTTAGACAGGATCATGGTCGAGACTGACTGCCCGTATCTGGCGCCGCAAATCGTGCGCGGCCAGCGCAATGAGCCGCGGTTTGTCCAGTACGTGGCCGGCAGGATTGCCGATATCAAGGGATTACCGTACAATGAAGTCGAGGAGCAGACCACGAAAAATGCTTTGAGTTTCTTTAGCCTGAAATAATAGCCGATTGACATACTATCTATTTGAGGTAAGATGGCCTCAGACGAACCTTCCCCATAACACAGGGGAATTTTTGTATGACGTATTACGTGTATATTCTTACCAACAAGTCCAATACAGTACTGTATATCGGGACTACTCGTAATCTTGAATATCGGGTTTGGCAACATAAACATAAAGAAGTGCCTGGATTCACTAGTCGTTATAATGTAGTGAAGTTAGTTTATTATGAGGAATATGATTTGGCGATTGACGCGTTTACTAGGGAGAAACGTCTGAAAAATTGGCATCGGGATTGGAAAATTAATTTAGTCACTGGTGTTAACCCAACTTTCGTTGACCTGTCAGCTGCGTGGTATAGATAGAGATGCCGAAACAAGTTCGGCATGATGGTTTTATTATTTTGCATGAGGGAATTGTTATATTTCCTCATCCTGAACTTGTTTCAGGATCCCGAGCATCCCGCAGGCTGTTTTTTACTGCTGATTGTTTTTAATGAATATTTACGCTACAATATACCCATGCAAACAGCGGTTGTAATATTATCCATCCTGATACTCGCCGGCATTATTGCCTTATTTTTCAATTTACGAAAAAAAGACAAAGAACCGGCCGACCAAAAGGACCTAACTGAAAAAATGGTCCGGCTGGAAGAGCGTATCGGCCAGCTGAATGAGAAAAGCACGGAGATTACCCGTACGCTGGACAGCAAATTAAGCGAATCAACCCGCGCTTTGCAGGACCAGTTCGGGCAGTCAGCTAAGATCGTCCGCGATGTCACCGAGCGTCTGACTAAGCTTGACGAGACGAACAAGCAGGTGTTGAATTTTTCCGACCAGCTGCGGAATTTACAAGATATTTTACAGAATCCAAAACAGCGGGGGATACTGGGTGAATATTTTCTTGACGGCCTCCTAAAAAATGTCTTGCCGCCCGGCTCGTACCAGATGCAATACAAATTCAAGGACGGTGAAATTGTCGACGCGGTGGTCAAGATCAAGGATCGGCTGGTGCCGATTGACTCGAAGTTCAGTCTGGAAAACTACAATCGGCTGGCGGCCACGCATATCGAAGAAGAAAGAAAAATTTTAGAAAAGGCGTTCGTGAATGACCTGAAAGTCCGGATCCAGGAAACCGCGAAATACATCCGGCCGAGTGAAAATACCCTGGACTTTGCCTTCATGTTTATTCCCTCGGAAGCGATTTATTACGACCTGCTGGTTAACAAAGTCGGGGCGATCACCGAGGATACGGAGAATTTAATACAGCGCGCCGCGAACAAGTACCATGTCATTATTGTTTCGCCGACGTCATTTTTAGCTTACTTGCAGACAGTCTTAGAGGGGTTGCGCGCCATGCAGATCGAGGAGTCGGCAAAAGAGATTAGGAAAAACGTGGAACAGCTGGCCAAGCATATTTCCAGTTATGACGTTTATATGCAGAAATTAGGCCAGCATTTGGGAACGACTGTCAACACATACAACACCGCGTATAAAGAATTCAAAAAGGTAGATAAGGACGTGTTGAAAATCGCCGAGGTCGGCGGGGGAGTGGAGCCGCTGGAGATTGAGAAACCGAAAGAGGAGTAGCGGAATTCATTCTGCCCTGGATAATATTAATCATATGAGGCAAACTCTAGAAAGTGTTCCAGGTACGGATCCAACGATGGAGCGCGTATCTGTCAGCGCGTCTCCTGAACAGGAAGTTGACGATTTTACGCGTTCGTTCGAGAGGCTGCCGGACCGGGTCAGAGAAACACTTGGTGCCGAGGAGCGGCAAATGTTGAGGCGAATATTCGATAAAGATCCGTTTACATTCAAACATTCAGTGGCAGTTACGGAAATTATTAATAAGGTATGGGGAGAATTTTCCGGAGAATTGGAACGGGAAGGCATTAATTATAAAAATATGGTTGATGCCGCCGCCCTGCACGACGTCGGGAAGCTGGCTCTGCCTGACTGCATCCTGAAAAGCTCGATACAGAAAGATCAATTCGCTGATTTGTTCATGGATTTCGTCCGTGAACAGCCGGACCGCGCCACAGACATCTTGAGGAGCAAGGGGATATTGTCCGGCAAACGGACCGCTCAGGATGTAACTGAAAAAAATTTACGGCGCCTGGATCACCGTGACGTGGTGCCGCTCGAATTTTGTTTCCGTGACCAGCCGGCAGCCATGGCGGAAATAATACACAGCGGGTTGGATGCGCAGGGGTCATTTCTGGACGCGATAAAGATTCACGAAGGTAAATCAAGAGAGATAATCAGCCAATCGCAATTACCGCATAGAGAACTTGTCGCCGCGCTGGCCGGTTCGCATCATAATTACGATGCAAAGGCGGAGGTGCGATATTCAAACGGAAATGAAGCGGTTAAACTGCCAGTTAACGCGAGTGAAGTTTTGCATATCAGCGATGTTTTCCAGGCCATGACCGGGCATCGTAAGTACCAGGATGCCATGACAGAATCAGCCGCCATTGATCGCATTGCCGAAATGGCCAGGCAGGGCGTATTGAGTAATGATATCGCGGAGCGGTGGGTAGCCGCCTATAAACGCTCATCTGGAATTTAAAGTCCCAACAAATAAAAAATCGCTTTCCTTATCAGGAAAGCGATTCTAGTTTTTTAGAAAAGGGCGAGGTGAGCTGTCAGTGAGGCTCGCGGCCGGCCTTTATTGATGGTAGGCGGACGGAATCACTGGGTAGGGTGAAGCGGTCATTGTGTCGTACGGGCTAAGCGGCGGTACGGACCAGATGATATAGCGATGTTTCTCCACTCCATTATATGTCTGCAATTTCATGTATTGTCCGGCTTGGCTGTATTCCAGCATGCCCGTTTCGGTCAGGAATTGATAGGTCGTCTGTCCAGTTGCTAGACAGCGCTGGGCGATCACCATCGGCATATTAGTCACGCGCGTCGTGACATAGATGCTCGTATTGAGTGTCGGGCAGGTGTCCGGCTGCATTGAGTGTGGCGCATAGGCGAAATAAATCCGGCAATCGGGATCGGCGGTGATCGGGGTCTGCGGCAACCGAACATCGTGGATGCGGTTGAATTCACTAACTGTCGTTCCTAGGTTTCTGAGGGAGGCATGAGAATCATAGTCAGGCGCTTTCCGTTGTTCCGTAGCCAGGATGGAATCCAGCACGGCGAAGGCGCTGATGATGTTTTCAGGAGTTATGTTTTCCTGCGCGCACCAGTCAGTTAGATTCGTGTCGGCGATCCATGATGTTGGCCATGATAAAATGCAAACGGCTATAATGGTAAGGAACATGGGGACCCTCCTTGGTCGGTGAAGTGTTTGTTTTTACTTTTCAGATAATTCTACTTGAATTGGGTTGGCTTGTCAATGCCAATGATTGTTATAAAAAATTTGGTAACTTAATAGTCATTTTCAAAAAAACATTTTTCCACGCAGTTAACGGAAAAGCGTCTGGATATTATGGCTCGGTGTGATTTTTTTAGCTAATATTAGCCATTAAGTATTAAGATGAAAAATCCCCCTTGATTAATAGGCGAAAATGCATTAGAATAGAGCCGCATTGTGGATATTTTTGCAAGGAATTGACCATTTGGGCCAGTCCTGAAAAATCTGTAAAAGAACAGGAAAACGCGCCTAATATTCACGCAAGGCCGATGACGTCTTTCTAAAGATTTTTTGGCCTTGGGGGTACGACCCCTCCCGGAACATTTTTATAGTAGATTATATTTTATGGCAGAAAAGCCAAACACAGCCTGGTGGCAGCCGGCCCTGACCATTTTTTCGCAAGTAACCGGCTGGATAGTGGTGCCAATCGTGGCGTCGCTGTTTATCGGCCGGGCGCTGGATCGGAAATTCGGGACTGAACCGTGGTGGTTTCTGGGCATGACCGCGATGGCAGTGGTAATCAGCACCATCGGCATTGTGCGGATTGCCGGCAAGTATTTACGGCAGGTCGAATCAGAGGGAAAGAAGAAACAAGAGAACCAAAAGAATAATGAGCGAAACAACCAGCACAATTAATAGTGGAGAACAGTCACCGCAAGAAGTAACTCACGAGGTAACGTTGTATGCTGAGCCGGTTTTTTCTATCGGAAAATTTACTGTCACAAACACCCTGATCAATACGTGGGCGGTCGTACTCATTATTGCGCTGGCATCGTTAGTGATCAGGAAAAAGATCGCAAAAGTCCCGCGTGGCATCCAGAATGCTTTTGAAATTATTGTTGAAGGCGCCATGAATATGGCCGACTCAGTGACCGGCGACCGCCGCAAGACTGAAAAAATATTCCCATTCGCCCTGTCGGCGTTTTTATTCATCTTGTTGAACAATTGGCTGGGTTTATTGCCCGGTATCGGGTCTATCGGCTGGCTGGAGCAGGGACATGGGGGGTCGGTGTTCGTCCCGTGGTTTCGCGGCGGCACGGCTGACTTGAATACCACCTTGGCATTGGCGTTATTCGCCGTAATCGGATCAAACATTTTCGGCTTGGTCACTGTCGGGATCATGCGCCATCTGAATAAGTACGTGAATGTGAAGGTGCTGGCTGACATTCCGCGCAAACTGCGCCAAGAGCCGACCATTTTGATCGTGAACCCAATCAAGTTTTTCGTGGGGATCATCGAGATCATCGGTGAAATTGCCAAAGTAGCCTCGTTATCGTTCCGGTTGTTCGGGAATATTTTCGCCGGTGAAGTGCTGCTGACCTCGATTGCCGTCATTTTCGCATTTGTCCTGCCGATCCCATTCATGTTTTTGGAAGTAATTGTCGGCATCATCCAGGCGCTTATTTTTTCCATGTTATTGCTGGTATATTTCACTATCGCTTCGACAGCCGAAGAACACTAGGAATAATGCAAAATTAATAATTTATAAATACTAACTAACCAGAAAGGTAATATTATTATGGATCTCACTATGCTCGCAAAAGCGCTTGCGATCGGATTAGGCGGCGTCGGCCCGGGTTTGGCCATCGGCATGATCGGCGCCAAGGCCATGGAATCGATCGGCCGCAATCCGGAGTCTGCCGGTAAAATACTGGTCCCGATGCTGCTCGCCGCGGCATTCGCGGAAGCTATCGCCATCTACGCGCTCGTCATCGCTTTTGGCATCAAATAGTCTTTTTACATGCAGGACAGCCCACCCCCTTTATGTTCCCCCTCCCTCGTAGGGAGGGGGAAAGGGGGAGGGGAAGCTCTGAAGCAAGAGGATTACAATTAGCTTTTTTATCTTATGGACGAATTAGTAAAGACATTTCATATTGACTGGAAGCTGCTGGTCGCCCAGCTGATCAATTTCGGCATCGTGCTTGGCGTGCTCTGGTATTTCGCCCTGCGGCCGCTCATGAAAATGATGAGCAAGCGTACCTCGGCCATCGACCAGAGCCTGAAGGACGCGAAGGAAATCGAGAAGAAATTGCATGAAGCCCAGCACAGCAAGGAGTCGATCATTACTGAGGCGAAAAAAGAGTCAGCCATCATCATCGAGCAGGCCTATGGCGAAGGGGAAAAGGTCCGAGAGCAGAAAATAAAAGAAACACGGGAAGAAATGGAAAAAATGGCCGCGAAGGTCAAGTCCGAGCTGCTTGATGAAAAAGAGAAAATGGTTGCCTCGGCCAAGCAGGAAGTGGCAGGTCTCGTAATTGCGGTGGCGGGGAAGATACTGGAGAAGAATATTGATACTGAAACGAACCGGCATTTAGCCCAGGAAACGATTAAGCAGGCCAAATAAGAATTATGCAGAAAATCAGCCCTAAAAAATACGCCGTCATCCTGCACCAGGTCCTGTCCGGACTTCCGGAAAAAGACATGCCTCAGGCTATGAAGTTGTTCGTGAAAATGGTGGCTAGGAACAAAAACCTGTCAAAAACGGATCGGATCATCAGGTCATATCAACATATAGCCGATCAAGAATCCGGAGTAACCGAAGTGACGGTGGTGACCGCCGCAGAACCTGATCAGCACCAGCATGCACTCATTGTACAGGACTTGAAAAAAATATTCGGCGAGGCCCTGCGGGTGAAGCAGGAGACCGAGCCGAGCATGATCGGCGGAGTAAAGTTGAAGTACGGCGATACCATCGTGGATGGAAGCATTCGCCAGCGACTTCAAACATTAGCCACATCATTTACAAAATAATTCATAATTTTTAGAAATTTATATGCCAACCACAGATTACATTGTTGGAGAGCTAAAAAAGCAGATTGCAGATTTTAAATCAACCATTGCGCACGCCAAGGTCGGCACTGTCGAAGAAGTCGGCGACGGTATCGCCCGTCTGTCCGGACTGTCAAACGTCATGGCTTCGGAAATGCTGGAGTTTTCCGATGGGGTGTACGGCGTCGTCCTCAACCTTGAGGAAGATTCCGTCGGTGCCATCATCCTCGGCGACTATACCGGCATCAAGGTGGGCGACCAGGTGAAAAGTACCGGCAAGGTGCTACAGGTGCCTGTCGGGAAAAATTTAGTCGGCCGTGTCGTGAATCCGCTTGGCCAACCTTTGGACGGCAAGGGCGAGATAAAATCTGACGCATTTTATCCGGTGGAGAAAATCGCGCCCCGCGTCATCACCCGTGAATCGGTAAAGACGCCGTTGCAGACCGGCATCAAAGCCATTGATTCCATGATCCCGATCGGCCGGGGCCAGCGCGAATTGATCATCGGCGACCGCCAGACCGGCAAGACCGCTCTGACGCTGGATGCCATTATCAACCAAAAGGGTAAAGGCGTGATTTGTATTTATGTCGCCATTGGCCAGAAAGAATCAAAAATTGCCAAGATCGTGACTGAATTCGAGAAGCATGGTGCCATGGAGCATACGATCGTGGTGGTAGCTGGCGCATCTGATCCGGCTTCATTGTCCTACATTGCCCCGTATGCCGGCTGTGCCATGGGCGAATATTTTATGGACCAGGGCGGGGATGCGCTGGTGATCTATGACGACTTGTCTAAGCACGCCTGGGCTTATCGTGAAATATCATTGCTGTTGCGCCGTCCGCCGGGCCGTGAAGCGTATCCAGGGGACGTGTTTTATCTGCACTCCCGTTTGCTCGAGCGGGCCGCAAAACTGAACAAGAATTACGGCGGCGGCTCGTTGACCGCATTGCCGATCATTGAAACGCAGGCCGGCGATATCTCGGCTTATATCCCGACCAACGTCATTTCCATCACAGACGGACAGATTTATCTGGAATCAGATTTATTTTACCAGGGCATCCGGCCGGCTTTGAACGTCGGCTTGTCAGTATCACGCGTCGGCTCGTCCGCCCAAACTAAGGCCATGAAAAAAGTGGCTGGCAAGCTTCGCCTCGACCTGGCGCAATATCGCGAGTTAGCGGGTTTTGCCCAATTCGGTTCCGACTTGGACGAATCGACACGCAAACAATTGGAACGCGGCAAGCGTCTGACTGAAATGCTGAAGCAGATCCAATTCCAGCCCATGCCCGTTGAAAACCAAATTACGATCATCTACGCGGCAGTGAACGGATACCTGGATGACGTTGAGGCGAGCCGAGTGCAGGAATTTGAGGCCGCATTCCATAAGTATTTCAACGCCAGTAAGGCAGATTTGCTGAAAAAGATCCTCAGTGTCGGGGAATTAACTCCTGAGGTTGATGATTTGCTGAAAGTAGCTATTGAAGATTTCAGGAAGACTACGGACTACGGACTACGGACTACCGCGGCTGGAAAATAGGGATATGTATTTCAGATTTGAAAAATTGGAGGTATGGAAATTAGCAAAAGATTTTGCGAGCAAGATTTACGGTTTGACAAAAAGTTTTCCTGATTCAGAACGATTTGGAATGGTGTCTCAGTTACGAAGAGCAGCCATTTCAATCTCGATGAATATTGCCGAAGGATTTGATAGAAAATCTGATGCAGATTTTATAAGATTCTTGCGGATGTCAATCGGTTCTCTTGAGGAAGTTATTACCGTCTTATATATCGCCATTGACCAAAAGTACATCAAGTCGGACGATTTCAAGTCAGCCTATCAAGACACTAATTTATTAGCAGCAAAAATTAACGCTTTAATAAAAAGTCTTCAGACGAAATAACCATACTGTGGTCGGTAGTCTGTGGACCGTAGACAAGCCTTATGGCTATAATGACACGAGAAATTAAGCGTCGGATCCGATCCGTCACCAGCACGCGCAAGATCACTAAAGCGATGGAGCTGGTGGCGGCCGCGAAAATGAGACGCGCGGTCAAAGCTGTCTTGGCAACGCGCGCGTATTCGCACGCGGCCTGGCAAATCGTTCAGGAGCTGGCTAGCCTGACCGATCCGGCGTCGCATCAACTCTTACAAAAGCGAACTACGGTAAGAAAAGTCGGCGTGATTATGATGACTTCAAACCGCGGATTATGCGGCGGGTTTAACCATGAAATCATCGATATGGTCGCTGAATACGTCAGGAATTATCCGAAGGAAAATAGTCAGGTTGACACTGAGGTATTATTGATGGGCAAGCGCGGCCGTGACATCATGTACAAACATGGACATGAGATTGTGGCGGAGTTTGACAAGGTTGACGTAGCGCTACGCGTTACGGAAGTTACGCCTCTCGCGCAAATGGCCATTGCTGATTATATTTCCGGTAAATATGACAAAGTCGTAATCGCATACACTGATTATTTTTCAGCCATGAAACAGAAACCCCGCATCAAACGGTTATTGCCGATCAGCCACGAGGATGACGAACTGGGCAGTATTGGCGGAGCTGCTCATAAAAAAAATAATGAAAAAGATCACGAATACCTTTTTGAGCCCTCAACAGATATAGTGCTAGACCAAATGTTAGCCAGGCTCATAGAAGTGCAGCTGTACCAGGCCTTACTGGAATCAAACGCGTCAGAACATTCAGCGCGGATGATGGCCATGCGTAATGCCTCGGATGCGGCATCGGACATGATCAGCGACCTGACGCTGACGTTCAACCAAGCTCGCCAACAGATGATCACCTCTGAACTGGCCGATATTTCCTCTGGCAGCGCCGCAGTTTCATAAATTTTTTTTAATTTTTAATTACTAATTCCTAATCAAACCCCAATGATTTAATGACCAATTAGACATTGATTAGAAATTAGAAATTCGTCATTAGTAATTAAATAATAGAATATTATGTCACACAGCAAAGGAGCGATTTCCCAGATTATCGGCCCGGTGGTCGATGTGAAATTTGAAAAAGACCTGCCGGGTACGTATACGGCCCTCGAGGTCCATCACCAGCACGGCGATAAGACCCGCCGGATAGTATTGGAGGTCCAGCAGCAGCTGGAGGGCGGTACGGTCCGAACCGTGGCCATGGATTCGACTGATGGCCTGTCACGCGGAATGGAAGTAATTAATACCGGAGGTCCAATCTCCGTACCGGTCGGCAAGGCCACGCTTGGCCGGATGATTAACCTGCTGGGCGAGCCGTTGGACGAGGGTCAACCCGTGGAAGCGAAGAAACATTACCCGATCCATCGGCCGTCACCGAGTTTTGCCGACCAGTCGACCAAGACGGAAATCCTGGAAACCGGCATTAAAGTTATTGATCTGATCTGCCCGATCGTAAAAGGCGGCAAAGTCGGCCTGTTCGGCGGCGCCGGCGTGGGCAAAACGGTCATCATCCAGGAATTGATCCGCAACATTGCCGAGGAGCACGGCGGTTTTTCCGTGTTTGCCGGCGTCGGCGAACGGACCCGCGAGGGTAATGATCTGTACCATGAAATGAAAGGTTCTGGCGTGTTGGCGAAAACATCCCTAGTTTTCGGCCAGATGAACGAACCGCCGGGAGCGCGCGCCCGCGTGGCTCTGACCGGCTTGGCGCTCGCTGAATATTTCCGTGATGAGGCCAAGCAGGACGTCTTGCTGTTCATCGACAATATTTTCCGATTTACCCAGGCCGGTTCTGAAGTGTCAGCCTTGCTTGGCCGTATCCCCTCAGCTGTCGGATACCAGCCGACGCTGGCCACGGAGATGGGCGAGTTGCAGGAACGCATTACCTCCACGCGATATGGCTCCATTACGTCAGTCCAGGCCATTTACGTACCGGCAGACGACTTGACTGATCCGGCGCCGGCGACTACGTTTTCACATTTGGATTCGACCGTCGTGTTGTCTCGCGCCTTGTCAGAACTCGGCATTTATCCAGCCGTTGACCCGCTTGATTCGACCTCCACGATTTTAGAGCCGGCCATCGTCGGCACAGAGCATTACGCCACTGCCCGCGCCGTACAGAAAATTTTACAACGGTACAAAGATTTACAGGACATCATTGCCATCTTGGGCATGGAAGATCTCTCAGAAGAGGACAAGCAGACCGTCAGCCGCGCCCGCAAAATCCAGCGGTTTCTGTCCCAGCCGTTCTTCGTGGCGGAAACGTTTACCGGTACGGCCGGAAAATACGTGCCGCTCAAGGATACCATCCGTAGTTTCAAGGAAATATTGGACGGTAAATATGACAGCGTTTCTGAGCAGGCGTTTTATATGAAGGGCGGCATTGAAGAGGTTAAGGCGTCTTAAATAGACTCGTACTCGTCGAGAGGTTTGATGCCAGCACTATGAAGGGTCGATAAATTACCAATAACCAATATCCAATTTCCAATGAAACCCCAATTTTCAATAAACCAATGACTGATATAATTTTACATTGTGGCATTGGACATTCATTGGATATTGGAATTTGGTAATTGGATATTAACAAACATATGCCTGACAAAATTAAATTCCAAATTACCACTCCCGAACGCGTCGTTTTTGAGGACGAGGTGGATGAAATTACCCTGCCGACCCAGCAGGGTGAGATTGGTATTTTGCCGCACCATATTCCGCTGGTGTCGTTGCTGTCAGCCGGGGAGATCAGAATCAAGAAAGGTGATGAGATTATTTTTATGGCCGTATCCGGCGGTTTTATCCAGGTGAAGCCGACCCAGGTGACAGTGCTGGCTGACACTGCGGAGCGGGAGGAGGAAATCGACGAACAGCGGGCAGAAGAGGCCCGGCAGGCAGCGCGGGATCTTTTGACCACAAAACACGCCGATGCCGCTGATTTTGCGGCAGTGTCGGCAAAACTGGAAAAGGAATTGGCTCGGCTGAAAGTCGTGCGCCGGCGCCGGCGTGAACCGCGGCGAAACCCGTCAGAGGGCGTTTAAAAAATTAACTATAAAAACGAATGCCACATCAGTGTAAAGCCTTAGTCATTAATTGCATGGATTTCCGGTTCCATTCCGCCATTCGTGAATTTGCTATTTCCCTCGGGCTGAAAGACCAATACGACCTCGTCAGTCTGGCCGGCGCTTCGAAATATATTGTTGATAAGGATCCCATCGGTTCCGCTGTTTTATTCAAGCAGGTCGAGCTTTCCCAGAAATTACACGGCATTTCCGAAATGTATTTGATCCATCATATGGACTGCGGCGCGTATGGCGGTCATAAGGCTTTTGCTACTGAACAAGCCGAGCATGATAAGCAGGTACAGGACATGAGAGCGACGCAGGCGGTATTGACTCAAAAATTTCCCCAATTGCAGGTGAAGAAAGTGTTAGCCAGGATAACTGAAAAGGGTGAAGAAAACCTAATTGATTTCGAGGTAGTTTCTTAAACTTAAAATGGAAAAATGCCTAATCTTGGGCATTTTTTTATTTCTGGTATTGACATTTTATCATTAATAGTGTAATCTCACTCTTCAATTTAGAGCAATGACTCATTGAGTCAGAGTCTTAAAAGTTGAAAAGTACATTTACTCTGAAATTATCGGCCTTTAACATTGCACAACTGGAGGTACAATGGCGAAAGTTTCCAAGGAAGATTTGGACAAGATCAGATGGTATCACCGTAAGGGCCTACTTGTTCATGTTGATCCGACTATAATGGTGGATCGGTGTGAGGATGGGTATATCCTGTTCGGCTGTGGGGACGGCGATCAATCAGTTGACCTGCTGGTCGATCATCTCATGAAACAGCTCGGGCTCAAGAAGCGTCCCCATTTGGAGATGCTTAATGGTGGTGCGCTTCGTCTGGTTGCTGAAGCGCCGATACCTGCGCGGTTGCGGGTTCATGAGCAGATGGTTGCTGAGTTATTGACGTCACGCCATCTGAAGAGAATCCCTACATTATTGCTGTATGCGCATTACCCATGCGGTATGGCCGGCGAGTGCAACATTACACTGCCAGAAGTGCTGCACTTTCTATTTTTGGCCGGGCAGAAGCTCATTGAGCAAGGTTGGGATCCGAAACGGATAATACTGCTTTTCCACGTTGACCATGATGGTCAACGCAAACGGACTTATTATGTCGAGAGGACTAAGTCTGAGCTTATTTTTTCTGCACCTGAAGGTTGAAGTCATTTGATTTTGTACATGTATGGGGCGACTCGTATGAGCCGCCTTTTTTTATTTGACGGTTTTTTGAGCCTGTTGTACACTATAAATGCTGCAAGCGCATCTGCGCACGCAGCGTCAGTAACATTTCGTAAGGTACTATGCCTTAACCCGGGAGAGCGGTCTGTACTTTTTGACTTATTTCACAATCTGCCCTCGTGGTGGATGCGGCAACTGCCGTTGATTTCCAATTGTACATACAGGCCCAGAGCCCGCGCTCTCCCGGCCTTTTTATTTTTGAAAAAAAGAGAGCTCATTTTTTAGAGCTCTCATGCTTTGCGCTAGGTCCAGGACAGCCACTGGTGGCAGCTCGGGCATTCTACCATCTGCGCTTGGTACGGAGCCGTGATAGCGCAGAGCCCGCAGAAGTGATAATTGCAGTGAGGGCACTTGAAGTACTTGCGGTTATGGTCGCTCGCGCCGCATTTCTTGCAGCCGTCATGGTTAGTCAGTTCGATCACCGCACCCTGTGTTAAAATGATCGTTTTAAGCAAATGGGCTTGGCTCACATACCCCTCCTTTATTTAATCGTGAGTTTTCAGGCTATTGTAGTACAGCGCGAGGCCGCTGTCAAGATTCTAAGGATTGCCTGGAATATTTATTGAGATTGATAGTTTTTTTAAATTAATTACACAAGCTTCCGGAGGAAACGGTATGGCAAACATTAATGATGGCGTATATTCCGACAAGGGGAAACTTGTTCGAATTAGAGGCGGTTTTTTGGTGTTTCCAAATAAAAAAAAGTCCGTGCAGCAGCCAGTACGTATGTACCTCACGGACTTTTGGTTTGCGCAGCTTGCTAGCGCCATCACACGCAAAGGAGGCTTTCGTGGAATAAGGCGCCCCAGCACCCTCACAGACCACAAGCTACGTACGCATAGTACCTTCTCCCTCAAAAAAGAAGGTACTACCCAAGCCTGTTCGCATGCCATCGCGGACCAAGCCTTGCCGCTGCACGGTCAAGAATCGCAAAGTACTGTTTCGTAGCCTCACCGTAGCGTAGCGCGGTGTTTTCGTCAAGTGGGTATCGCCATTTCCGGCAAAAAATGGCAGCGCTAAGTTTTTTCGTTTCCCTGTCGCACGGAAGTGATAATGTCCTACTTGAGGGAAGTTAAAATGTCATACCTCAAGTAGAATGAAATGGCTGATTCATTAACCATTTCGTCTATGACATTAATCACTATGTCAACCAAAGAACTGGATCGGTTTCAAATT
>JAZDEZ010000002.1:0-7021 GCA_043808365.1 Patescibacteria group bacterium
AGAGGAATTGCGCTATCGCGTCAGGTTATGGAATATGTACTATAATGACCTTGAGCATTGCGGATTGGGCGGCAGAACACCGAATGAGTTCCTGGCAAATTACCAGCTAATCAATCCGCCAAATGTGCCTGCCTAAAACAACGCCGATTTTGTTAAAAACCCTTGAAAATGCAAAAACGGCCCGATAATGAGCCGTTCCTGCCAATATATCTAGATGTTTATCGCAATAAAATCCGAGAACTATCTGGGAATTTATGTAACTACTTTATTTGACTGGTTGACGACAAAGGTAACGATTGCCCAGGCTAACAGGATGACAATCAAACCGACTACAGCCGCGCCAATAACTTTCTTGGCAGTAGACACCTTTTCTTCGTTGCCAGCGGCAGTCATCCATACGAAGCCACCATAAAGGATGATGACCACAGCGATCAAGCCGAGGAATCCGAGAGCCCACTGGATGATCTTGATGACGGTTGCTTCTAGATCGGCAGTGCCGAGGCTGAGAGTAGATCCTAAAGCGGCATCAACAGTCACGGCCGATGCGACAAATGGCAAGGCCATTACCGCGAGAGAGGCGGCCGCGATTACAATTTTTTTATTCATAGTACACCCCCTTTCAATATAAGATGATTTGATTAAGTTAAAACTTCTTCTTTGTATAAAAGTAGAAAAAAACACCAAAAACTATAAGTAATATTAGGACAAAGAATCCGCCACCAGAAAGACTCATATATGTATAATTATTCTACGTATAGTATAGAATAATTACCAATTTCCTGCAATATCCAGCGTTAATTACTTATAAATGTACTAAGTAGCATATCTTACCCATTTTTTCGCAATCTGTCAAGTAACGGAAGCTTCTATTGCTTAAATATGTGAGTTTTGCTATTATTTCATTAACCTAATTGCATTTGGGCCGTTAGTCCCGACGTTCAGTCGGGATCCCGATTTCGTCCAACGGACGAACATCGGGGCTCCCCATAGACTCCTCGCTCCGCTCGTTTACGGGGCTGGCAGTTGGCAAAATCAATTAAAAAGTAATATCAGCGTCTCAGTGGGCCGTTAGCTCAGTTGGTAGAGCACCTGCCTTTTAAGCAGGGTGTCGCAGGTTCGATCCCTGCACGGCTCACTGAGCCGCTGATTCTAAACCTTTCCAGCAAAAAGAAGGTTTTTTTATTCACAAATCAATAACCACTCGGCTCGGAACCTTATAACCCGTAGCCTCGCTGCGTTTGTAAGCCTGACGGGCTTACACTTAAAATTTAAGATCCTCGAAGACCCCGCACTTGGAGCGGAGCGACATAGTGCGGGGCTGCCTGTCCCGACCGAATGACAAAAGCACTTTAGGACGCGCTAAAGTACTTTTGCTTATTTTAATTTTTTACTTTTCTATTTTTTTGAGTATTATTTCCCGAAATTGACGCCACCTCGAAAATTGACCGGGAAAGCCCAGAACCAACCTTTGAGGACTGCCGTACCTGTGTTTACGTCATAATTCCTGACATTCGGCCCGCCATGGGAAGCTGGAGACGTCATGACTTCTGCGAAATTATCGCCGTCCACATCATTGACAAATAGATTCACGCCTCCCATAAAATTCCGGTCATAGGCATAAAATGAAGTCACTGTCGCGAGAGAACCGCTCGTCAAACGCAAAATTTTCACGTTGGAATCGCCCAAAGTCTTTGGGGCTAACACAATTTCACCCAAGCCGTCTCCTTCCAAATCACCGACTTGCATTGACAGAGTTCCTCGATACGAATTGTCATACGCCATGGCCCAAGTGAGAAGCGTAAGCTTATTGCTGGTATTCAAGGAATACACCCTGATATTTGGTCCGCCGTTTAAATACGGGGATACTATCACATCATCCTTGCTATCACCATTGATATCCCCCGTCGCCAGCTGGACGCCGCCCAGAAATGTCGTCTGGTATGCATATACCTGGTCCAAAGCCGAAAAATGGCCGGTAGTAGAACTGTAGGAAAATATTTTCATCTGGGGAGCGGCAGCGGAAATTGGAGCAGTCACCAGCTCATCGATACTATCGCCATTGAGGTCGCCTGCGGCTAAATTGACCCCACCCCGGAAACTCTGATCATAGGCAAAAAATCCATCCATCAGAGTAAAACCATTCCCGGCGGCGTTTAGGGTATAGACCCTGACATTCGGCCCGCCCTTAGAAGTAGGTGTGACCGCGATATCAGCCTTGTTGTCGCCATTGAAATCACCCGCGACCAAGGAAGCGCCACCAGTAAATCCGGTATTAAAAGGGATGGCATAGGCGATCAAAGTGCCGTTAAGTTCAAAAGCTTTTAATATTGAAGCAGCACCGCTACCAGGAATAACCACTATTTCATTCGCTCCGTCACCGTCAATATCAGCCTGGGCGACTGCCAGCCCCATCCGTAAAGCGGAATCATAGGCGAAAAAGGAGGCCAGCTGCTGTCCGAGCGCGCTCACCACCCTGACATTCGGCCCGCCTAGAGATGCTGGCGTCATGACAATACCTAGAGATGCTGGCGTTCCAATAGTAAACGACCAGTTTGCGGATGAAAGAGTTGCGGCATTGCCCAGTTCATCACTAAATTCCAAACTAATACTGATTTTTCTCCCATACAGAAAATCGGCATCGGGATTGATCGTGACGGTATACCCCAAGTGCCCATCAGAAGTGATTGTGCCCGTGTATCCATTGAGAAATATTCCATCTACGATCGCACTATGACCGTCGATAGTGGCATGAATGCTCGAGCTATCGACTCCCCAGGCATCATCATCAAGAAAGTAACTTACGTTACTGTTTTTCGCAATCCCAGTGGCCGTATTCGCCGGAGAAAGACTGCTGACTGCCGGGGCTGTCGTATCGGCAATAACACCCTTCCATATCTCGGCTCCAGTTATGTTGTTATACGTGGAAATATAAAGCGTACGGCTTATTTCGGTAGGCGTATAAAGCAATAAATTATTGACATCACCAAAACCGTCCGTATTGGCCTGGGAAAAAGTCGCACCGTCATAACGCCAAACTTCGCCGCCATCGACTAAATTTCTCGTACTCATGTATATCTCATAGTTATATTTTACGAACTGGAGGATATTTGAATTATCCACATCACCCAAACCGTCAGTGCCTAGTTGGGCCCACGTCGTGCCGTCATATTTCCACAGCTCAGTCCCGGTAGTGTCATTCCAGGTCCCGGCATAGAGCATACTGCCGTCAACAAAAAGTGAAAAAGGCTCTCTATTGGTTGCATCGCCAAAACCATCGCTGTTCAGGCTAGTCCAAGTGGTGCCGTCATACTGCCAGAGCTGGCCGCCGGTCACCAGATTGGCCGCCCCGACTAATAATTTATTATTATAAACTGCCATGGCATCGGAATAAACGTTCTCTCCTGACCCGAAACCATCTGTATTCACCTGGGTCCATGTTGTGCCGTTGTATTCCCAGACTTCAGTTCCAGTCGCATTATTATATGTAGACGCGTACAGCTTGCTATTATAGACCTGCATGGCATAAATAGCCCAGTTAAAAGCATCGCCAAAACCGGCGGAATTCACCTGGGTCCACGCAGTGCCGTTGTATTCCCAGACGCCTGCGCCGAGTACGCTGTTGCTGACTCCGGCGTATAATTTACTGTTAAACCCAATAAGGCTTGTCGTGTCATAATTTTGGATGCTGCCGAATCCGTCGGTATTGACCTGCGACCAGGCAGAACTGGCGTATTTCCAAATTTCTGTCCCAGTTACAATATTTCCAGTTGAAGCATAGAGAGCCTCATTATAATTAATCATTGCGTATGAACGATAATTATCCGTGGAGCCGAATCCGTCCACATTGACCTGCGACCAGGTGACAGTCGCGGCCTGCGCTATCCCCGGAAACATGCAGAATACCCCTGAAAAAAATATTAAAAAACCCAGTATTAATACAGGGTTAGTCCCGCTTTGTCTCATAGTATTGTTGTAAGTTAATTAATCCTACCGACCACTCCAGTATAATTTATTTCCGCAAAAACTGCAAAAAGCCATACGCAAAAATTATTTAAATAAAAAAAACCGGTCAGACAGGAGCCTAACCGGAAATGAAAATTGGCGATGCCTAATGGCTAGAAGCCATATTTTCGATCATAGGATCGTGTGGCCGCTTTATTAGAAGCGATCAGATCAGCCGGCGTTGGGGCAACTATAACTCCGCCCTCATCGTCCTTACTGACCCAACTACGGTCCCGCTTGACGCCAGCGATAAAGCCGGTTCTCTTATGAATGATCATATCGCTTTTGACGATATAACCTGGATACCCGGGTACTTGTGCGTTTTTTGGCATACCTGCCTCCTTATTAACTTGCATGAAAGGTACTATTTTAATTACCTTAAGAAAACACCAATTTCAATCAATTGTCAATACGCGAGGTGGACAAAATGTGCACATAGTCTGACTAACAAATCACTTGATAATACCCGCTCCAGGGGTTACAATGTACTCACTGTTTTTACTTACAACCATCCCATGTCCCCAGACCCAATCGCCAAAATGCCCCCGCAAAACCTGGAGGCGGAACAATCCGTCCTTGGGTCTCTTTTGATAGACAAAGACGCCATTACCAAGATCGCCGACCTCATCCGGCCGGAAGATTTTTATAAGGATATGAATGGCATCATCTATGACGCCATGGTCGACCTGTACGACAAGCGCGAACCGATCGACGTCGTATCGCTGGCCAATAAACTATCAGAGCGCGGACAGCTCGAAACGATCGGCGGACGGAGCTTCCTTGCTAGCCTGGCCAACACCGTCCCCAGCTCCTCGCATATCGTCAACTACGCCCAGATCGTCCAGAAAAAGTCCACCCTGCGCCGCCTGCTCAGTGCCGCCTCGGAGATCACCAGCCTGGGGTACCAGGAAACAGACAAGATTGAAGAAGTGCTTGATCGGGCGGAACAGCAGATCTTCGGCGTGTCCCAAAAATTCCTCAAACAGAATTTCATCCCCATCAAATCGATCCTGACCGAGGCCTTTGACCGGATTGACGAGCTGCACCGGGATTCCGGGAAATTACGCGGCATCCCCACCGGGTATGCTGACCTGGACAATATCCTGGCTGGTCTGCAAAAATCCGACCTGGTCATACTGGCCGCCCGGCCGTCTGTCGGTAAAACCACCCTGGCTCTGGATATTGCCCGCCAGGTGGCAGTGAACTCAAAAATACCTGTTGGCATATTCAGCTTGGAAATGTCAAAAGAACAGCTAGTCGACCGCCTGCTCTGCTCCCAGGCCAATGTCGAGCTCTGGAAAATGCGCACCGGCCGCTTGTCAGAAGACGAGGACTTCACGAGCATCGGACATGCCATGGGGATACTTTCTGAAGCGCCAATATTCATCGATGACTCGGCTACGGCCAATGCCATGGAAATACGGACAAAAGCCCGGCGCTTGCAATCAGAGCATCATTTAGGATTAATCGTACTTGATTACCTCCAATTGATGCAAGGCACTACCGGCACTGATAATCGCGTACAGGAAATCAGCGAAATCACCCGTTCATTAAAAGCGATCGCCCGCGAACTCAATATACCGGTCCTCGCCCTGTCCCAGCTATCCCGCGCCGTTGAATCGCGCCAGCCGCCGATACCAAAACTGGCCGACCTGCGCGATTCAGGCTCCATTGAGCAAGATGCCGACGTCGTTATGTTTATTTACCGCGAATCGGTGTACAAGAAGGATCTGGATCCGGCCCGGAAGAACATTGCGGAAATCCACATTGCCAAACACCGCAACGGCCCGACCGGCGTCGTACAGCTTTACTTTGATGAGAATAAGGTCAGCTTCAAGAATTTGGAACGTAAAAGCGAAAACGAACCATCTTTTTAACCACCTATGTTCGATAAAATCAAACAACTGAAAGAATTGCGCGACCAGGCCAAGCAAATGAAAGAAATGCTGGATAAAGAGTCAGTCATTGGCACCAGTGGTAGCGGCCAAGTCAGCATCGTCATGGACGGCAACCAGGAAGTTTTGTCTGCGAACGTCGACTCCTCACTGCTCCAGCCCGAATCAAAAGAAAAACTCGAACAATACATCCGTGAAGCGACAAACGACGCCATCAAGAAAGTCCAGCGCGTCTTGGCCCAAAAAATGCAAAGCCTGCCGGGTTTTAACCTGCCAGGAATGTAGCTATGAACGCCTATCCTGACCCGATAAAAAAACTCATCGACCTGCTGACCAAACTTCCCGGCCTTGGGCCAAAATCAGCCGAGCGTATTGTTTTTCATCTCCTTAAAGATAATGGCGATTTTAGCGCCAGCCTGACGAAAACGATCGCGGAACTGAAACAAGCCGTTGTCACCTGCCAGCGGTGTTTTAATATTTCCATAACCAATCCTTGCTCACTGTGCTCCGACCGAACGCGCGACCAGGGCACGCTATGCGTCGTGGCCGAACCGCCTGACGTACTGGCGATCGAAAAAACCGGCGAATTCCATGGCCTCTACCACGTACTCGGCGGCGTGCTTAATCCCGTAGAGCATGTTACTCCTGACAGACTGACCATTGATCGCTTATTGAAACGGGTAGCCGGCCCAACCCCAAAAATCAAGGAAGTGATTATTGCCACAAACCCAGACCTGGAGGGAGAATCGACTGCCATGTACCTGGCGCGCCAACTCAAAGATTCCCACGTACGCGTTACTCGGCTGGCCAAAGGCCTGCCGATGGGCTCTGACCTGGAATACGCCGATGAAATTACCATCACCAGCGCGTTAAAAGGCAGGCAGGCGGTGTAGGTCACGATGCCGTGACGGGTGGCCTGGGTCCCTTGACCCAGGCTGACTGATGGCGAGGTCAAGGGACCTCGCCCACCCCCATCAACACAACTTTCAACCACTGCCGACTGGAAGTCGGCAGACTGCCTAAGATAAGAAATAAGACTGAAGTCTAGGGGCTCTCCACCCGAAAGGCGTCCTCGCCCTCCTGGCCTTCGAAATGGTGCTCAATATACTCCTGGACCATCTTGG
>JAZDEZ010000003.1:0-68633 GCA_043808365.1 Patescibacteria group bacterium
AGAGGAATTGCGCTATCGCGTCAGGTTATGGAATATGTACTATAATGACCTTGAGCATTGCGGATTGGGCGGCAGAACACCGAATGAGTTCCTGGCAAATTACCAGCTAATCAATCCGCCAAATGTGCCTGCCTAAAACAAAAAAACAGGGCAATGCATTTTATTGTGCACTGCCCTTATTCAAGAAAAAAGAACATCAGACGCCGAGAATGCCGTTAAGAAATCTTAACATGTACGCTGAGGGTACCACTATTATCATCCCATCTGCCAGGCAACCAGCGCTCATTTATAGCGAGCTGTAAATTTCCACCAGTTGAAGAAACGAATTTGTTCCCGCTACCAATAGTAATAATTTGCTCGCCAACCTTCGCCAGTAAACAGACCACGTTGGCATTTGGCACAAGAAATTGCTCGGGGTAACCGGCAGTCGAAGCAAGCCATGGCGCCCCTTCAGGACCAACAACAGGATTTGGAACCCCCGAATCCCAATGGAACTGCCCAACTACCTCAATCCTCACCTCCTTACTAGCCGGTACTTCGATTGAAGTCATAGTCCAGAATGGCTGATGGGTATCAAATTCTATTGTAGTGTCAATAAAAATTGATCGTCCGGAAACCTGTTCAGAATTCACTCGTGTGGATACTACCACACTAAGTACCCCATCATTGTCAGCGAAATCCCAATCATTTGGCCCAACCATCAGTAAACCGCTAGTTGGTGCCATACTTTCATACTGGGAGTTAACTTCAAAAAGAACGCCATTCCCGATCTGACCAATAAGATTATGAATTATTTTCCCTCTTCGTACGGGATACAGACTCAAATCATGTGCAGTCAACCAGCTTGGGGCATCTAGGCCGCCTGGACTACAGGGTAAATCCGGTTGAGGAGCCTTCGGGCCTGAACAATCCCATGTTCCACTGGCTTCTATCCGAAACCATTGGCCTTGATGAAGGTTCACTAAACCACTAAATCGCGTATTTGCCGCAACCTGAAATGTATCACAACGTAATTCATTATCATGCATCCCAACCAGCGGTACTTTCATCGAATTTAGAATTCCTATACTAGGCGGATGTGTACTCTTTTTAATCTTCTCAACAGGTACCGGTTTTGGTTTCGGCAACCGAGGAGGCCAGCCACCAGCGTACAGGTAGTCTTCAAGGTACTTCACATCTGCCGTATCAATCTTGCTGTCACCATTGATATCGCCGCGGGTTGAATCCGGCATTAGCTTCGGGTCAGCTACAAACCGATTGAGCCACTTCACGTCCAGGCTGTCGAGATAACCATCGCGGTTTATATCCGCGATGATCAAATCCCCACTGGCGCGCTTGGTGGACAGCAAACGGTTGAGGTACTGGTCAAAGTTCGGTAACATCTTACGCAGCGTCTTGGCAGTAGCGGGCAGGAAAAAGCTGACCGTGCAGAAAACGAACGCCAGGGCCACCAGCGCGACCAGGACCTTGCGGAACCAGGTGATATACCCCACGCCCCAGACTACGCTGGCGAGCGACAGGATGAGCGCGCACAATGCTACCAGCAGCAGCGACCGGTAGTCGTTCCACACCGGAAATACGACGCAGTAGAACACTGTCAGCAATTCCCATAACCAGATGGATAGGATAGTTTTGATAAACCGACTGCCTGCCTGGTCGTCTTTCTTCAGGAATTTTCCGATCAACGCGATCAGTGGCGTAAAAGCCAGCGTGACCAGTACAAACGCCAAGCAGAGAAATATCCCGCCTAGCGTCAATAGAATGGTGCTCCTAAATACAAATCCGAGAATGAACAGGACAAACGGGACGAGCGTGCCATAAAGCAGGAAACGCTTCAGGGCGCGCCAGTAAGGTTCGGCGAATGTCGCAGTCTCCTCCCAGAGGAGCTGGAACAACAATCCGATGCCTTTCAGCACATCGGCTATTACTGTAAACATGACTACGCCCTCTTTCTACGGCTGCCAAGACGCTTGGCACGAGTCGCGGCAATCCGTTCTTTGAGTTTCGTGTTAAAGGCCTCGGCCTCTCGATGGAAGTCACTGGCAAACGTGTCAATGGCCGCACCGAATTCGCCGGGCTTTACCTGCTTCTTTTGCGGCAGGGTGCTGGCCAAAAGTGCCAGGAATTTCTGGCGGTCAGCATCCTCCAGTGCGAAAAAATTCATGACCTGCGATTCGGACAGGCTGCCCAGCAGGCCGAACAATTGCTGGCGCTGTTCAGGACCGGCCGACTCCGACCAGGTCAGCATCGTCTTCAGCGCGTCCGGCTGGAGCGTGAGCATCATTTCCGCGAAGGAAATGTCATCCTCCCCTAGTCCAGCCTTGCGCAGGCGGTGCATGATCATGCCAGAACTGTCCACGCCCAGGCTTTTAACAAGATCGCCAATCGCGGTCTTGGTTTCCAGGGAACTGACAAAACTGCCCAGCAAGCCGACTGCCAATGCCGGCAATCCCTTGGAGTCCTTGTTCATCTGACGCAGGCGTTTCCCGTAATCAGATTCGAAAAACTGGTCATGCCAGCCTTCTTGGAAAGCGAACAGGAACGGCTTCAGCGCCCCAATCCCTTTGTCCAGAAGTTCTCGATTCAACTGCATAAAATCTCCTTTTATGTTGTTAAAGGTCTAGTTTTGTTTCGATTTTTATTAGGTAATCTTAGACTATATACCCCATTGCTGTCAATCTGTCACCTTGTATATTATTACCCAATTTTCTAAATAGGCGAATTCAACCAAAGATTATCTACTTCATCACTGAATCCAAATAGTCAAACAATCTCGAAATATAAATAATTTTTTTTATCACATAAAAGAACTAAATTCTGTTTTAAGAAACTACTTAAGCCAACTAATTTTCTTCCATCCGTGAACATGAAAAAAATATTCTAATAAGCAAAAGGATGTTAAAATACCATAGTGTATGCTAGTCAATAATTTTATCGAGGAGGCCTCTTTGAAGTATTTTGCATTAACGGAAATTTCGCTAATCCGGAATTTTTTAACTATTGACTGGATTAAAACCTGACTGTCAAAAACAAAACCATCAGAATTATTACTAAACTTTACTGAATGTAAAACCTTTGCCGAGTATGCGCGATACCCTGTATGGTATTCAGAAAGATTTTGGTGTAAAATAAAATTTTCCATCCAGGTTAAAAACCTATTACCGACATATTTCCAAAATGGCATGCCATTCTTGACTGCTTGCTTATTACTGATCCGAGATCCTAAAACTATATCAGCATTACCATTAATAATCGGCTGGATTAATTCCGGTATTTTCTGGGGATCATATTGATAGTCTGGATGAAGCATCACGATTATATCTACATCACGCTTCAATGCCGCATCATAACATGTTTTTTGGTTTGCCCCATACCCTAAATTGTGTGAATGAACAATTGTTTCAATGCCTAAACGTTGGGCAATACTGACTGTATTGTCATTACTATAATCATCTACCAAAATTACATTTTTTTGAAAATACTCGGGAATTGCTTTAAATGTTTTTTCCAATGTTTGCGCTGCATTATATGCAGGGAGTATTAAAATAACCTTAAATGTTTTCATAATTAACCTTATAAATTACTACCGAGGAATTTGTATACACTCGGTTAATTATTTTTTCATTTGCTAATCCACTTAAACAATTATTATTGATTTGGTTCCCTTCGTAACGTGAATAATAAATATAATCAATTTTATTCTTTATCAGAAATTGAACTCGATCGGAATCTTTGGTAGTTGTGCTAAAAAACTGCTTAACTTCAGTAAATTTTTTTAACTCATCAATGGTTTGCGCCCAATGCCCAAGATAAACCTTAATACTAGAAAATCTAGGAATGAAACTTCCCATCATTTCAGATGATAAAACAATTTGACCAGCGTAACCCTGAACATTAAACCAACGCATTCCTATGATTAAATCTGTCTCCAAGTAATATGGGAATCCGCCTGTTGCTATCGCTTTTAAATTATGAGAATATATGATCAAATTGGAAATTGAAGATAAGAATAAAATTATTATAATAATGGTAAAAAAATACATTCGTTTAATCCAACTTGCTTTCCAACGCACTAATTCTTGAATCTCAAGCCTATTAAATAAATCTAAAAAAAAGTATGAAGCAAGCATAACTATAGGGATAATGGCCCCCATAATTAGTCTCCGCTGAAAAGAAAAGGGAATATAAATTATTATTAATGATGATATTGCCCAAAGTAAAATAAAATAATATGAGCGCTCCCTTTTTTTAAAAATAATATTTGCGCCAAGTATTGCAAAAAATAAAATTAATCCAAACCCACTAATGATATATAGAATGTTGTCCGTTGGCATTAACGTTTGATTATGCCTACGCAGCACCGGGTCGATAAGTTGAATAATCAAGTCATATATTAATGGTAGAATTGGCGGAAGAAAAATAAACAATAGTTTTTTCAATTGCTTCCTAAATAATTTGAAAATTATTACATACAAACCAAGTACAATGTATGCGGTTATTAAATCATAAGGATGTATTAAGGCTAATAAAAAACCAACAAAACCTGCATACTTGGCCAATTTATAATCATATAAATTTTCATCTGTCAAAGACCTTAGCGCAAAGATAAAAAACCATAATAACAATGAAATGGCAATCGAAAATATAAACGGCCAGGATAATGACTGGAAAATGGTGGTTTCAGTTAATCGTAAATCAATTGATCGCCAACCAATAAACCATCCGAAACCTGACCCCAAACTAACAAATATAAAAGTTAAGGCTCTTTGAATTGATGATTTGATAAAATAAGATAAAAACTTATAAATTGAAAATAAAAGAAAAAAATCTGCAACAATGATTAACAACAACCATATAAATATTACGGGAATCAAAGTTAGCTTGACAACTAAACCAACTAGTAAAAAAATTGGATGAAACAAATATCTCGCAGAAAACTCTGATGTATATTGGTCTTGAAAAAAGAAATGCCCCTCCTGAGCTTGTCGTACCCAAGTAAAGTAGCTATTGGTATCTTGATATGAGGCCGTAGTAATATAAGTGAATTGCTTACCAGACGGGGTTGCCAGGACACCAAGAAAATATGGTAATAAGACTATACCTATACAAAAACAACACCAGATGACTACAAATAATAACTCACGGTGTTTGATTGGATATGCTATCATATATATAGTATACCTATAAAAAGTCAATAATAAAAGCGGATGAATTAAATTCACCCGCTTATTTGATAATAGATATCCTCCTCAAAGAACAACAGCGATGTTATAGCTACGACTGTTATCTGAATAATACGAGTCGCTCACCATCGCCTGAACACGGAAACGCGAACCTTCCATCTCGACCATGGAACCATACGCAATGATGCCTTCAGGGCAAATAAAATGCTGGCCAGTAGTTACTTTGGCGTCCCCGGTGATCAAGTACACAAGGGCGCCAAACGGGATTGGGAGTCGGTAGCGTTGATACACAAGGTTTGTCTCATCTGCCGGAATCATCGGACGCCGTGGGTTAGAAGAACTTCCATTAGCATTAACTTCATACCCTCCCAAATTGATTTGATTATTGGTAGTTAAGCTAAGCTTATTTGTAAATTCTCCAATTTCAACCCAGGTACTTGATGTGGCCATTACCGTTTTAACCTCAGACGCTCCCCCATTCGCCGGAGCGAACTGGGGCTGGACCGGTGGCATCTGCTGAACAGGTGTCGAAGTAGGAATGGCTGCCAGCACACCAGGTTTTGGTGTACCCAACCATCCAGCTTTGACTGGCCAAGGGCCTTTTTCGTCCATAAATCGCTTAAAATATACCATGTCAGCGTCGGTCGACTTACCGTCACCATTTACATCAGCGAACCGCCGATCAGCCCGCGGGAAGACCAACGAATCCGTCAATCCGTCCTGCAAGAATCGGAGATCAACCGTATCGGGCCGTGAATTATTGTTTACGTCCCAATAGTACTTGGCGTCTGTCCGGAAGGAATAGATACCAACGGCGTCATACCCGTAATCCTTGGTCTGATACTCGAGTGAGGTCTTCATATCAGCCGGGACAAATATGGTAAACGCCAAGAGCCCGATAAAGGCGAATAAATTCCCGACCGTCATGCTATTCAGTACCTTGCGGATCCAAACGGTTTTGATTCCGGCACAGGCAAGCGCAAGAATCACGAAAATGACCGACAGGTAGTGGACAGGGATTTCCCAGGCCTTAAACATGATGGCATACACCATCAAGCTCAGGGGCCAGAACAACGCCTTGATGTTACTCAACGCGTAATCCTTTATGGATAACCAGCGTCTTTCAGTGATGAATTGTGACTGTTTGTCGGCTGAGTTCACGTTAGCCACGTCTTTTTTCCTAAAAGTGGAAAAATATCGCGCAATGACGTAAATCGGCCATAACAGGGCGGCTAGCATGCTGACACTTACGAAGATCGTGAAAATGCAAAACGCTATCACCCAGAAATGCCATCCGAAATAACAGGGCACTAGTGCTATACTACCGAGCGCAAATGCACTGAGCAGTGGAACGACAAAAACGTGTGCCATGTGCATGCTGATTGACCAGATAAAAATGATCACCAACGCAACAAACAATAGCGCTAATCCCGGTAGTCCTGCTATAACAACAAGCCAGGCGCCTAAAGAAATCGAGATGCCCGCGATGCACAAGATAATCAACGACCGGTAAAGATGGTGATAATTCCTGAGCCTGCGAGCCGCCATGACCACGAGTGGTTCATTCTGCGCCTGAGTAAATGGCGTCCAGTTCTGGAGACCGGTCTGTACCTGTCCCCAGTTTTCAGTAATCCACCCCCACAGCGCGGCACTGCGGTCGAGCACGATACTGAGCACCGCAGCAAAAACTCCAATAAAGGAGTAACTGCGGTTGACAGCGGCTGAGATGCCGATGATCGCAAACAAGTCTTCGACCCGTTTGATGGGTGTTTCATGGACCGCTTCGTCAAACGATTTGATCCATTCACCGATTTTTTTGAAAAAACTTTTCGGTTTCTTCACTGCGACTGGAGTCGCTCCATTTTTTTCTAATATATCCGACATAACTAATCTCCTATTTGGACTCTTCGGGAATCAAACCAGCCAGGGCTTCAAAAATCGGAGCCGCCCATCTGGTTCTAGGGTTGCGTTTCACTTTTTTCACGGCGTCAGTTGTGAGCCGTCTGCCAGCCTTAATGTCACTCTGCCGTGTTTTTTCACGGTTCGCCAGAAATCGATCAATTCGGCTGCTGGTTTCCCCGACAATGGTTTTCCCCTTCTCTTGGGCAGTGGCTGATCGGCCAAATATCCCAGCCACAAAATCCATCAGCTTCGGATACACTCCGAGCCGGCGCCGCTGGGACTCAGGATCCATACTAGCACCACTATCGAAATCTTCCTTCTTGAAATGCGACACCGTTTCCAGGACCGCATCGCGTTCTTCATCGCTTGACGAATCACCGAGCGCACTCAACACCCACTTGGCGTGTTCACCGGCCTTGCGGATATTCTCATACGCCTTGTCCTTAGTGGACTTGGAGACTTTCGCTTTGACGCCGCGTTCCTTTAACTTAGACTCAACACCTAAGTAATCCAGGAACTTTTCGACGTCCATGGCTTCGGTCTCTATCGCCACGTTGGTGAGCGCGTCGTCCTGGAGCGTGTCCAGATACTGGCACACAAAAAGTTTCACAACATCTGAAGTTTTTTCTAAGAGTTCTCTCAGGTGGGATGATTTCTTGGCATCCTTCATCTTATGGATCTTTGCCAGGACTTTCAGTTCGATATCAGCAGTGCCATTTTTCTGTTGGTCACCGCCATTTTTTCTTTTAGTCATGTCTTCTGTACCTCCACCAATAGCTCCGACAAACTGTGTGCCGAACTCTTGGAGAGCGCCGTCAACAGCTGCCCGAACTTCAGGATTTTTGATTGCATCCGTCCATTCCCGGCCTGCAGAGAGCACAAACTGGCCGATTTCTTTCGTAGGATTAAACCCGCGATTGAATGCGCCATCCCTGTGCCGTCGCGCAATACTGATCCCGTAACGGATCAAACTGCCGAGAATCCGGTTCTGATCTTGTGCCATAGCCTAAACCCCTTTCGTGGATCGTGCTATGTACCACTTGAGCACATACTGGTTAACCATTTGCCCACCTCCCATACTGTGAGGCGGATGAATTGTATAAGGATTTGGTAACGGTGCCCTTATTCGCACCATCGGAAGATTAAACTTCCGACCATGATTTTTCATGAGGATTACTCCTTTTCCGCGCCCATTGGGCGGTGGACTTTTAGGTTATTGGATACAATTTCTATTGTTTCCGAGTTTAAGTTGTCAAAGATCATTGCTGATCTCAGACTACGGTTTTTTGCATAAAATAGCATCCGACCATAGCCGGTCATCCTAGTATATATTTACCGTTCTGTCAAGGGTAGATATCAACACCCCTCCATCCACAGTTCCTAAATAAAAAATGTCTGAACAATTGGTTTTATTCGTAAATTAATATATATTCGTATACAAAAAAATCCCCCGTATTCCTACGAGGGATTGAAGCATGCCGGCAAAAAATTGCCAGCAAAGAGCATTAATCTCCAGAAGATGCCGCAGAATCGCCGGTACTCCCCATTCTTTTCAGCTTGATCATCTTGATAGCATCAGCTAACGTAATCCCGGCCGCTCTGCGATCCTCCTCCCGGATCTTGACGTAAATCTCCTCCCGATGGACAGCCACTTGCGTTGGCGCCTCAATTCCTATTCGAACCTGGCGGCCGTAGATGCCAACAACCGATATCTTGATGTCATCGCCAATGGTTATCGACTCCCCTAACTTCCGTGTTAGAATTAACATTTCTATCTCCTTAAAGAACAATTTTCAAGAAAAAACAGCGTTAGGGTAATATAACAGGTATGTATAATTTATGCAAATATTACTTTATCACGATACTATTCCCGTCAGCAGTCATTATGATGTCCTGCCCAATATCAGTCCGGAATATCCAGCTTCCAACATTTTCCAAACGCTTAATAGTTGAAAGATGCGGATGCCCATACGAGTTGCCCGCACCTACGGACAGTACCGCGTACTGTGGATGCACGGCACGTAAAAACTCCAGCGACGACGAATACCGGCTGCCGTGATGTCCGACTTTTAATACGTCACTGCGGAGTTTTATATTTCGGCGATCCAGTAGTGCCTGCTCAACTTCTTCTGGCGCATCGCCGGTAAAAAGGAATGAAGTATTCTGATAAACCAGCCGGCTGACCACCGAGGTTTTGTTCAAATCCTTGACTCCGGCGACTGACTCATAACTTATCGGATACAAAATATCCATAGTCACGTCACCGAACGCGTATGTCTTTCCGGCTGCCACAATGCGGACAGGAATATTTTTTCGTACACTCACGTCCTGCCAGGCCGCGCAGCCAGGCGATGCGTCGCCCACGCCGCTCCAGATAACCTGTCCGACATCATACCGATCAAGTACGGCGGCCAGTCCCCCGACGTGGTCGGCGTGGCAGTGGGTCAGGACAACCAGGTCGATTTGCCGGTCATAAAACGGCAAAGTCTTCCCTAATTTGGACAAGACCGCCGTATCCGGCCCGGCATCGATCAGGATGTTCTGATGTGACGGCGTACGGATAAGCGCGCTGTCGCCCTGGCCGACGTCGAAGAATATAACGCGTAAATCAGTTTCACGCTGGTTATGGAAATAAATGCCGGCCAAAACGGCTCCGGCGGCGCACGCCCCAATTAACCAAATAATCAGTTTGGCGCGTTTTGATTTCATGCGGCTTTTTTCTGTCTGTGCTTATAAAAAATAATACCCAGGGTCATTATGGCATACCACGCGACCAGCCAAATCCATGACATGCGGCGGAAAGCAATAGACGCAAAATCAAATCCGGAAAAAAATTCCGTGACCGCCACGATATACCTCAGTATCAATCCGACAAACCAGCCCGCCACCGACCCCAGCGGCAGCCACGCTAATGCCAGCACCACGGCGCCGAATCCCAGCCCCATAGTCAGCGGGATAACCGGTACGATCAGCAGATTAACCAGCGGCGCTACTATGGACAAACGTCCAAACTGGTAGGCGATGAGCGGTGCCGTAAAAAAGATGGCCGACATCGTTGCGGCCAGCGTAGTGCTCAGCCACCCGGGAACCAGCCGGTGCGAAAACCATCTTTCAAAAACCGGCGATAGATATACCAGCCCGAGCGTGGCCAAAAACGACAGCTGAAAACCGGCGTCGAACGACAGTATCCGCGGGTTTATCACCACCATGCAGGTCGCGGCAAACACCAGGACGTTGGTGATCCTGCTTAACCGCCCAAGTTCGCGCCCCAATAGCACCAATCCTCCCATTATGCCCGCGCGCACTGCTGATGCTTGGGCGCCGGTCATGACCACGAAAATCCCGATACACAAACACGACACCCAAAAACTCATCCGCCGTGGCAGCGCCATCCGCTGAGTCAACGCGGATAAAGCCATGGCTATAATGGTAATGTTGAAACCGGACAGGGCTACGATATGCGTGATGCCGGTGCGGTTGAAACCGGTCATGAGGTCCGGTGGCATGGCTTTTTTCGCGCCAAGCAAGATGCCTCCTAAAAGCGAAGAAAAAGGTTCAGCCGCTATCTCTTGCATCGCCAGAATAAGACGATTTTTTATATCAAAAAGACCGGCCATGATCCAGCTGCCATACCCCTCACCGCGCATCAACACCGACTGGGGCCGATAACAAACTGAATGGATTTCATATCGGGACAAATACGCTTCATAATCAAAAATCCGGCCAGAGCCGTCGTCCAGTGCGATCTGGCCGGGTGTGGCGATCTCGCAGGAAATTTCTAAAAGGTCGCCATAGTGATAGCTTGGATAGGTCGGCACGGTCACCAGAACTCGGCCGGACGCGTTTTCAGCATCCGTCCGCGACGTTTCAATGGATAATTTAACGCTGTCTTGCCGCACGTCAGGCTCGTCTGCCACCACACCTAAAAAACGAGTGGCGCTACCGTTGTAGAAATCAATATCTTCCGGCGTCGGGGCGCGCCCGCTAAGCTGATACCGAAAAACTCCGCAGACAAACAATACTACGCAAACACAGATAATGCGGACAATCATCCGCGGCCAGAAAACAAACAGCAAGACCGCCGCCAACCCGATTATCAACGCGCATAGCCACCAGGGCCAGATACCAACCGGACCAACTCCAATACCGGCACAAATACTAAGGCATATCAGAAGGAATGTCTTTGATTTGGTAAATATCAGCATAATGAAGTGTTAACGAATATTTCCGAATGGTCGTCCATAAAATAATTTCTGGCGCTGGAAAACGGGTAGTCAGTTGCCTGCATCACCAGACCGGCCCGGCGCGGATTATCATGGATGTAGGCAAGTTTCTCTAATAACTTTTTTTCAGAATAAATGTTGAAATCGTAAAATGAAGGTTGCCAGATTTTTTCGGTCCCAGGGGTATGAACGTGACCTCGGTTAATCCATCTATAAGCTTTGGGTAGCCGCGAGCCCGCGCTCGCGGCGGAAGAGGGCGAAAGCGAGGGCTTTCGCCTACCCGTCTTCATATAATTTATAATCTCCTTGGCTGAATGCCCTTTGATTGCCTGTACAATTTTGGATATCGTCAATCCCTTATGTTCATCCGCATCCCACCAAACAATCAAATGCAGATGGTCAGGCATCAGGCAATAACCAACCACCCTGAATCCCAATTTCTGGCGGTAAAACTCGATATCCTTCAGAACAATCCCACAACATTTCTCATCTATAAAAAGTGGTTTATTCTTAAAGGTCTTGGTTGTCACAAAATGGGCCTGACCCGCTATATTGAATTTTGGCAACCTAGCCATAAAACAAAAACCTTCCGCGAATTAACGGGAAGGTTGATGTTTACAGCCTAGCACACTCACTCGCTATGTCAAATGCAAAAGACTGGCCAACTGACCTCACGCATGTATTCGTATTATTTAAATAGTATTCGTAAAAATATAATATTCGTAATAATAAAAGCGGAGATCACGTGTATCTCCGCCTATAAATATGGTGACTACCCACCGAGGTGAGGCGAATTCTGATCCCGTGACGGCATGAAAAAATTATTGCCGTCAACCTGCCTGACGAATATACCTGGCGAAGCACTGCTCTCGATGAGAGCCAGATTTCCTGACATGGATGTTATTGTGCCCTTGGCGTTTTCGCCATCGATGCCAGCTGGGAAGTTTACCACCTTCCCTGGTGTGAAACTCGGCATTCGGGTTTTATCACCGCTCATATTATCCCCTCAATCTACTCTGACTGTGTGAGGTTAAATTGTTAAAAGTACAAGCATCCTAGCCTGCCAAGTCGAAAATAATTTAACGCCTGTCCTATGCCTCCTTTCCTTTTCGGCGCTTGAATTAATTCAAACTTGAAAGGTTAACTATTACCATTCTACCTATCCTTGCCAAAAATGTCAAGCGCTGTATCTAAAAATATGTTTGGTCAAACGGTTAAATCCATGTATTCGTATTGTCATTAATATATTCGTAATAATAAAAAACCGCCGCTGTGTTTCAAGCGACGGCTATTGATCAATAATATGACAGTGCCCTCATTCAACTGTCACAGATTTAGCCAGATTGCGGGGTTTATCAGGATCAAAGCCTTTCAGGACAGCCACTTCATATGCCAAAAGCTGCAGTACGATCATTATCAGAATAGGTGTCAGATGTCCGACAGTTTTTGGAATCTCAATTACCCATTCTGCTAAACGGCGAATTTCAGTATCACCTGTACTGACGACGGCGATGATGCGGCCGTGTCGGGCTGCAACCTCCTTGGCGTTAGAAACAATCTTCTCATACGTTAATGACTTTTCAACGTCCTGGGGAGCGATAATAACGACAGGCATATTCGTGTCAATCAAGGCGATCGGGCCGTGTTTCATTTCCGCAGCTGAATACCCTTCTGCATGGATGTAGGAAATTTCTTTCATCTTCAAGGCTGCTTCAAAAGCAGATGCATACAGATATCCTCGGCCAAGGAAAAGAAAGTTCGGCAGCCGCCAAAATATCCTGGCAATTTTCTGGACAATCCCCTGCGGTTGGCTAAGCACATGTGGGATCGGGAATCCGAGCCACCGGAGGCACGTCAAGAACTTTGCGTACAACCCAGTGGGACAGCGATCTGTCCGAACCATAGGGTACACTTGGTTGATTACCCGTTTCACATTGGCCGGTAATTCCAAAAGTTCATCAACGATTTTATCGAAATCAGCGTCGGAAATCCTGGGTTGACCGTTTGGCAACGGCTGACGTTCATCCATAAACTTGGATAGGCCAAGATTTAAGATTGATAACGCCACTACCTGACATGTAAATGACTTCGTCGATGCGACGCCGATTTCCGGTCCGGCATGCATATAGATGCCGCCATCTACCATGCGAGCGATAGATGAACCGACTACATTCACGATACCGAAGGTGTATGCCCCCATTTCTTTTGCCAGTTTGAGGCCGGCCTTTGTGTCCTCCGTCTCGCCTGACTGTGAAATAGCGATGCATAAGGTATTCGGCGGCAAGAAAGGATCACGATACCGAAATTCAGACGCCTGTTCACAAGTAACCGTGATCCGTAAAATTCGCTCCATCAATATGGCAGCGATAAGACCGGCGTGCCATGATGTGCCGCAAGCCAGGATTTTGATTGAATCGATCCGAGGCATGCTTTCAGGGAACCCGTTCTCCAAACAACGCAAATGGACACTGTGCACGCCCGACCGTACCCGTCCAGCCAGCGTACGGATGATTGCTTCTGGTTGTTCAAAGATTTCCTTGAGCATGAAGTGGTCGTACCCTTCTTTCTCGATCATGTCGAGAGTCAGATTCACTTCCACGATCCGTGCATCCACCCGTTCATTGTTCAGAGTAGTAATACTGTTCGTATCAGGAGTGATAGACGCTATTTCTCCATCTTCGAGATATACCAATTTATTGGTATGCCCAATGATAGCGGATGCGTCAGAAGCGACGAAATATTCGCCAATACCCTGACCGATGACGAGCGGGGATCCTTTACGTGCCGCGACAATGAGGCCAGGTTGAGCCGTAGACTCAACAGCGATCCCATACGTACCGTCAACCATCAGCAATGCCTGCCGAACGGCTTCGGTAAGGTCGCCATGGTACATGTAACCTATGAGTAGCGCCAGAATAGCTGAGTCATTCTCGCCAGCATACGAAACACCACGGTCTGTCAGCCAGGCTTTTAGTGTCCCGTCATTTTCTATAATGCCATTATGGACAAGGGCAATAGTGCCATCATCGCTAAGATGGGGATGACAGTTTACTTCGTTTGGCTCACCATGGGTGGCCCAGCGGGTGTGTGCAATTCCATATGTACTAGAATTGCTGTTGATGTTGAGTTTTTCACTTAAGGCCGCAATCTTGCCAACAGATTTGCGCAACCAAAAGCCCTCGCTAGAGACTAAGGCAATCCCGGCTGAGTCATAACCGCGGTATTCCAGACGTTTCAGGCCATCCATGAGGATGGGCAAGGCCTGACGTCGACCGACATACCCAATTATTCCGCACATACGTGCCTCCTATTCTTGATATATTGTTCATGAACTATTTTTCTATTTTTTACGGAAGCGCGTTCCATAAATATTCAAAAATCATTTTGTTTGTCTGGTATAGGCCTGGATCAGCGATAATCATGCCGATCGGCTGTTTATCCTTGTCCAATGAAATCAAGCCTAATTTCTTTTGGTAAATGATCATATACGTCGGCGAGCCTTCGGTTTTAGTCAGCCACTTTCGTTCATCGAGTCCCCATAGTTGTCCGCCAGAACCGAGGGCAATTACTTTACAGCGGATTTTACGCTTGACTCGCTCTTTTGCGAAATTCGGGAAACCTTCGTACAAATGCTGTCGGATATCAGAAGCCGAATATACATAATACTCTTTTTCGTTCGTTTCCGACATGACATCAAGCACATCGCTTAAAACAGTTTTAATGCCCTTGGCTCCCTGGTAGTACTTGACTACCGGCTTATCCTCGGCGCGGTCGTACACCGATTTCAATTCCGGAATAATCGATTCAACCGCTGTTTTTGATTCTTCCAGCTCGTGGATCCGGTCATGGAGAAATTTTTTAAGTTTTTCCGGATCCTCAGCCAGAAAATATTGGCGCTTATCCTGATGGTAATAACTGGCCAAGCCACGTTTTATTAAAAACTTCAGAATATCATAAGTCGTGCCCCGGTTTACCTGAGCCGCGGCTGCCAATGTCCGAACAGAAGAAGGCCCAGCATTCAGTAACGCCAGGTATATTTGGGCTTCCTTATCAGACAAGCCTAATTGTTTGAGTATTGCCGCGAATGACATAGGTATGCATTAACTGCTTAGATTATACCAGTATATGCCTGGTAGCATTTTTGTCAATTTATTTTCTACAATAAAACGCATAAATGATAATTAATAGCTAATATTAGCATAATATAATATTATAAACTGTCAAAAAAAATAAGCCTTCCCATGGCTTATTTACTTATATAGTAAATAACTAATTCTTACTGCTTCGCAAATACGATTCTATAAACTCCATAATGTTCCCGTCCAGCACTTTATCAACATCCTGCACCTCGAATTTTGTCCGATGATCTTTGACCATCTTATAAGGCTGGAGAACATACGAGCGGACCTGGTTGCCCCAGGCTGCTTCTTGATAGGCGCCGCGCAGTTCTCTTTTTTCCTTCTGCTGCTCCTCCAAATACCGGGCATGCAGCTTGGCCCTGAGGATTTTCAAGGCAGTTTCCTTGTTCTGCATCTGCGAGCGTTCATTCTGGCACGAAACAGTCAACCCAGTAGGTATATGAACGATACGAATTGCTGAGTACGTCGTATTCACCGACTGGCCGCCATGACCGGATGCCGTAGACGTCTCAATCCGCAATTCCTTGTCATCAATCTTCACTTCACTGATTTCTTCCAGCACCGGCAATACTTCCACCAAAGCAAATGAAGTGTGGCGCATTTTTTCCGCATCAAACGGCGAAATTCTGACCAAACGATGCACTCCCGCTTCAGCCTTCAAATAGCCATACGCGTATCGGCCGATTACTTCCATGGTGACGCTCTTGATCCCCGCTTCATTGCCCATGGACTTGTCCACGACTTTCACCAGCCACCCTTGGCGCTCGCAGAACCGTACATACATCCGTAACAGCATCGATGCCCAATCCTGGGCATCCACGCCGCCGGTCCCGGCATGAATTGCCACAATGGCATGATAAGCGTCATATTTGCCTGCCAGCATGATAAAAAACTCCAAGGATTGGAATTGGCCGGATAATTCTTCGCCACGTTTGGTAATTTCCGACTTTAGGGATTGCTCTCCTTCATGGTCCGAGGCGGACGCCAGCTCAATCAAATCACGCACCTCTTGGGCAATCTGGCTCCACTTGTCCAGGTCCTTCTTAAGTTCGTCGTGTTCTTGGGATTTTATTTTTGCCGCGGCCGGGTCATTCCAAAAATCCGACTTAGCCATGGCCATCTCAAGAAGCTTAAGCTTTTCACGAGTCTGGTCCAACTTCAAAATTGCCCAGGTACGGGATATTTTTTCGCGCAAATCAATCAATTCGCCGATTAGTTCCTTCATATTCGTGACTATATTGTATCGTACAAAAGCTTTTCAGACAAACCCAAAAAAACCACGCCAATGAGTATGGGATTATTAATAATTTTCAGGCGGCCTGCTTCTGGGTTTCCATTTCCTGCTGGGCTTTGAGGCCTTTTACGAACGCTTCATAAAACTTCTGCACCGGACCGCCTGACATACGCGTATGGTCAAAAATTGTTTCAATAAATTCATGCTTTAGTTTTTTATTTTCATGACATTGCCTGACTTCGGACAACAGCTCTTCTAATAAACCGTCAATATCAGCAATACCTGCGGATCGCAACACATCTTTTAATGATCTGATTATTTCCGTGAGTTTTGGACTGGCGGCTTCAATTTTCATTACTGTCCAGCCCTCGGCCTGGTACATCTTCATGTACTTATACAACGTTTCAAAATCATGCCGTCGAGTTTCGATGAGTTCACGGTCAATCTTTACTTCTTCCGGTGTTTTTGGAACATCGGGCAGCTTTTCCGGCGGTACGGATTGTGGAGCTGACTCAAGGTGATCATTCATAAAGTTAAAAATAGTTATTTAGCCTGCTCTAATTTCGCTGACACGGTCTTTTCGGTTCCGGCGTGGGATATTTTCAAGGTCACGCTATCACCAACGTTATATTTCTGCAACTCAGTGGCCAACGAATGGTCTTCGCTGATTTTCTGGCCATTCACCTCCAGGATGATGTCGTTCTCCACGATCCCGGCCTTGTCCGCCGGACTGCCGGGGATGACGGCAAATTCCGTTTGGTCATCGCCGCGGACAACCATCGCGCCATAATCTACGCTCAGCTTATTTTTTTCGGCCACATCACCGTTGATGATGACATATCGCACGCCCAGGTATGGCCGGATAATAGTGCCGTTTTTCTTTACGCTTTCCACCGCATTTTTTACCTGGTTGATTGGGATGGCAAAACCGACCAATTGGCCCGAACTATTGACAGCCGTATTGATGCCTACCACCTGTCCGGCCAAATCCAATAGCGGCCCGCCAGAATTACCAGAGTTGATCGCGGCATCCGTCTGGATGATATCCTGGAGCGTCTCGGACTGGCCGGAGCCATCGCCGGCTGTGACTGTCCGTGATAGTCCAGATACGACCCCCTTAGTAACCGTATTCTGATACTGACCGAGCGCATTGCCAATGGCTATCACTGTTTGGCCGATTTGCAGCGCACTGGAATCGCCCAGCGTTAAAGTCGGCAAATCCTTCGCGTCAATCTTAACAATCGCCACGTCATTGAACGGGTCAGTGGCTAAAACTTTGGCGCTGTATTTCTTGCCGTCATTCATGACCACGGTATATTCAGCGTCAGTAGTGCTGACCACGTGCTTATTCGTCATGATCATGCCATCCGACGAAATAATGAAACCGCTGCCGGCCCCGACCTCCTGCTGGCCCTGGGGCGGCGTGCCAAAATTGAACATGCCGAACGGGAAAAGATCCGCCCCGGAGTTAGAATAAATTTTGCTCAAATCCTGGGTAATGACGATGCTGACTACGGCTGGACTGGACTTTTTCACCACGTCGATAGTGGCGGAATCTTCCGTCACCGACAAAGTCTGTGGAGTTATTGTACTGGCAGAAGTTACTGACGGAGTACTGTTGCGGCCGAGAATATTTTTTTGCACCCAGGATGAAACCGTGGAATCGGAGCTGGCCCACGCGCCAAATACCAAACCAGAAACCGCTCCGACCAGGATGCTTATTATTAATACGCCGATCGCTAAATTTCGCAGTTGACTGAAGGTCACCAGAGCTTCAGCCGCTGGTGGCTGGGGCAACGGGCCAGTGGAATTTGCGTTTCTGACTCCACGGCCATTACGCATTGAGCTTGATTCTGAAGATAAAGGTTCTTTCTTTTCCATACTTTTTAATATTGATAAAATATATTATTATGATAAAATTATCCAGATTTACATAAGGCATGTCAACCCATTCGGCTCGCCTCGCGGCGAAGCGGGCGCCGCTCAGGGTTGATACTGAGCGCCGCCGAAGTATCAAGCTCGTTCCTAAACACTAGTACACCGGGGCGCGCCTTTTTATTTCAATAATGTTTCCAAAGACACGATGCCATACCCCTGGCTTTTCAATTGAGCCACCAAATCCGGCACTATCTCCGCCGTGACCGAATTACTGGCCTGCATAAGAATGATCGCGCCAGGCACGGCATTGTTCAGCACGCGGTCTTTTGATTGGGCTGCCGTGTAGTCTGACGACCAGTCCAGCGCGTCCACGGTCCAGGTGATCGGGCAATACCCGGCCTGTTTGACCGCGGCCACCACGTCAGCATCCGCTTCTCCATAAGGCGGCCGGAAAAAAGGTTTTGTTGATTGGCCCGTGGCCTGGCCGATGGCCTGGTCTGCTTTTGACAATTGTTCCGCAATGCCTGAAGCCGGCAGATCATTGAAACGCGGATGGCTATAACTGAGATTATAGACGGGAAAACCGTCATCGCTTATTTTCTTGATCATGGAGGAATTTAATTCGGCCACGTCACCACGGGCAAAAAACTCGGCGGTGACTTGGGCAGTTTTCAGGCCGTCCAGGACTGCCTGGATCTCCCCTTCCTTGGCCGTCCCGACATTGAAAGTCAGCGCGACCTGCTTCTGATCCGCTGACCCGCGCGACATGACTTTCGTGCACGTCTCCAGGCTGAAACCGCTCGTCGATGCGGCGATGTTCACATTCACGTTAGCATCACTATTTATATTAGCAGGCGCGTTCGTATTACCATTTGTATTGGAGTTTTGGTTTGTCGTATTCGTATTGGTATCAGCATTCGTACTGCTCAGTACCGCGTTGTCATTCGGCAAGGTCAGGGTCGGCGCCGGTTGATTGGAAAATATCGACCGTCCAATCAAAAAAACCACAAAAATGATGCCGCCGATAATCAGTATCCTGGTCCAATTAAACGCGGATCTTTCCCCGCGGGGGCGAAAACGCTGGTAGTGCTGATAATTTGCCATATAAATCGTCTCCTTTCATCTCCATTATAACGTGATGCGCGTAAATAATAAAGACACAAAAAATGCCGCCTATCTACGGCATTTCTCTGTCGCGCTATTAGATAAGCTGCGTTACTGCCTTTGACTCACTGCGTTTTCTCAACACATATCTGGCCACCTCAAAAACTCCGAAAAATACCGTGACATAAAAAATATCCCCAAAAAACGTGTTCCGATAAAATGGGATGGCCATGATATAGCTCTGCACCAGACCAGCCAATGTTTTGCTGTAGAGCGGGGTGAATGCCCACACGGCAAAATTCGTAACAATATAAAACAGGACTGACCCGGCCACGGTGCCGGCCACGATCCGGCCGATATTTTTATTCTGCCGCACCCACCAGCCAATCATGCCGACGAGCGCATAACATCCCCAAGTGAATAAAATGAGGCTGTGCCAGCCAATGATTGAGTCAGTCACGATCATGGCCGCGAGCGGAATCAATACTCCCCACCGTGAACGGATATGCGTCCCGCAAAACAGCGCCAATGCGCCAACCGGAATGAAATTATACGGGTGCGGGACCAAGCGCATGAGCACGGTTGCCATCACAAAAATAAGCACTGTTATACCGACGAACCATTGCTTATTTTTCATATGTTATTTTTGTGATTTATTAAAACAGACTGGCTTCAAATTTGAATTCTATGGCATCCCCTGGCTGGACAATCTGTTTATCCACGGCCACTGTGGCCGCTTGTCCATTGACATAATAAGACCAGTACTTATTGTCCTGCCCGCCTGACAGATCTCCGATGGCATTGACCAATACACCCATCTCACCATAATCTTTCGTATCCAATACCAGGCCATAGACTTGCGTTGCCTTGGTCAGGGCGTCGAGCACGGTCCCACTAGTCGGTACGCTTAATTCAACACTGACCGTATTACCGTCACTGCGCGCGATAGTAACTTTTGCATTCACCACATTCACGCCAGCTACCTTTCCAATAATTGTGCCTTGGCTGCCGACCGCAACCTGGATTTTAGCGGCATGCATATCCTGCACGGCAATTGCCTTCCCTGTGGAATAGCTGGATATTCCTAAAGCAGTCAGCATGATGACGGCAAAACTCACTGAGATGCTGGCAAACCACCAATGAAATTCCGGTTTGTTGCTTTTCATACGTTTATAATAAGTTAATAATCAATAGAGGGCCTGGCGAGAATTCCCCGATTATACGGATGCTTGATCATCTTGATTTCCGAAACGTAATCGGCCAATTGTATAATCTTAGCCGGTGCCTGCCGTCCTGTCAAAACCAGTTCGACGCGGTCAGGCTTTTTTTTGATGAGGCCAGCCACCGAATCTGCCGTCAACAATTTTTCGCCTATAGCCACATTGATTTCATCAAGTATGATTAGGTCTTGGCGGCCCGATCTAATCGCTGTTTTTACATAACCAAAGGCTTTCTGAGCCGCTTTCCGGTGGGCTTCGAAAGGCTTCCGGTCGCCCATAATCTTTATGAATCCCTGGCCAAACGACTTTATGGTTAAATACGGTTTCAGTTTATCGGCAATATTTAATTCGCCGGAACGCCAGGGACCCTTGATGAACTGGACCATCAGCACCTTTTTTTTATAACTTATCGCCCGCAACGCCAATCCGAGGGCCGCCGTGGTCTTGCCTTTGCCATGGCCCGTATAAACATGCACCAAACCTCTGTCTATCTTTTTAAATTTCATATCATCTCAGCAATATGATTTGTTGCGCCGAGGCCACGGGTTATACCGCGCCCGCCCCGCACCATTGGCGGGGCAGTCGGGCGGGAGGTCCCGGGCCGAGGCACCCGCTAAGGGAATAAGAGCGATGAGGCCGAAGTCCTGACCAAAGGGAGGGACGAGCCGTAGGTGTTCTCTCATGATATTATCCGAGGCTGCAGGCAGAAAATCCGCATTTCGGGCAGACGGAGCATCCCTCCTTTATTTCCATGTTTGTCTTGCATTCCGGGCACACTTCAATGACATGACTGCGCCGGGCCGCGCCGGCCGCCGGCACTGGCTCCCGTTCACTCGCTATTTTCACGGTCGGTACCGCCGCCCCGCTGCGTAAATCGTCATAATTGTAACTGAACGATTTTTTTGATTCTTTGTGCTTGACCGAGCCGATATTGAGGACCTGGACATCACGCGACCGGTCGCGGTAAATAGTCACGCCTTTACAGCCCTGACGGTACGCCAGCATGTACACCTCTTCCACGTCTTCTACTTTGGCGTCATTCGGGAAATTGACCGTCTTTGACACGGCATTATCCGTGTATTTCTGGTAAACAGCCTGCATCTTCAGATGCCACTCCGGAGTGATGTCATGCGAGACGACAAACAGTCTCTGCCATTTGGCTGGCACCTCGTCCATGCCCTGCACGCCGCCATGTTCAGCGATCTTCTTCATCAGTTCCTCGCTGTAAAAACCTTCGCGCCGAGCCACATATTCAAACAATGGATTGACTTCAATGAGTTCATTGTCATCCATGACATTGCGGACATACGATATGGCGAACAGCGGCTCGATGCCGGACGAACATCCGGCAATGATGCTGATGGTACCGGTCGGGGCGATTGTATTGGTGGTGGCATTGCGCATTTTCGGCGCGTCAGGCTGGTCATATATACTGCCCTCAAAATTTGGGAATTGCCCGCGGTCGCGCGCTAGATCGCGGGACATCTGCTTTGATTCATCGGCGATAAATTTCATAACCTTTTCCCCAAGGTCTACCGCTTCTTGGCTGTCATACGGGACGCCCAATACGATCAGCAAATCGGCCCAACCCATCACTCCCAGTCCGATCTTACGGTTGTCATGCACCATCTGGGTAATCTGCGGCAGCGGATAATGGCTCATATCAATGACATTATCCAAAAAATGGATGGCCATGCGGATCGTCGCGCGCATCTTTTCCCAGTCAATTTCCACTGGCTCGCCAATGGAAAAATCTCCCCGGACCATCTTGGCTAAGTTCAACGAACCTAAGTTGCACGCTTCAAACGGCAGTAACGGCTGCTCACCGCACGGATTCGTGGCTTCCATGTCGCCGACTTTCGGCGTCGGGTTATCGCGGTTGATGCGGTCGATAAAAACAATGCCGGGATCGCCGTTTTTCCAGGCCAGCGTGACGATCAGGTCGAACACCTTGCGCGCGTTCAGCCGGTCCACGACCGTCTTGTCCTTGGGGTTCAACAGGTCGTAATCAGTGTTTTGCTCGACCGCGATCATGAAATCCTCAGTCACGGCCACCGAAATGTTGAAATTATTCAGTCGGTCATTATTTTCCTTGGCAGTGATAAATTCCAAAATATCCGGATGGTCCACCCGCAGGATGCCCATATTGGCTCCGCGCCGGGTACCGCCCTGCTTGATGGTTTCCGTGGCCGCGTCAAATACGGTCATAAACGACACCGGACCGGAGGCGACGCCTTTGGTGGACATGACCCGGTCATTCTTCGGCCGGAGGCGGGAAAACGAGAAACCAGTCCCGCCGCCTGTTTTATGGACCAAGGCCGTCCATTTGACCGCGTCAAAAATTTCTTCCATGGAATCGCCGACAGGCAATACGAAACACGCGGCGAGCTGTTGGAGCTCTTTGCCCGCATTCATCAAGGTCGGGGAATTCGGGACAAACTCCAGACGGGAAAGCATTTTATAAAATTCATCCTCTGTGGTCGCGACATCAACTTTTTGATTCAGCAGGGAATCGTACCGCGCATCAGCTTGGGCAATGTTGCCAGCCACGCGCCGGAACATTTGCGGCGGCGTTTCGATCACCTTGCCGTTTGGATCCTTGCGCAGGTACCGCTTGGACAGGACCCGCAAAGAATTGACGGTCAAATTCGTATCCAGCTCCGGCAAACCCAAATATGATCCTTTCGCCTCGCGGATCTTCTGGTGCTCTTTCCGATATAATATATAGGCTTTGGCCAATTGTATCTGTTTTTCCTTGATCAGCACCTCTTCGACAATATCCTGGATTTGCTCAACTGTCGGGATGGTGGTGCTGTCATACTTCTTCTCGAGAATACTGACGACTTTTTTGCTCAATTTTTCCGCGAGCGGCTGGTCCTCCTGTTGGATTGAAACTGTCGCCTTATAGATGGCATTAGCGACTTTTTGCTGGTCGAACTCCACGACAGTTCCCGCCCGTTTGCGAATCTTGTTTATTTTTACCATACTATCTTCAATTAGTATTTATTTTCTTTTCTTGCCCCGGCTGCCGATCAGCTTGCGGAGCTCACGCTGGAACGTTCGCGCGTCCTTGAATGACCGGTTCACCGAGGCAAATCGGATATAGGCGACCTCGTCCTTCTTCTTCAGTTGCTTCATGATGATTTCGCCGATCTGGCCGCTTTTTATCTCGTCATGGCCGATCATCTGGATATCGCGCTCAACCTGGCTGACCAGGCGCTTAAACTCGTCCTGGGTGATCGGCCGCTTTTCAAATGATTTTTTCAGCCCGGATTCCAATTTATCCTTATCGTACGGCTCACGGCGGCCATCCCGCTTGATAACCGTCAAATTCAGAATTTCCGCTGACTCATAGGTAGAAAAACGAAAGCCGCACCGCAGGCACTGGCGCCGGCGCCGAATGGCCATGGCGTCATTAACTAGGCGGGAATCACTTACCTTAGTGTCCGCATGATGGCAAGCCGGGCATTTCATAATATCAACATGTAGTATGTCTACTAAACAGTATGCTACTAAATACAGGCGTAGTCAAATAGGCAAGATTAGCTGAAAATGCCAATCATGTGGATAACTAGCCTATATTTCAATTTTCGTATTTCTGCTGGCAATGGCCAGCCGCCAAAATACAGCCGCAACTGACGATTTTGGTTATACGCTCGATCGACTGTCCTAGACGGACGGCCTATCCCGGCTACATCATTTTCTTCCGGATAAACGCGGGAATCTCCAAATCATCTTCGTCAGTCCTGGTCGGCTCTTTCTTTGGAGGCGGCGCGGCTGGGGGCGACATATAGGACGGCCTGGCTTCCGGCGCTGATTTTATTTTATTCGCTGAAAAAATAGTCTTCGGCTCTTCGCGTTCGACCATGCCGCCGTAATTCATCGGCCTGATCTTTTTCAATAATTTCTGCTTGCCGCCAAAACCGGTGGCCACTACGGTAATCTTCACCTGATCTTTCATGGTCTCATCAATGACGGCGCCGAATATCACTCGCGCGTTGGGATCCGCGGAGGCAGTAATGATCCGGGCCGCCTCATTTACCTCGTACATGCCCAGATCAGGCCCGCCAGTCACCGTAAAGAGTATGCCTTTGGCGCCCTCAATGGACAATTCAAGCAATGGGCTGTCGATCGCGGCTTTGGCCGCGTCAATGGCCCGATTTTCTCCAGAGCCTTGGCCGATGCCCATCAGCGCCGAACCGGCGCTTTCCATGATCGACCGCACATCCGCAAAATCAACGTTAATGAGTCCAGGCACGGTAATCAGGTCTGAAATGCCCTGGACGCCCTGACGCAAAACCTCATCAACCGTCTGGAACGCGTCAAGCAAGGATGTCTTCTTATCTATGATCTGCAAAATCCGATCATTCGGGATGGTAATGATCGTATCAACCTTTTCCGCCAATTCCGCCAAACCAGATTCCGCGATACCCTTGCGCTGGGCGCCTTCGAACGAAAATGGCTTGGTGACTACCGCCACCGTGAGCGCTCCGACGTCCTTGGCGATATCCGCGATCAATGGCGAGGCGCCCGTACCGGTACCGCCGCCCATGCCGCAGGTGATAAAAATCATGTCTGACCCCTTCAATATATCATGAATTTCGTCCTGGTCCTCTTCAGCCGCTTTACGGCCGATTTCCGAATCCATCCCCGCGCCCAGACCACGGGTGGTGGTTTTGCCGATATGGAGCTTATGAGGGGCTTTCGAATGGTGCAAGGCCTGCGCATCGGTATTAATGGCGATAAACTCCACGCCGCGTATCTTCGTGCTGATCATGCGGTCAATGGCCGCGCCGCCCGATCCGCCCACCCCCACGACTTTTATCTTGGCAAACGTCTCAATATCCGGTTTTATTTCCATAGTATTCCGATTTGAATGGTAATTTTTCATTTAATAATTGCCCTCCCCCGTTACGGCATTAAGGATTTAAACCATTGCTTCATTTTCGAAGTCACTTCCTTGGCAGACGAAAAATGCGGCATTTTCAGCCCGCGGCCGCCGCTCTTTTTCTCCGATAATCCCGCGCCCCAATATAACAGTCCGATCGCCGTCGAATAATTCACGTCATTCACCTTATCAACGGCAGTAGACGCTAAATTAAGCGGATAACCAAGCGACGCCGGTAATTTAAACTCTCTTTTCGCCACCTCAACCAGGCCGGGCAGTTTCGCGCCGCCCCCGGTGATAATCACGCCGGCCGGCAGCAATCCGGCTCGGTCGATTTTCTGCAATTCCTTGTCAGCCATCTTGAATATTTCCTCGCAACGCGCTTCGATGATCTCGGCAATATGCCGGCGGGATACCACCCCTTCTTCGCGTGAATCTATCTCGCCGAGGTTTATCTCCTCGCGCTTATTGACATCGTCCGGCAATGCCGTGCCATATTCAATCTTAATTTTTTCGGCCAAATCTATCGACGTCCGCAAACCGATCGCGATGTCGTTCGTGATATGGCTTGATCCAACGGGCAAAATGGCCGTGTGCAGCACGTCACCCTCCTCGAAAACGAGCAAGCTTGTCGTCGAACCGCCGATATTCAGCAGAGCGACGCCCAGATCCCGCTGCTTTTTTGTCAGGACGGATTCGGCTGAAGCCAAGACGCCCAGGACAAGGTCATTGATATCGATGCCCGTCCGATAAATGCATTTCGTGATATTTTTCACCTGGGAAGACAAGCCCTGGATAATTTGGGCATCCACTTCGAGCCGGATGCCAGTCATGCCGACCGGATCCTTGATCCCCTTCTGGTTGTCCACGGTAAAGCTCCGCGGAATGACATGGAGGATTTCATAATTCGGGGGGGTGGCCACTGCTTGCGCCGCTTCAATCACGCGTTCCACGTCTTCCTCGCGCACCTCGCCGTCTGATTTGGATACGGCAATGACCCCATGGCTTTCTTGGGCGGTAATATGGCTGCCATTGATGCCCACATACGCGTGCTCAACCGGGATTCCGGTCATGCGCTCAGCCTTCTCGAGGGTCGCGGATATGGAAGAAACGGCATCTTCGATGCTGGTAATCGCTCCTTTGCTCACTCCCTCAGCCGGATGCTCAGCGGCTCCCAGCACATGAATTTTATTGTCATGCTGGTTGGCCTGCCCGACCACAATCCGAATCGTAGTTGACCCGATATCAAGTCCAGTTATGATTTCTTCTTTTGCCATATATTATAATAAACGAAAGTCCGACTGGCACCCCTGCTCGCTACCCGACATGACTGTTATGGAGCGCCGCGCATTTACCCATATTATAAAGGATTTACAGTTAATTTGCAAAAGGCTGGCAAACGGTAATAGTTTAGCTGGTTTGGCGGCTGATTCGTGGGAACACTAGCAAACAAAATACGGGATAAATATCAATAAGCCGATGGCAATCGCCCCAATCGCGGCGACTAAAACCGCGGCGGCCATGACATCCTTGATGACTTCGACGTACATATGGATCCGGGGACTGAGAATATCCGCGACTTTCTCAAAAATCGTGTTCAGGAGCTCCAAAACAAGGACAAACATCATGATCATCAGCAAAATTATCGCTTGCCAGAGCGTCACCTCGAAATAGACCATCAGAATAATGACCAGCAGGCTGGCCAGCAGATGGAACCTGATGCTCTGCTCATTCTTTATGGCATACCAAAAACCGCGGCCGGCGTAACGGAAACTTTTTACGAACTTGTGCAAATCGATTATTGGCATAGGATGTGATTACCGTGCGTGTAATTCATACGCGCGCCAGATGCGTTTGGCCAAACCTCGCATGCGCCGCGCGTCGGACTTATTGATATGATCATACCCAATCAAATGGAGCCACCCATGAATGAGCAAGGCGGCCACTTCATCGGTAAATGGATGGAGCAGCTCCCGGGCCTGCCGCCGAGTTTGCGGAACTGCGATGACGATTTCTCCGATATACCCGCGCGTTAAAAAAATTGGCTTTGCGTCACGCTCTGGAAAAGAAAGTACGTCAGTCGGGCGATCGATATGCCGATACTGGCGATTCAGTCTACGGCTGACTGCGTCTGCCACGAAAGCGACTGATACGCCCGCGTGGCGATAACGCGGCACTGCCGCGGCAGCCGCGGCCATGACGCGCTTTACCAGCCCGTGCGGGATGCTTGGATACCGAGTGTGATTTATCTGCACCCGCATTAGAGGCGATTTGTCGCGGAATTTAAATTGCTGTTTGTGTTTGATGAATTGATATTCGTATTGGTGTTGGTGTTGGCATTTGTATTAAGGTTTGTATTCATATTTGTGTTTGTGTTTGAATTCCTGTTGGCATTCAGATTTGTCGAGGTGTTGGTATTGATCGGTACGACGCCGATCTTGAAGCTGCGGAACATCATCTGGAAGACCGTCTTGTAGTTTGCCTGGCTGAGGATATTGATATTGTAATTAATCAGGTACACGCGGCTGCCGCTCACGAAATACGCGGTCAAGCCGTCAATGCTCAAAACACCCGATAACGTCCGGTCCCAATTGGTGACGCTCGTGATTTTCGACGAATCAATGCCTGGCGACTGGGTCAGGTACCAGTCGCGAGCCGACAACCCAGCGGGATTTTCCTGGACGCTGGCTTCGACAAACTCCCCGCTGGCAGTAAACATCTTGCCGCGCGTATTCTGCGGATCATCCGACAGGGCCCATGCCCCCGGATAGAGTATGGAATACCCGTACGTATTGTCATAGTACGTCTTGATTGACGGGTTCGCTTCAATCTTGCCCGTGCCATTCGGATTATACCCCCCGCCGGCTTCCAAACCGTCCGAGTAGCCGTCGCCGTCAGTATCGGCTTTAGCCGGATTGGTGCTGAACAGCGTCTCTTCGACATCGGTCAATCCGTCGCTGTCGCTGTCCTGGCTGGATACCACCGGCGCGACATTGGCATTAACTGCTGTATTGGCATTATTGACGTTTATTACCGGGAATAAATTCGTATTGCCGGAAATATTACTATTGATATTTTTATTCACGTTGGCTGCGATATTGATATTGCTATTCCCATTGCCGCTGCTGTTCGAGTTTGTGCTGGAGTTTTTATTCTGGTTGCCAGCGGCATTGCTGTTCTCGTTCTGGTTGGCGACAGCGGTATTTTGGTTGCCATTCGTGTTTGCGGCAGGGCCGAATTTTTTATAGGCCAGGTAGCCGGCCACGCCGAGAATGGCCGCCACCAATCCGACAATCAGCCATAATAAAAGGCGCGAACCGCCGCCCGACGAGCCACGGTCGTCGACATGGAATTTGGCCGGCATGGTATACATCCTGACCGGCTGGCTTGATATCGGCTGGCTGGTTTGCGGGGGCGGCGGAGTAAATGCCATAAAATAAATATCCTTATTGATTCGTATTAGCTATCGCGTTGGTTAAATCGTATAACTTCCCCTCACCGAGAGGATTGTACCCATTCCTCACTTCCGTACCGTCGTCCTGGCCGTCGCCGTCCGAATCCGGCTTCAACGGGTCTGTCTTGTAGACCTTAGCCTCTTCCCGGTCAAAAAGGCCGTCGCCGTCAGAATCGGCTTTGCTGGTATCCGTGCCTATTTTTTGCTCATCCGCGTCGGTCAGGCCGTCGCCGTCAGTATCGGCAACAACTGCGTTAACTGCGTTTACCGTGGAAACATTCACGGGCACGGCCGTGTCATTGCCGCTCGCGCCCGATTGGGCGGGCGTCGTCTGGGGCGCGGAATCGGCGGTATCTTTAGTAAACAATCCGCCGCGCCACGCGGCCAGCGCTCCGGCAGCCAGCAGGACAACTGCCAGCGCGATACCGGCCGCCATAAAACGCCGATTGCCAAAAAACACTCTGCCGCCGGCCCCTGCGGACGAGGCCGCTGGCAAGGGCCTGGTCGGCGGCGCTGAATTCGATCCGCGCCCAGCCATCCCTCCGGCAGGTTTTTTTACGCCGGCGCGGTCCGTGGCCTCAAAAATATCCTCTATTTTTTTCGGAGCGTTTGCCATAAACAGGTGTGATTAAAAAACAGCTGAAATACATCCTGCCAACTACGGACGTCTCACCACCCAAGGTGCAGGCGCTATTTTTTGAAACTCAGCCCTACTGACAGACGCAGGTCGTCTTGGTAGTAGTTACGTTTACCGTGATTAACGGGCTGTTAGACGAACTGGCGGCGTCGTAGGCAATGGCGTAGACGCTTTTCGGGGTGGTGGTGGTCAATGGCAACGAACAGACCAGCACCTCACCAATCTTACAAATAGGTGTCGCCGTAAAACCCGCTATCAACGGGATAATACTCGCGGCCACAGCCATGGTGGCATTGATCGATTTTCCGTTTGCCACGGCCGTGCTGAATGCCCCGCCGCCAGCCATGCTGTAAAGCTCCAGCTTGGTTACAGCGAGGTCATCTTCCGCGTGCACCGAAAATTGGACAGTATCGGTGCTGGCGAAGGTGCTGCCGGTCGCGGGCGCGGTAATATTAACGTTAAAAGGGGGTCCGGCAGGCGTAATATTGACGGTGACCAGGCGGGTCGCCGCGGCCGTCAGGCCCGCCCCATTATGCGCGACTGCCCTCAAGGTATAGCTTCCATTGGCCACGCCGCTGAGATTGAACACCCAGGTGTAATTATGGCTGCCGGCCGGCTGGTCAAAAAATTGCGTGTCGCGCGGAGCCGCCTCGGTATCGAGATAAAATTCCACTTTAGCGACCGCGCTTTCGGCATCCGCGGCGTTTGCCGTTACCGAATAGCTGGCCGCGGAGATTGCGGCTCCATCCGCCGCCGGAGAGGTAATGGAAATTACCGGCGCAGTGGTATCGGTCGGAGCGGTGTTCGTGTTTGCGTTCGTAAAAGAATTAATCGTGCTGATGTTGGTATTAGTTGGGATGGTACCGACGGTCGGGTCACCGACGGTCAGGTCACCGCCGGACTGGCTCGCCGGGTTGCCCAGCCGGTCGGACATCTTCAGGGTGAGCGCGTACACGCCACCCGCGGTGCCCCCCGCGTTCCAGGAGCCGCCGAACGTCTCATCACCCGCCGCGCCGTCGGCGTTCCTCCCGTAGTCATACATCATGACGCGGGCGACGACCGCGCCACCGGGCTTGGCCAGCTCGACGAACACGGACTCCACGCCGGACACGTCGGTCACCCGCGCGGTGAAGGTAACCGTCCCGTTCTTGGCCACCTGCGTGGCGCTCAGGTTCAGGTGGCCCACCACGGCCGGCCCGGCAGAGGGCGCCACCTCGAAGGTCGGCTTGGCGTCTTCGGCGCGCACCGCGATATAGGAAGCAAGCGACAGCCCGACCGCGAGCGCCGCTCCGAGAAATACCTTCTGTTTTGTGTTCATACGCATAAAATTACTATTAATGCTTATAATTTACCGTTAGTATACAACATTATTGGCTTTTTTTGTATAAATTTTTCAAAAACTTCCTAGCTACTTTTCCGCCAAAGGCGGATCAGCCTCTGGCTGAAGTGGCGTAACCAGCTGCCTGACTTGCGCCCGAGGCGCATCCGCTTCCCGCGGAAAAGTCAATTAGAAGAATTTAAACTGAAGTCAGTGTCCCCGACTGAACTACTCATTCGCGTCCTGCTTCGCGGCCAAATAATCCAATACGTCCTGATCCGTGATTTTGCCCGGACCCGAGGGGTTATAGCCCCTGGCCGCTTCTTCGCCGTCGCTGAAACCGTCAGCGTCCGTGTTGGGATTGTTTGGGTCTGTTGCGTAAATCCCGAATTCTTCCCAGTCGTCAAGCCCGTCGCCGTCCGTGTCTTTCTTGGCCGGATCGGTTTTGATCAGGTCCGCGCCCATCAATTATAATATGAAGCTTGGTTCGTGCTATATAGTATAGCCTATTTCCGTACTCTTCAGTACTCGCCGCGCAGACGGCTACGGCGCCTGTAGCGAATCTCGCCCCGACTCCTATTGGCAGTAATATTTCAAAACCATTACAAGACCTGCACCCGGGAGATCACCAGTATTCACCCAGCTATTTCCGTTGTCTGTCGTCCTAAAAACCTCGCCAAGCGGTTGAGTTCCAGCGAAGATCGATCCATCGCTGGCTTGGAGGAGGGAAAAGACACGTGTAGCACCCGGGAGATTACCAGTATTCACCCAGCTATTTCCGTTGTCTGTTGACCTGAAAACATCACCAACCGGATCAGTTCCAGCGTAGATCGACCCATCGCTGGCTTGGAGGAGGGAATAGACCTTCTGTGCAAACGGGAGATCACCAGTATTCACCCAGCTATTTCCGTTGTCTGTCGTCCTAAAAACATCGCCACTCAATCTAGTTCCAGCGTAGATCGACCCATCGCTGGCTTGGAGGAGGGAATGGACCCCAGTTTGACCCAGGAGCTCACCAGTATTCACCCAGCTATTTCCGTTGTCTGTCGACCTGAAAACATCGCCAAACCATTCAGTTCCAGCGTAGAGCGACCCATCGCTGGCTTGGAGGAGGGAATGGACCTTACTTGCACCCAGGAGCTCACCAGTATTTACCCAGTTATTTCCGTTGTCTGTCGACCTGAAAACATCGCCTCCTACCAAACCAGTTCCAGCGTAGATCGACCCATCGCTGGCTCGGATAAGTTTATAGTACTCCTGTGCACCCGAGATATTACCAATATCAAACCAGGTACCTCCATTGTTTATTGTCCCCCGAATTAATGACGTTTCACCTCCGCCGAGGATCCACCCATTACTGGCTTGGATGAGGGAAAGAACTGTACCTGCACCAATGGGACTACCACCATTACTATTAGTCCAGCTATTTCCGTTATCTGTCGACCTGAAAACAAAGCCTTCAAAAGTTCCGGCGTATATAGAACACACGGGATTGATAACAAAGGTCAATATCCGGGTTGCCACTGCCGCACAAGGGGCATTACCTACAGCTGTAAAGGTAACAGTGTAAATACCGGTGGTTGGCGTGCCGGAATACTCGCCGGTTCCGGTGTTGAGCGTGAGGCCTGGGACTGAACCCGCGGTAATTGCCCAGGTGAGTGGCTCGGTGCCGGTGCGGGCGATGACGTAAGAATAGGCAGTACCAGAACTGGCGGCAGGGGGAAATTGGGGAATAATGGCGGCATTGGCGCAGCACCCGCCAGTCGTCGCATTGCAAATTGGAGTAATGACGGGGCAGGCCGCGCAAAGAGCTCCACCCGTGCCGCATTGAGCGTTGCTTTGACTGGCATAAGGCACGCAGGTTCCCCCAGCGGTACAGCAGCCACCAGGACAGGTGGCCGGGCTGCACGCGGGGGCCACGCAAGACCCATTGCTTAGGTCGCAAGTAGTAGTTGGAGCACCGCACGCGGCGCAGGCCAATCCATTTGGTCCGCATTGAGCGTTGCTTTGACTGGCATAAGGCACGCAGGTTCCCCCAGCGGTACAGCAGCCACCAGGACAGGTGGCCGGGCTGCACGCGGGGGCCACACACACGCCCGCATTGCAGGTTTGACCAGCGGGGCAGGCCACGCAAACAGCGGAATTCAAACCGCATTGAGCAACGGTCGACGGAGTGCAGGTAGTGCCATTGCAACAGCCGGCGCAGGTAGTGGGCAAGCAATCAGTGTCTCGGCAACGGTTACAGCCGACTGGACAATAGCCATCAATCGTGCTGCACGCAGCTGCATTAATGTCAATGTTATAATTTATTGGCGCGGAATCCCCGCAGGCGTTGGACGCTGTAACGCCTATGCCGGCCTTAAATCCCATGTTGAGCGGAGTGCCCGAGAATCGACCGGTGCCGGTATCGAAGGTAATGTTGAAGGTCGACAGCGACGGCGCTCCCGTATTAATCGACCAATTTGTCGGATAATTGCTGGCCCGCAACGTGGCAGTAAATGCCTGGGCCTGCCTAACGGTGATCGTATGAGTGGCTGGAATATACCAATTGAACAGCCCAGTCAATGTGACGCCGGTCTCGTCAATGACTGGAGGGTGCAGGCATTCCACGCACTCAATATTTTCCAGCTCGCTGGCATTGCCATTTATATCCTGGGCCACGATATCCACGAAGTACGGGTCGTTCGCGGTCGATGTCCACGTGCCTTCATATACGCCGTTTTTTTCGTCACCGGAAATCCTACCCAAGTTGATGATGATGATGTTGACATTAGATTCATCGGGACTCTGAATCAAAGCTTTCGGCCCGTTCAGAGGAGTCGTGTCAACTCCTTCGCTATCAGCCAGCCTGACCTGGATGGTAAAGCTCGTTCCGGCAATCCCGGAGCACGGCGTGGCCGCCGCGTCAGTAATAACCGGCCCGCCCAGGCCGCGGATATTGTATTTCCGCTCAATACTGGTGCTGCGGTTGCCGCGGGCGTCCAGCGCGTCCACCTGGAACGAATGCCAACCGCTAGAGATGTTTGCCGTATTGACCGTCCATACCCAGCCGCCCAGGTCGCCTGCCAGCACCGTGCGCATCAGCACATGGTCCCGATAAAAATTCACGCGGTTGACCCCATAATCATCCTGCGCGTCAACCGCCAGAGTAATAGGATTGGTAACCACCGAAATATTGTCGTCTGGCGTCGGCGGGATAAACGCGACTGTCGGCGCCTGGCTGTCATCCCAAGCCACGTCTATCGGGATAAAAAGAGTTGACGCGGAGACATTCCCGGAGTCGTCATAGGCGTACGCCGCCACCCGATGCCCGGCGCAGGTCAGGCCGGCTTGGCAGGCGGCATCCTCGTTGCATTGGACGCCGGAGCCGACGGCAACCGCGCAAGTGTCGCCTGACTGCGGGCAATCGCTGTCGCTGACGCAGGCCTGCAGGCCGGCTTGGCAATGGCTGGCGCAGATTCCCCTCATCAGGCCGGCCGTGCTCCAGCTCCAATTCCAAGTGTTCAGGGCGCACGTATCTGGCGCCGTACACTCACTGTCATTCGCGCAGGCAGTACCAGCACTGGCGCAATATCCCGGCTGATGGATGGCATTGCTCCTGAACAGCCCATCCACGTAAAACTTCACTTCAGCCACCGATTTATTGTCAGTGGCCGTCACCGGCACATTGACCGTACCGCTCCGCAAGCAAATGTTGTCCCCTGGCGGTGCTAAGCTATCAAGGCAAGCGGCCATATTTGACTGGGAACAGATGGCATTGAAATCACAGATGCCATTATTGGGACAGGGATTAATGTAATCACAGGGGCCGTTTGGCGCGTCACGGCACGTGCCCTGCCCGCACATTCCCCCGACTTCATTGAACACCACCGTCGGCGCCACCGATTCAAGGTTATCGACATTGACAGTGATCGACGTGGATCCAGTCCAGCCGCCGCTGTCAGTGGCTATGGCTGAAATGGCATACGCGCCATTAGGCACAGTGGTAGAGTCCCACGGCGGGGCAAATGAACAGCTAAGCGTCGACGTCGTATTTCCGCCACAGCTATAACTGTCCACCACGATCGCACTCGCGCTGTCCCTCACTTCCAGGTCGACGCTTTGCACTGCCCGATTATCAGTCGCCAGCGCGTTGATCTGCACGCCATTGCTGATTGTCGCCCGTACCCGGACAATCCGGGCGTTCATAATATCGGTAATATACAGGTTATTGCCATTCAGAACCACGTCAGTGGGTTGGTTAAGTTGGGACAGCCTATCCCCCGCCGTGCCGGTCTCGCCGAAGACATGGACTAATTTCGTCAGGTCTGTATCCATGGCCACAATTTCATGATTGTCCCGATTAGCTATATAAATAGTGTTGCCAGCCACGTCCAAACCGATTGGTATGTTTAAATCGAGCGTCGTTAAACTTTTAATTAACACCAAATCCGGGCTGTATTTGTCTACGCTGCGGGAATTATAACGGGTAATATAAATATTCCCGGCTGAATCCAAATCTATACCGCCGATATCTCCCGTAGGAACACTATAGTATTTTTCAGTCAACCCGCTAGTCGGATTAAAAATGACTAATATGCGGAATCTAATGACAGCGATTATTTTTCCGTCGGCCGCGCCAACGGCATGGGTAATGCTGCCGGTCATCCAGCCCGGGATCGGCACGCCGCCGATAACGCCTGGAATTTCATATACCGCCTTAGGCGGGTCGCCGGGCTTGGCATCTGCCGCGTAACGGACTACCCGACGGCCAAGGGGTGGCGTATAGGTAACCAGCATGTCGCCATTCGACTTGTCCTGCCGCACCCAATAAATATGGCCATTACCTTCGCTTAAATCTAATGGTGATGGTAGTGGAAATTCTAATGTCGAAATGGGGGTATTTGCCGTGAGATTGCTGTCATACCGGTTGATCGACGAAATGAAGCCCGGTCGGTAGTCTATCCAGAACAGGGATCCGGAATTAGTCGCCTCAATGCTATTCGCGCCGGCCGCGGCCGCCGCCTTGTCAGGGCTATACGTTACGTTGCGGTTTGACACGGTCGCGCCATTCGCCGGCGCGGTGATCGTCACGAACGGCCGCGTCGTGTCCGGCTGGCTGGTGTTGTCGACGCGGATGGCGTAGTCCTGGTCCGTCTGGTTGCCCGCGTTGTCAAAAGCCCGGACGCGGACCGTATGGCTGCCGTCGGCATACCGCGTGGTGTCGAAATTCCAGCTCCAGCTGGCATTGTCCGTATCCGTAAAGGTGCGTATGCCGTCCACGTAAAATTCAACCTGGTTGACGCCTGATCCGGCATCAGACACCGTCACGTCCAAAGCCCGCGTGCCGCTCACCGTGGTCGTGGCATCCTTAATGAGCGAATCAACGCTGTCTATGACCGGGCCGGCATGGTCCGCCGCGGTGCCGCTGACATTAAAATCATAATTAAAGCACGGACATTCCGCTATGGGCGTCCAAATAGCAGGCGCTGCGCATGTAGTTCGGGTGGTAAATTGGGCATCAGAACAATACCCGAAATCTTCCACGCAATAATCCTGTCCCACATTGTCCCCAAGGAACCAGTCTCCGGCGTTGTTGATATGCGCACCTTCCAGATGGGCAAACAGGCTCGCGTTATTGCCGGCCGCGTTGCTCATATACTGGTAGACGAATGAATCAGCCGGGCACTGGTACTTTTTCACCGTGTCATTCCAGCAGGTATTCTGGTCATACCCGCCTGCCTGGCTGCATAATGTCGGCGGAGCGGCTGCGACGAACTTGTCGATCGGGTCGCCGGGCAAATCACCGCCGACGGCCGCGCCGAGCGTATCCTGCCAGGAGGGCCATTTGGAGGTGGTGAGCATCTTCACGTACGAGCCGCCTTCCAGTTTCGGGAATGACCCTTTGTCAGTGCGGTATTTCAATAACTTGTCATAGATGGCCGACAGGTCAGTCACCCTCTGCATGTCGCGCTGGACATCCTCTTTTTGATACTGGTACAGGTTGACGCTGAACTCCCAATTATTGATCATCCGGTTGTATATCTCGACGGTATCTTCGGCCGCGCCCTCATTATACGAAATCAGGTAAATGTTCGGATAGAGCGGGTCGCCGTCATTCGTCCCGGACGGATTCCAGGCGGCGACATAGACGCTCCGGCCGGCCCGGACCGCCCCGTAGCCGTCCACCTGCAAATCTTGCGGTTGTGGCGCGGCCGGCCCGAACTGGCTGAAATACCATTCGCGGGCGGACTGGTTCCCCTCATTCTCATAGACGCGGATGCCGATAGCGTCGTCAGAAGACGCGTCGCGCCGCAAGAAGAAAAATTCCCTGATCAGCTCATTCTTTTCGTTGTCCGAGACATAGCTGCCTGGTTTGACAATGACGCTTGCTGGCCTGACTAATTGTGGTAGGTTGCCAGGCTCACGGCAATATGACACGGAAAAGTTCGTAACATTATCAACGTACTGGGACGCGTCAAAATCCGGCGCCAGCGCGTTTGGCCAGGGCTTTTCGCAGGAATTGACCGTCACCCGCGCTGATGAGGTCTTTGGCCCAGTGAAAAAATTCGGCACAGCCTCCACCCTGACCGTGGTCCGGCCGTTTTTCGGCTGGGCTGTTAATCCTTGATTAACATTTGTATGCAGTGTTTCGTCAATCTTGACGATAGTCCCATCCCCGGTTGACCAATTATATGTCGCTCCGACACCGTGGCCATATTTATCCAGTGCACGTACGACTGCCCAATGCTGATTGCCAAGCACTGCTCCTGGAGACATGTCATCCGCGCATGTGTCCGTGAAACAATTATAATTATCTTGAAGCGGGGATAGAATCAAAGGAGCTCCTTGCCTTATAAAATGCCAGTGAAATGAGTCAATCGCGCAGACGGTGGCTGAAATGCTGATTGGCCACGTCCACTGCTGATTGCCGCCTGCCCAGGCAATGCCTTTAGCGCTCCGGATCAGATCTCTGTTGAGCGTAATCCTGACATCGTGGCCGGCAACGAAAACGATTTTCGGCGAAATAATGAACCCATTTACCGCGCGCGTAACGGATACGTCTAAATCAACCCCGGTATCATCGTCCACCATAAATACCGAGGTCCCGGGGATGACTGAAGCAATGTCGATAGGCTGGTCAAATGTAAACTCGAAAACATTATTCAAACACATTAAACTGTTCGGCGGCACGGGGACGGCCGGAGCCACGCTGATGAACTGCGGCCTGGCATAGCAGCAGGTATTTTTCCCGCAGGCGATCGTGCCAGTCCCGTCATCGCATTGGACATCGCCCGGCGCGGGATTTGCCGCGTCATACGAACAGCCGCAGTAGAGGCCACGCTCATCGCCAGTGCAGGCATCCTGGTCGGGCGTGCATTTCAAACCGCCGAGGTTAACCTGCGGATCCTCATTATTTCCGTCATTATCCACATCGGGGTCGCAACAGGATATGCATGGTGAAGCAGCGGCAGGGTCAGGGGCAACATACAAGCGGCTATTGATTGCCGGCGAACCCAGTCCAGTCGGCCACAAATGGCCAACCGGGTCGATGCATCGGTAATCACCAGTTCCTGAAACAGTCGGTCCGAGCTGGCACAAACCAGCCGCCTGATGCTCTGCGCTATCCAGTTTACACGGATCCCCCGGCCCGCCGGTACTGCATACGGCCAGCGGCTGGCAGATCTTTGCATGGACCAGACTGCTGTAGGCGCAGCAGCCGGTCCCGCATTGAGCGGAATTATCGCACGTTATGCCGAATGTCAGGCTGTTTGACGCGCAATATCCAACGCCGCTCTGTACGGCGACATTCGCCGGTCCAGTGATGGCTGTACCGGGTACCGTCACTCCGCTAAATAATTTTCCCGTCCCGTCATCCTTACCGTCTGCCGCGTCAACTAACCCGCCGCCGTCCTCGGTGAATTGGGCTTTGACTACCGGCCAAGCGCCGTTTAACGTGAAATTATAACCATCAAATGAGGTCTGACTCCCATTTTTACCGGACGAGGGATTGATCGAACATATTCCCGGCACGCCGGTACCTGGCACGGGAATTCCGATTCCACAGGTACTATTAACTTCAAACACTGTGCCATATATACCTGGATCTGACACCAATCCATCGCTAGTTTGCATATAAACAGCCATGATCTGTGAAACAATAGGCGGTACAAGAATGTCGGGCGGCACTGTCGTGATAATCTGGCTATCGGTCCAGGGCTTGGGGCAGAAAAATATGCTTTCAAAGGTGTCAAAAAGCACCTTGCTGACCCCGGCCACATACGGCCCGAAATAACACCCCTCGATGGTCACGGTCGTACCGGGCTGTCCGGCATTCGGACTCATTACGCCGCTGGTTGGAGAAATTTTTTTGGTGACTGGCGTACATTTGTCTTTGGCAATATTACAGACACTGCCCGGACAGGCGGCAGCACAGACTCCGGGGTTGAACGCGCACGCATCAAGAGATACGCGCAGTCTCGCCTGGCCGGTCTTGCCCTCGGTAGCCGCGCTGATAATAGTCTGCCCGACGCTCAGGGCCGTGGCCGTCCTCTGATATGGCGGTTGAGGAGGCACTTGCGCAAGAGTCGCCACTGGTAAATTTGACGAAGCCCAAGTCCAGGCGTAACTCAACGGGTTCATGAACATGCATGCCGGTCCGAGCGGCAATGAACTGTATACTTGAGTCGAGCCTGGAGCTGGGTCAATTTCCGTCAATATCGTAGTGCCTGGGGGCGAGACTAGCACTTGCGTCACCGGGCAGGCGGCCGTGCCGACCTGCGTTTTTACTACCCACTGGTAATCAGCGCTCATCTTCACGTTGCCTGGCGGCGCGCTCCGGACTTCTTTGCTGATAATTACTTTATAATAATGGTTATCAGTCAAATTCGCCGGCGGAGCAAAAGTGAAGCTCACGTTATTTGGCGGCGCGTACGTGGTGAAATTCGCCGCCGGGATGACGATTTCATTCGTCGTCGCGCAGGCGGCAGTATTATCAGTGCAATCATAAAGCTTGATATTTGCGTTAGATAGCGTCCCATTATCCATTTGGACATCAGCGCCGGTACTATTTACGAAATTCGCCCCAAAAACTGCGTTCAAACAAACGTTAGTAGTTCCTTTGTACGGGTTAGGAGACGGGATTGCCGCGGGTAAACACGCGCCGCCCGGACAGTCGCCCGGGTCATTACAGCTCTTGCCGACATTCGCCCCGCCGACACATAAGAAACTGCACGTCCGGCTTTCCTTCACTCTCGGTACGCCGCCGCAGGGCACGTCAAATGGCATGGCATTGCTGGCGCCATTAGCATTCGTGAGGTTCACTTTATAGTCTTCGGCGTTATCAAGATTTGGCACAACGGCTCTGACCGTATCCACCGGATTATTCCATGAACCGGCGACCGGCGCGACGGAAAACGGCGCCGCCAGCCCAAGACGGAAGCCGACACTATAGGGTCCCGCCCCGGCTATGTTCTCACCGCTCAACGTTACGGTCGTGCCCTGTGTCCCACAAATCGGATTGACCTGGCATAGTCCTGGTCCGGCCGTTTCATTCGTATATATGAAATTTGATAAATTACTATATGTACCATCGGATTTTTCCACCTGTATGGCTACTTCTGGCGATAAGCCTATGCAACTCACCCAATCGCCAGCGCATGCCACCGGGACGAGGCCAAGCAGATCCGGCACCTTAATAATGACATACCGGTCTGTCCACGTGGCGTCGCATGGCGGGTTTGGCGGAAATAACGCCTGCACCCTCGCGCCTGTTATCCGATGTCGGAACCATACCCGGCTCGAACCGGCGACATAATCGCCAAAACCGGCATTGCTGTCGCTCCGCTTGAAAATGGTCACGTACTGGCCGATGCCGCCGTGCGGCTGATCATTGAGACCGGATACGGCGCCGATCTGCGGGCTGGTCACGTCAAAATCAGACGCGTTGCTGTCCGTCACGCATCTGCCGCCCGGGCAAGCAGACGGCGGACAGGACTTGTTATCGTCTGCCCCGCCTTCGCAGACACCAGGAGAAATACTGACCACTACTCCCCCGTCCTTAGCGCCATTGGATGGGATAATATCCCCATAGTTTCTCGGCCCGCCCGGGATCCTGGTTTGGATGGCCGAACCAGTCCAGGAAACATTACAATCTTGATCCGGCCAATAATTTCCGTTGAAGCAATTCAATACGTCTGATACTTCCCGCGGAAAAGTCACATTTCCGGTAATGCCGAAATTAGTGCCGGTAATCTGCGTGTAGGGCAGCGGGTCGGTATATTTGCCGTCTGCCGGATTTATGCCGGTGATCTCTGGAATGCATCTCGTATTGGTCGTATCGGTGTCAGTCGTGAAGCTCCAAGGCACGGTTTCATTCGGCGGGTTTGGCAACGGCTGGTTATTGACAGCCATGAAATTATCCCCGCCAGCCGTGCCATCATCCGCGCCATTATAATTGCCGTCCAGGTGATTATAACAAACGTCCATGATGCCATCAGTATTATAGGTCCACGTACCGCCACAGGTATTAACACAATCAGATTTGGTAATACAGCCTGGGCCAGGGATGGAACAGGTCCCGCCCGGCGTGCCTGCCCTAAGCGTAATGTCATGTAATGTATTCGGTGCCAGCGGTGACGCCGGCCTGGTGGAGAATGATGAAACATTCGGATAGGATATTTTTCCTAGTACTAGTACCGTAGGCACGGGGTTTTGCAACAAAACCGTAGTGGCGTTTATTGAGGACACCCGCATCTTTTGGGAGAAAATCGACTGGATCGGCGTCATCAGGCAAATGCCAGCGTCATCGTCGGTCGGATAAATTTTAGTGACAGTTGGTGGTGTGGTAAGTGTCGTGGTACCGGTGGTAAATGTCCAAATTTCCGGCACGGTTACCCGCGGCGAAGGGGCATCTTCCGTCACTCCAGCGCGAATTTCCGCGCGGTAGGTGGTGCTGGGCAAATAATCAGCATCCGGTAAAAATTCCAACAATGTATGGTCGGCAGCCACCACTTGCCAGACGCCGGCTACTTCACCACCCACGCACGCACCGGCCGTACAGACTCCTGAAAAACATTCACTCGCGCCACCACAGAGTACGGCGTCACCCTTAGTTGCCGCGTCCACATACAGCCCGACATTGCCTGGTACGGATGTCACTAAAAAGTCGCCATTATATATTACCTGAATAATACTGCACAGCGGCACATTAACCTCCCCATAGCTCGGATCGATCCATGTCTTACGGAACGTATCCGTACTGCCGCCGGCACAGCCAGGAATCAAAGGATTATAAATAGTATATCCGGTGCCCGCGGCGTTGCATTCATAACAGTGGTTCACGTCAGGCGGCGGTCCTGGACTGCAAATAACTGCACCCGGACCGTTGATGATGTCATTTAAGCGGCCAATGATGAACGTTACGATCGCCCAGGCCAGCATGATGATGACCAGCCCGATGACCGCGTCCCGCAGGATGCGTTTGGCTTTCTTGATTTTCTCCTCATTGCCGGCCGCGGTCAGCCACACGAAGCCGCCGTACATGATGATAATGACCGCCACCAGGCCGAGCAGCCCGAGCGCCCACTGGAGGATTTTGATGATGGTGGATTCCAGATCAGCCGTGCCCAGTCCGAGCGTACTGCCGAGGCCGCTGTCAACGGTGACGGCCAAAGTCGGCGAGGTGGTGAGCCAGAGCGTAAACGCCAATAATCCGGCTAGCGCCAAAAAGCCGAATAGCGCACCCAGGAAAAATGTTTTTTTGTTTGTACGCGCCCTCATGTTATTACGCGTATATTTTTATGTAAGTGTTTAGGGGTTGCCTAACGCTTCCTGCACGGCCCGGCTGACCGTTTGGCCGTCTGACCGGCCGGCGACCTTGGCCATGGCCGCTTTCATCACCAGCCCGAAATTTTTTTCATTTTCTCCAGACGCGGCTACTGCCTCTTGGACAATCTTTTTGATCTCCTCGGCGGATAGCCGCTGCGGCAGATATTTTTCGATAAGACGCAGTTCTTTCGTCTCCTTGTCAGCCAATTCCGGCCGGCCGCCGGCCGTGAACGCCGCAGACGCTTCGCGGCGCTGTTTGGCCTGGGCCTGGAGGACTTTCACCGCGTCCGCTTCGGGCAATTCTTTCGTCCGCTTGGCGATGGCCGCGTTGTGGATGGCGCTTTTCAGCATCCGGAGCGCGGACAGCGAAAACCCGTCCTGCCCGCGCATGGCCTTCTTGATATCCTCGGTTATTATGGATTCAGTCGACACGGCAAAAATATGTTATCGTACGCGAGCTTGCAGCAGTTTTTTTATGGTACCGCGCTTGTTCGGGCGTTTCGGATCAATGAAATCATCCAGCTTGCCGATCTTGCGCAAAAATTCTTTCTTTTCCATGATCAGTTTCCGCCTGGCCGCGACTTCGCGCATTTCCAGCTTGGTTTTTTTGGATGAATAAAAACGGCCGCGCTTCGCGCGCAACAGGACGCCGCTGGCCTGCACTCTTTTCGTGAACCGCCTCAATAGGCTTTCCGGCGACTCGCCTTCTTTTCTTCTGACTTCTACCATGTGAGAAATTCACCTCCCCAATGATGTTTCATGCCCGTGTATTTTTCTAAAAACAACGCCTCTGGGCATGTATTAATGATAATCAAATAATACGAAAAAACTAGGTTTAATATAACACAGAAAACAGTCTTTTGTCAAAATAGGCTATATATATGGATACGCCTTAATACCCAAATCGCCCTTTTAAGCTAATATTACGCTAAACTATGCAATTTCTTGCCGCCTAACATATGTATATGAAGGTGGGGCACCACCTGGCCGCCGTCTGGTCCGCAATTAACCACCAGTTTATAGCCAGATTCCAGTCCATGGGTAACGGCCAACTCCTTGGCCCGCAATACCATCGCGCCAAGAAGCTGTTGGTGGCGCGGCTTCAATTCATTGAGGGATGAGATGTGCTCTTTGCTGATAATCAGCAGATGGACGGGAGCCTGCGGATGGATGTCTCTTATCACAAAAAAACTTTCGGACTCATGGATGAGTTCTGCTTGAATTTTTTTTTGCGCTATCTGGCAAAAAATACAGTCTGCCATATGAGCTTAGATCGGCAGCTTGGTCATGGGATCGTCCCCGGAGGGTGGCTGGTCCAATGTTATGCTGCGGTGGTTATGATTTGAAGCGATGACGTTATTTTTTGCCAGGCGCTTATGGATTTCTGGAATTATTTTTTGGAAATCAACAGTTTCCTGGATGCCGTTCTCCATGTCGCGGATCAGGATCGTGCCGTCCAGCATTTCCTTCGGGCCGAGGATGAGCGCGTATTTCACGCCCAGCTTATTCGCCATTTCCATTTGCGGCTTGATGCCGTCTTTTGAGAATGTCTCAGCCACGCGCAATCCGTCCCGGCGGAGATCCTCGAAAAGGCGGAGGGCTTTTTTCCTGGCCGCATCGCCGAGCTGGGCGACAAAAACCTCCGGCGCAGCGGGCACCCCGACTTTGATGTCCCGGGCCTTGATCTCGTTGATCAGGCGTTCAATGCCGGCGGCGAAACCGATCGCCGGGGTCGGCTGCCCCCCAAGCTGTTTTACCAAGACATCATAACGTCCGCCGCCGCAAAGGGCGCTCGGGTTGCCGGCATTCTCCCCTTCGACTACCGGCCAGATCTCAAACGCCGTGCCGGTATAATAATCCAAACCCCGGACTAGGCGTGAATTGAGGACATACGGGATTTCGAGCCCGTCCAGATGCTCCAGCACCTTCACAAAATGCGCGTGACAAGCTTCACATAAAAAATCAACGGTCTGCGGCGCATCCTGGGCGAGGAGCTGGCAATCCGGCGCTTTGCAGTCAAGCAGGCGCAATGGATTTTTTTGCATCCGGCGTCTGCAGTCTTCACACAGCGCGTTCTTGCGGCTGCGGTAATATTCGTTCAAGGCTTTTTTATACGACTCGCGGCAGGTCGGGCAGCCGACGCTGTTTACCTGCAAAGACACCGGCAAGCCAATTTCATTCATGAAACTGTACGCCAGCATCATCAACTGCGCGTCAATGACCGGATGGCTGTCCCCGAGCACCTCAAACCCAAACTGGTAGAACTGGCGGTACCGGCCGGCTTGAGGCCGGTCATACCGGAAAAACGGCCCAAAATAATACAATTTGACCGGCTGCGGACGGTTCAGCATCCCATGTTCAATATAGGCGCGGACCACGCCGGCTGTCCCTTCTGGCCGGAGCGACACGGAATCATTGCTCTTGTCCAGGAAGGAGTACATTTCTTTCTCAACCACGTCGGTTTCCTGGCCAATTGACCGGACAAAAAGCGATGTCTCCTCCAGGGTTGGCGTATCAATACGGCCAAAACCGTATGTTTGCGCGGCCTGGTCAATGCGCTGGCGGATAAAATCCCAAAAACGCTGATCCTCCGGCAAGATGTCCTTCATGCCGCGGAGAAGTTGCGGGAGTTTCTTAGGCTTGTCCGCTGATTTTTTATTCATGTTATTGTATTGATAAATTGTAGATTGGACTGACAAAATGCTGGAACTCGGAAAACGGATAGACGCGCAGCCACGCCCGGCCGACGATATCCTGGCTGGGGAGCGAACCAAAGATGCGGGAATCAAGGCTGACGGACCGGTTATCGCCCATGACGAAATACTGATCGCTCGGCACCGATGTCGCGGCCAAATTATTTGTAATCGTACCCTCGGCTAAATATGATTCCGAGAGAATGATGCCGTCAGGGAATTGGTCATTGATTATTTTCACTTCGCCGTTCGTTGATTCGACCGTCTCACCCGGCAGTCCGATGATCCGCTTAATGAAAAACTCACTGGTCCGGTTCGGATTGCGCATGACGACAACGTCGCCGCGCTGGGGTTCGGTAAAGCGATAAGTGATTTCATCAATGATCAAATACTCATTGTCATGAAAATTCGGCTCCATGGAGGCGCCGCGCACGTAAAACGGCTGGAACAGGAAATACCGGATTGGGATGATGATGACCAGGGCGATCAGGACGATCTTGACCAATTCTAGAATAAAACTGCGCGGTGATTCGGCAAAAGACGGCGAGGCCGGCTTGGTAGGCTTTTGTTCCTGCCTGACCTCCTGCTTCGCTTTTTTATTGTCTATGTCGTAATCGCTGATAGTCAATCTCATGGTATTGGTATTAATTAGACGGCGAGGTGAAATGCGAAAAATCCTTGAACGGCCATACCCGCAGCCAGGCTCGGCCGATTATTTGTTTTTTCGTAACCACCCGCTGATAAACGCATGATAATTATTTTATTCTATTCCATCCAAATTATATTCATGATGGACGATGATGGAGTTTCCGCCAAAGGCGGATCCGCCCTCATTAAATAAAAATCATATCGGTGGGCGGAGAACCTATGACCTCGGCAATGTGAATGCCGCGCTCTAACCAACCCCGACGTATAGTCGGGGCTCCGACCGTAGCGTCGGAGCTGATTCCCTACATATCAATTAAATGGACGATGATGGCGCGTCTGGTGGGCGCGATAGGAGTTGAACCTATGACCTCGGCAATGTGAATGCCGCGCTCTAACCAACTGAGCTACGCGCCCAAATAAACAACTCCAAGGTACTTTCATGATAGGCGCAACAAGTAGAAGCATTATATCACAAAAAAGGCCATAAATCAACTATTCTGACAGTATAAGCATTTATATAAGTATTGGCAACATTCTGCCTGAGACCTATTTTTTCGTTTGGGATTTCAGCTTAAGCACCCGCCAAAAGCTTTCAAACATGATTTTAACGCTGAATTTTGACTGGCCGGCCCGGCGTTCAAGGAAAACAATCGGTATTTCTACGACACTAAAGCCTGCTTTTAGCGCCCGATACGTCACTTCGATCTGGAAATTGTACCCGTTTGACTCTACCGTATCCAAATCCAGGCGTTCGAGTACGCGACGGTGAAAACATTTATACCCACCGGTCAGGTCAGTGACGCCGACTCCGAGAATGAGCTTGATCGTCCAATTCGCACACCAGCTGATCGCATGGCGCATCCAGCTCCAGTTCTCCACTCCGCCTCCCGCGATGTACCGCGAGCCAAGGACTAAATCAGCTCCCCGCGCTTTCGATAAAAACCCAGGGATATATTTCGACTGGTGGGAAAAATCCGCATCCATCTCAAAAATGTATTCTGCCTCAGGATCAGCTAATGCGGCATGGAAACCGGCGATATAGGCGCGTCCTAAACCGGCTTTTTTCTGACGATGGAGGACCGTTATCCGATTGTCGGCACGTGACAACTCATCGGCTACGCGGCCGGTGCCATCAGGCGAATTGTCGTCAACGACAATGACTCGCAGATCTTGCGCGCCAATCCCAAAAATACCGCGGATGATGCCTGGCAGGTTCTCGCGCTCGTTATAGGTCGGCAGAATGATGACAATTTTTTGATTCATAATTCCTACTAGTAGTATATCTCATAATTACTCCTTTTGGCCAACAAAACCGCCCCCAGGGCATTATGGCGCGCCTTTGACTTATCATCAGCCTTCTATTATAATTTTACCAGATACTCGGCCTGATTACCGTCAATTTTTATTTATTTCCCTATTAAATCTTCTTAAATCCCACATGCCTGATTTTCGTCCCAATAAATTAGAAGCTGAGCCGGCTGACTCCGCCCCAATAAAGATTGACGCCAGCGTTTACCGGTCGGCCCAGATGCCCGCGCAAAAAACACACCTGCTCCGCTGGACGTTAATTTTAGCAGCCGTCATCATCACGATCGGCCTGGCATTCGGCATAAAATTCATCTCTGCCATCAACAGCACTAACGCCACCTCCGGAAAAAAAATCAGCTTTTTTCAACAGCTCTCGCATCTCGTTTCCAGTCCAACGGAACAGCTGAAAGGCGGGAGCGAAGACCGGATAAACATCATCCTGGCTGGCATCGGCGGAGCCGGGCATGACGGGGCATATCTCACTGATACGCTCATCCTGGTCAGCGTCAAACCGTCAACTAATGAAATCGCCACCATCTCCATCCCTCGCGACCTGGTGGTAGATTTCCCGAAATACGGCTGGCGTAAAATAAATAATGCCCTGGCCTTTGGCGCAGAAATGGATTATCCGGGCGGCGGAGAAGCACTCCTGTCGAAAGTCGTCGGCGACGTGACCGGACTCCCGATCCATTATTACGCCCGGATAGATTTTGAGGGCTTCCGTAAAGCGATTAATGACCTCGGCGGCATTGACGTATATATAGATAATGCTTTTACCGATGCCAACTATCCAAATTACAGCTACGGATACCAGACCATCAGCTTCAAAAAAGGCTGGGAGCGCATGAATGGCGAGCGCGCCCTGCAATTCGCCCGTTCCCGCCATGGTTGCTGCGGCGAAGGATCGGATTTCGCCCGGTCGAAAAGGCAGCAAAAAATACTCCTGGCCGTAAAAAATAAGTTTTTTTCCATTAATTCCGTGGCTAACCCGTCATCCATTATTTCCGTTCTTGACGATATCGGCACCCATAATCAGACAAACATGGAAGCGTGGGAAATGGCACGGTTTGCCAAGATTGCCAAGGATATCAATAAAGACAATATCATTAACATGGTGCTGGACAACAGTACGCGCGGACTCCTCGTCTCAGACACCGGAGCTGACGGGGCCTATATCCTCCGGCCGAAAGATGACGACTACTCTGCCATACGATCCATGGCAGTGAATATTTTCTACACCGGCCAAATCATGCGTGAACAAGCCGGCATTGAAATTCAAAACGGCACGACGCAGACCGGATTGGCCGGCAAAACAGCCGACCGGCTGTCCGCCATGAGTTACGACATTGTCAAAATTGCCAACGCCGCGTCGCCGGAGCCCGTTACCCAAACAGTTATCTACGACTTATCCGGCGGCACAAAGCCATATACTCTGGCCGGACTGAAAAAAAATCTAAACGCCGAATTGTCCGCTACGCCGCCGGCCAGCTATCTGAACGTAAACAGCACCGCCTATACAAACGAAAACCGCAATACTAACGCGGCAGAACCAATCGACATCCTCATCATCGTCGGACCTGACCAGTCGGCCGCAACGTCTCCGATTGGCCAAACCTCAGTTACGAACCGTTCCACTCTGTAATGATTATGAAAAATTCTTTGCCGCGCGTAGTGCTGGCTGGCCGCACCAATGCCGGCAAATCAACTTTGTTTAACACGCTGGCTGGCTTTAAGCATTCCATCGTCTCCACGATCCCCGGCACGACCCGGGACCTGAATGCTGCAACCATCACCTGGCGCGGATGCAGTTTTGAGATAGTTGATTCAGGGGGTCTCGACGCGGCCGCGATCGGGCAGATTGAGCAAAAAGTGCAGGCCAAAGCGCACGACGCGCTCCTGCAGGCGGACGTGATAATTATTGTCATTGACAGCCAGCAGGGGCTGACTGCCATTGATTTCGCGATCGCCAATAACCTTAAAAAGACAAAAACACCGATTATCCTGGCCGCTAACAAGGCGGATAATACCCGGCATAAGCAGCGGCTTGACCCAGACCTGTACAAATTGGGATTAGGCGAACCGCATGCGCTTTCCGGGCTGAATGGGACTGGCACCGGCGATCTGCTGGATGTGGTGGTGAATTTGCTGGAAACAACAGATTACCAGCCGATGACAAGCTATACGCGAGTCTCCATCATCGGCAAGACCAACGTGGGGAAATCGTCCCTCATTAACGCATTACTAGGACGCGACTGGGCCATCACGAGCCATTTGCCGCACACAACGCGCGAACCACGCGATACGACTGTCCAATTCGACGGAAAAAATATTACCCTAGTCGATACCGCCGGGTTGCGCAAACACGAAGCGAAGGCCGGACCGATCGAAAAAATCAGTGCCGCAAAAACCCTGCACGCGATACGGCGGTCGGATATTTCCCTGTTCGTCACTGACGCCACGACCGCTTTGTCCAGCCAAGACTTAGCCATTGCCCACCTCGCGCTCGAAAGCCGTAATGGTATAATCATAGTAGTCAACAAATGGGACGCAATTCCGGACAAAACCCCAAAAACCATCAATGTTTTCATCAACCGGTACCAGCATTATCTGCCCTGGCTGCCATGGGCCCCCATCATCTTCATTTCAGCGGCAGAGAAACAGCGCGTCCATGACTTATTAAAACTGATCGTGTCCGTACAGCAAGCGCGGGCCCAACGCCTGTCCCCTGGAAGCCTGGCAGAAATTATTTCACATATTGCCTTGCCGCGCGGCCGGGTCTCCAACCATCCGGCCACCAAACTGACCGGGCTGGCCCAAACCGATACGTGCCCGCCGACATTCCTGCTTTCCACCAACCGGCGCGGCCCGATCAACAAGGCAGTCATCAACCTGGTAGAAAAGCAGCTGCGCGCGGAACATGATCTCAACGGCACGCCGATTATCATCAATGTCCAGAAAAAAAACCAATAATAGTAAATCAAATATCAAAATGCAAAAATCAAATACCTCGTTTCTTTATTTTAATTTTTGAAATTTGATTTTTTTATCTTTAGAAATATGATCCTCATCGTCGGCCTGGGAAATCCCGGCAAAGAATATCGAGACACCCGACACAATCTTGGCACAGTGGCCATTGAACCGTTCAGCGCCGATTACGAAAACAAATTCGACTCCCTTATTTCGAAATTCAATGGCCAGGACGCGCTGATCGCCCTCCCCCAAACGTACATGAACGAATCTGGCCGGGCGGTAGCCGCGATTAAAAACTTTTACAAAATAACAGAGGAAAATATCTGGGTCGCGCATGATGATGTTGATTTGCCCCTGGGAACGATCCGGGTCAGCCACAATGCATCAGCGGCCGGGCACCGCGGCGTCCAATCAATCATTGACCACATGGGCACGCAAAACTTCTGGCGCATCCGCTTGGGCATCGGGCGACCTGCGGGGAACATACCGACCGATGCGTATGTTCTTCAAAAGTTTACACAGGAAGAATTGGAAAAAATCCCATCCTTCGTAAAAAAAACCGATGACGCCATTGCGCGTTTTTTGAGCAACGGTATTTCCGAGGAAACAATTCAAATATAAAACAGTATGGACACACAAGAAAAATTAGCGGTGGACAAAATTTTGCGGCTCGTGGCTGAACAAAAAGCGTCCGACCTGCACTTGATGATCGGCAGCCATCCGGTCATCCGCATGAACAATAAACTGATCACGCTCGAGGACGAGAAAATCATCACCCGCGAATTCATGAGCGGGTTCATGCAAAGCGTCCTTGACCCGGACCAACTGGCAATCTTGGAAAAAAACAAGGAAGTCGTCCTCGCTTACCAGTTCCAGAAACAAACTCGGTTCCGCATCAACGTCTTCCACCAAAAAGGGCAAATAGCCGCCTATCTGCGGCTCATCGGCAACACGATCTTGCCGCTCCGTTCCCTGGGTCTGCCTCCGATATTGGAATCAATGGCGGAACTGAAGAAAGGGCTGTTGATTTTCAGCGGATCATTCGGCTCCGGCAAGACCACGACGTCCGCTTCCCTGCTCGACCATATCAACCGGACCCGCTCCACCTACATGCTGACCGTGGAAAAACCGATCGAATACCTGTTCAACAACCAAAAAAGCATCATTGAGCAGCGGGAAGTGGGCCGCGACACCATCAGCTTTGAACAGGCATTGGCCTATGTGACGCAAGAAGACGTGGATATCGTTTTCATATCCGAATTGTCAACACCGGCAGTCACCCGCCAGGTGATGAACATCGCCACGTCAGGCCGCCTGGTGATTGCCAACCTGGAGGCGGATACCATCATAAAAACATTGGAACTCGTCATCACTAGTTTTCCGAAAGACGAGCAGCAACAGATACGCGATCAATTAGCCGCTAACCTGGCCGGCATCGTCTGCCAGCGCTTGGTCCCTCGGGTCGGCGGCGGGCAGGTGGCAGTTGCGGAAATCATGACTTCCACTCCGCCCATCCAGTCGCTCATCAAGGAGGGTTCCTTGTTCCAGATAAACAATATCATCCTAACGTCACGCGCCGAGGGCATGGTATCGCTCGACTGGTCTTTGGCCGAGCTGGTCAAGACGAATGAGGTGTTGCTTGAAGACGCGCTGCGATACGCCAGCGATCCCCAGCAGTTGCGCTATATGCTAAGAGCGTAAATACTATGGCATTATTCAATAAAAAAAATGAGGGTCTCGTCGGCATAGATTTTGGATCCGGCGCGATCAAGGTGGTTGAGCTTATCAACCATGCCGGAATGGCCGCATTGGTGACTTATGGCATTGGCGTCAAAGACCGCGTAATGGTAAAAACCGACGCGAGGCGCAACCAGCACGCCACTATCGAACAGTTACTGCACATCCTCAAAGAATCACGCGTCAACACCAAACGGGTCGTGGCGGCCTTGCCCGCTGTCAATGTCTTTACGACGGTGATCGCCATGCCGCAAATGCCTAAAAATGAAATTGAGGCCGCCATCCGGTGGGAAGCGAAAAAAATGGTTCCTTTGCCACTGGATAAAATGGCAATTGATTGGCATCCAGTCCCTGTTGACCTTGAGGATCCAAAGGAAAAAAATAACTTCAAAATAATAATGACCGCCGCTCCATCAGACGTCATAGAGGGTTACTTGTCCATGATGAAAATCGCCGGACTGCAGCTGGTTGGGCTGGAAACCGAAGCCACGGCTTTGCGGCGGTCGTTGCTCCCAACCGCTCATGGGTGCCATCTGCTCCTGGACATGGGCGCGTCCACCTCAAACGTCATAATCTTTAACCATGGACTGCCGGTCGTGACGCGGAATATCGACGCAGGCGGCGAGGCCATCAACCATAACATTGCTAATGCCATGAACATTTCCTTGGATCGGGCCGCCCAATTCCGCGACGATGTCGGGCTGCCGGCAGATGGGTTCGCTTCACATCCGGTCCACCACGCGATTATTTTTGTCATTGACAACCTTATTATCCAGGAACTCACGCGCGTGCTGAACACGTACCTCATGGGCGGCGGCCGCCCGATTGATCAGATCACGATTGCCGGCGGGTGCAGCCATATAAAAAATCTGGACGCCTACCTGGCTAGCCGGACAAAAATAAAGACAGTCATCGGCAACCCATGGCAAGAAGTCAATTTCCACCCTGAGTTAAAACCGGCCATTGACAAATTCGCCCCCCAATTGGCCGTGGCCATCGGATTGGCCTTGAATGTAAAAAACCTACCGTAACCTTGACGTCCGCCAGCCAGGCGTGTATATTGGTAAATCAAAACCAAGCTCTTTTTTTATGGAGGTTTTCATGCCATATACGGTAACCGTGGATCCCCTAGCAGGAGGAAATGGCTGGTGCATAAAGCTCAATGGCGAAATTGCACGAAATATCATTTCAGCCAGTGCGCCGATCATTACGAAATCTGACCTGCAAGGCGTGACATACGAACACGAGAGCCAGACATACCATATCCCTTGGCCGGCATAATAAACCAGCCAATCAGCCTCAATAACCCTGCTCGCATCTTGCCGGCCGGGTTTTTTATTTGAAGCAAATCATCGCGAGGCCACGGGTCTTGCGGGCCCCGGGCCGAGCGATACAGCTTTGGGAAAGGATGTGATGAAGGGACACCTTCGGTTTCCCTTCATGAATTAAAAAACCCACTTTACTGCCGCCAAGCGCAAGGTTTCACAGAAGAATCTGCAACACCTTAACTCATGGTTACTGACGAGACGTAGGAGGGGTTGTCTCATGGTCACCGCTTGGAACGGCAGTAAAGTGGGTTTTTACCGCAGTTGGCCACTTGCCAAAATTCGAAAAATACGTTAATATGGAATAGTAGCAAACTAGCCCACCCCTGTCAATACCTTTTACGGCAAGCCAGGGAGCGGACTTTGCCGTTCACACTTCGGCTTTACGATCAGTGTAATCCTGAGCTATATCGAAGGATTTACCGGCCTTTCAAAATATTAAATAAAATACCGTGCCTGTCACCCAGTCCAGCCATACTGGCATGGCCGACTTTGTCAAAGAGTCCACCGAACAGCTGCAAACTAAAAAAACAGTCAGCCTAGCCGGCCTCCCGCACCTCGCGGCCCAAACCTATTACGCCACCATCCATCCCTTCGTTTCAGAAAGGGTCGTTTTGTGGCTGACGACGACAAATGAATCCGCGTCAGTGGAGAGGTTGCTGTCCTATTGGCATAAAATATTCAAAATCAACGTGCCGGTGTGGCCATTGGAGGATATTAATCCCTTGCGCGCCAAGCAACTGGCTGATCTACAGCCCCAAATCGTCGTTGCCAGCTACCGGCAGCTTAATGAAAAATTACCATCCTTAAATTCAAATGGACAGCACGTCATGACGCTGACTGTCGGCGACAATCTCACGCCATCATCATTATCACAAAAACTCATTGATTTTAATTATGAATTTACCGGCCAGGCCAGCCAGAGCGGTTTTTTTGCCAGGCGCGGCGGCGTGGTGGACATCTACCCAATCAACTCCGACCGGCCGATCCGGCTGGAATTTTCTGACCGCCAGATCATCAGCCTGCGCGCCTTCAACCCCATCAATAAACGCGCCGGTGAAGCTTTGCCAGCCTGCCAAATCGTCGCGGTAAAATTCCGCTCCAACACCGGCCGGACGACGTTTTCCACCTACCTGGAAACTATCCAAAACCCGCTCATTATTTATCGCGACCAAGAGGAAGCCACCGGCGAGCTGCCGACCTGGCGGGCTATGGAAGAAAAGCTCGAGACGTATCAGCGCCTGGTATTCCATGATTTCCACAAGGGCTCAATACATGTGCATTTCGAGCACGCTCCCCGGTACCGGCAAAACTTCGGAAAACTAGTGACGGATTTGCGTGATTTGGCAAAAGACAACTGGCAAATTGCCATAGCCTCGAACCGACCGAAAGAACTGCAGCAAATGCTGAAGGAAAAGAAGGCTGGCGACATGCCCGTAACCTGGTGGCCTTTTATCCACGAACTGGAAGGATTCCAAAACTGCCAGGCCAAACTCCTCTTGCTCACGGACAAGGAAATATTCGGCGAGCAGAACCTCAAACACGAATCCCCGCGCCACCGGGTGGACCAGGCGTTTATCATGGGCATGAAGCCGGGCGATTATATCGTCCATTTGGATCACGGAATCGGACGGTTTGTCAGTATGACAAAAAATATCGTCGAAAGCATCACCCGTGAATATTTCGTCCTCCAATATGCCGAGGGCGACAAGCTCTATATTCCTGTCGAAACGGCCGATAAAATCTCTAAATATATCGGCATTGCCCACCCTAAGCTGCACCGCCTCTCAGGCGGACAGTGGTACCAGCTCACCCGCAAGGTGAAACAGGAAGCGAAAATCCTGGCCCAGGAACTTCTCAAAATCTACGCCAAACGGGAGCTCATCAAAATTCAGCCCTGCGTTAAACCTTTGCCCGAAGAGATTGAATTGTCAAAATCATTCCCCTATCAGGAAACGGCGGACCAGGCTAAAGCGATTAACGACGTCGAGTCCGATATGCGCCGCGAAACGCCGATGGACCGCCTGATCTGCGGCGACGTCGGGTTCGGAAAAACTGAAGTCGCTGTCCGGGCGGCATTCAAAGCGGCTATGAACAAAAAACAGGTCGCCCTGCTGTCGCCAACCACCATCCTGACCCAGCAACACTATGACACCTTTACCGAGCGGCTGAAAAAGTTCCCGGTGAAAATAGGCATCCTGTCCCGTTTTGAATCTCCAAAAGAGCAGGCCCAAACCATTGCCGGCATGAAAGGCGGTACTGTCGACATCGTAGTCGGCACGCACCGCCTGTTATCCAATGACGTGAGCTTCAAAAATCTCGGATTGATAATCATCGATGAAGAGCAGCGGTTCGGCGTCAAGGCAAAAGAAAGATTAAAGGCCTTGCGCACGCAATCCCACATCCTCACCCTGACTGCCACGCCGATACCGCGCACGTTGAATATCGCGCTTTCCGGCGTCCGCGATGTCAGTATCATTGAAACGCCGCCGGAAGGCAGGCTGCCGATCAACACGTTAATCGAACCCTACTCGCAGGAGCTGGTCCAAAAATCCGTGACTGAAGAGCTCAAACGCGGCGGCCAGGTCTACTATCTCCATAATAAAGTGGAGACAATCGCATTTGCGGCAAAGGGGATATCCCAGATGGTGCCGAACAGCCGCATCGGCATTGCCCACGGACGCCTGCCGGAAAAAGACCTGGCAAAAGCCATGGCAGATTTTGACACCGGCCAGACAAATATACTGGTCTGCTCAACCATCATCGAGAACGGCTTAGACCTGCCGAACGTCAACACTCTCATCGTCGATAATGCGACAAACTTCGGGCTGGCTCAACTCTACCAGCTGCGCGGCCGGATCGGACGCGGCAGCCGGCAGGCCCACGCGTATTTTCTCTACCATCGGAAAAAATTAATAAGCAATGCCAAAAAAAGGCTCCAAGCCCTGATGGAAGCAAAAAAGCTCGGCAGCGGATTCCAGCTGGCCCTCCGGGACCTGGAAATCCGCGGTGCCGGCAATATCCTCGGCAAGGAACAGCATGGGAAAGTATCCGCAATCGGCCTCTCGTTATATACGCGGTTATTGGCCCAGGCAATTGAGGAGCTAAAATTCGGAAAAATTCAGGAACCTGTGCGGGATATATTGATTGACCTGCCGATGGAAGCGTATATCCCGCAGTCATTCCTCCCGGAAGAGGAGCGCCTGATCCTGTACCAACAGCTGGCCGGCATCATGAACATGAATGAGCTCCTCGAGATGCGCGATAAGATGATCCGATCGAGATCCCGCGAAGAGCAGCAGCATTTCCCGCCACAACTGCTGAATTTATTCGAAATACTCGAAGTCCGCATCCTCGCCCAAAAAACCGACATCTCGCACATTGACACGACCTGGTCCACCGACCAGGCGGGGCATAAAATCCAGAAATTGATCATAAAATTCCTCTACCCATTAAAGCCGGAGCCTCTGGCCAGGCTGCTGCAAAAAAATACCGATTGGCAGTTTACTGACGACTCGATCAAGATCGACCTGGCCAAACTCGGCGCTAAATGGCTTGATGAGCTGAAAAAAGCCATCAAGAATTTCCAGCACCAAAATACCAACGCAAAAAAATAGGGCGTGGAATGTGTTTCCGACGCCCCGTGTCTGATGCTGACTACCCGTCAAGCTTTTTTGATCGCGATTGAAAGCGATCATCAATTTTTTGCCGATGCTTAGTTCGCGCAAGCACCTGCCGTGCCTTTTCCTGCCGGCTGATTTCTGATTCATTTCGACTGCCGCATTCCTGACACTCAGTGTCATTAGTACATAAATACGCACCGCAACCTGAACAACGCATCCATCTTCCCATTTTTACCTCCTTATAGGCGTGCGGGCATAACGCCATAACAATGGAAACCACCAGGCCATAATCAGGGTGGCAACCAATGAAATACACAAGCCAATAATTACATATATCACAACAAATAGCACGTACAAGATCTGCATTACTCGATATCGTATCATGCTTGACTCCGATCTATTTATAAAGGTCTATGTTCTCATTTTCTAACTTAATAGTCTACCAAAACTGCCTATTTTGTCAAGTCCAAACGGTAAAACCATCGGGAACTTCCAGCGCTAAAAACTACTCTACAAAAAAATCCGCCGGCATTCGTCAGCGGATATTCGGCGGGTAGGAAGTCCGGCCGTCTTTTGAGATGATTTCAGCCGGTTATCCAGCTGAAAAATGTGTCATGAATGCAAACAGTCTTCTATGGCTCGTTGTAAGTCCATCGGCCCGTATCCCTTAGCTAAAAAGTGGATGGAATTTTTTTGAGCCGTATCGGCATATTTGAGTTCACTGCTCATTAGGAATATCGGCTGTTCAGGGTCTTGTTCTAAAATGGAACGAGCGAGAGTAAAACCGTCCATGCCCGGCATTTCAACATCACTGATCACGAGAGCGAATTCACCGACGATAAATTTTTCGAGAGCCTCCTGGCCAGATCCGGCCGCCACGATTTCAGTAAGACCCAATTCATTAAGCGAGTAAATGAGCACCTCTCGGGCGCCACGAACATCATCAACAATCAGTATTTTTTTCATATATCCTCCTTTGCGGATTGGAAGGAAAGGTACCTTTTAAATAAATCTAACAAAACAGACAACCCATGTCAAGTCACTTTACAAAACAAATAATAACCATTAGATAGGAAGAAGCTACCACGCCGAAATAGAACGTTATACCGCACAACTGCCGGTCGTGAATGAATTAAAAATGCCCTTCACCGCGAAATAGCGAAGGGCATTAACAATGAACGTTCGGTCAGTGGTCGTCAACGTGTTTTGAAGTACGCCACTGCCATAGGGATGATCCATTGAATATGATGATCAACCACGTCGGCGGGCAATGCATCGACCGAAACCCACTCACCGCCGACTGGCTCGTCTTTCAACTTAGCCAGATAGATGCGAGAATTAAACCATCCCCGCTTTTCGTGGCAGAAAACTTCATCAACGTAGACAAAGTCACTGACAGGAACATGAAAATCTTGTTCCCCGATTCGGCGCATGACATCGACCGGTTTTTCACCCGCACGAAGAATACTCCCCGGTGAATGCAGCATGTCCGGATAGGCCGCATCCTGAGGAGAACGACGGGTGAGAAACACCTCAATCCTTACGTCGCGTTCACGAAGGACGACAGCCTCAATGGCCACCGATGGAACGAGCCGGGCGATAGCGCCGTAGAGTTCCGGAGAATATGGTCCGGACGGGTCAATTGATTGCAATACCTGCAATACATCCCGAGAAACTGTTTGAAAACCCACTGTAAACTCCTTTGATAAAGGGCGATTTTTCGATTTATCCATTAACCGGATATAATAGCAGAATCATGAAAAAAGTCAATCCCCTTGCCAAAAAAAGTGCCGTATCATACAATACACACACAAGACCTTCCCATAAACGAAAGGTCTTGTTTTTATAAACACTTTTTTAGAGCAATAATCAACCGCTAATAATCTATGGCATTAATAACCAATATCCAATCAACAATTTCCAATGAAATCCCAATGTCAAATTTCCGAATAGAAAATAAAAAATTTGATCTTGAAGAAAGGACAATGAAGTTCGGCCGATCAGTTATAGCACTTACCAAAAAAGTTTATGAATCTTCCGTTACAAGGCCGTTGATAACCCAATTGGTTCGGTCAGCCACAAGTATTGGAGCAAATTACTGCGAGGCGGATAATGCCGAATCAAGAAAGGATTTTAAGCATAAAATCAGTATTTGCCGCAAGGAATCCAAGGAAACCAAACATTGGTTGAATATGCTTATGGAGGCAGTACCGGCGCATCATCAAGATTTGAAGGTTTTATTGCAAGAAGCTACCGAATTGACATTAATTTTCAACGCAATCGTTAATTCAACTATTAGTAATTCACATTAGTCATTGGACATTTGATCATTCATTGGGTATTGGATATTCGGGAATTGGATATTAATTAAAATTATGTTTCACAATGTCGAATAATAAAACTTTATCTGAACACACGCAATCTGATCTACCATACTGGATCGCCTGGTCTCATGTTGAATCAATCGGCCCGCAGAAATTCAAGCTGCTCAATGCTTATTTCCCCAGCATGGAAGCGGCCTGGCACTCAGGCCGGTACGATCTTAAACAATCCGGATTAAGCGACAAGGATATCATTACTTTTTCCGCTCGCCGGGATGAACTTGACCCCGCGCAATTATTTGAAAAAATTCAGAAGCTGAATATTTCCATAATTACTGTTATTGATGCCGCGTATCCGCGCCGGCTCAAGGAAATCCACTCTCCGCCCAGCGTACTCTACGTAAAAGGCACATTGCCCGCTCATTTAGACTTGGCCTTGGCAGTGGTTGGTACGCGCAAGACATCGCCCTATGGCCGGACCATCACTCCCACCCTGGTAGGCGCTTTGGCCCGGACCGGGGTGATTATCGTATCAGGACTGGCGTTAGGCATCGATGCCCTATCCCACCAGGCAGCGGTTGATGCGGGCGGCCAGACCATTGCCGTCCTGGGATGCGGGTTGGATGAAATATATCCGGTTTCTAACCGGCATTTGGCTGATGAAATAACCGCGCATGGCGGGGCGATCGTATCCGAATACCCGCCTGGCACCCGGCCATTACGCCAGCACTTCCCGGCCCGCAACCGGATCATTTCCGGCCTGTCCCGCGGTGTACTGGTTATTGAAGGCAGCGAAGACTCCGGATCGCTCATTACAGCCCGGTGCGCGATTGACCAGAACCGTGAAGTATTGGCCGTACCGGGCAATATCATGTCAAAAACGTCCGCTGGGCCTAATAACCTGATAAAAATGGGCGCCAAGGCCGTTACCTCCACAGAAGACATATTGGCGGCTTTAGACTTGGAATTAGCCGAGCAGTTCAGGGAAAATTCCGCCATCATCCCCGCTTCGCCCGATGAAGAAAAATTACTGGGGTGCATCGGGCATGAGCCGGTGCACATTGACGAAATTATCCAGAAGAGTAAACTGAACACCAGTATCATCAATTCCACGCTGACCATGATGGAAATGAAAGGAATCGTCCGTCACCTTGGCGGAATGTATTACGTTCGCTCACGCTAATTATCGCCAATGATCTCTAATGATCGCGAAAAACGCGAATGATATGGCTCAACTGATATATCCTGAACTCAGTTATAAATTGATGTCATTAATTTTCAGAGAGGATAGGTTAGAATATAAACGCATAATAAATAATAGCCTCTGAATATTCGCGATAAACATTAGCGAAAATTCGCGTAAATTTGCGAATATTAGCGATCCCTATGGCAAAAAAAGAACTCATAATAGTTGAGTCACCCACTAAAGCAAAAACTATCTCCCGCTTCCTCGGGAGCAAGTTTCACGTGGAGGCGTCTTTCGGGCATATCCGCGACCTGCCGCGCTCAAAAATGGGCGTGGATACCGAGCATGATTTCCAGCCGCAATACGTCATTCCGCGCGACAAACAGAAGACGCTGACTAAATTGCGGAAGCTGGCCCTCTCGTCCACAACCATCTATTTCGCGACTGACGAAGACCGCGAAGGCGAAGCCATCTCCTGGCATCTCCTAGAATCATTCAAGACTGACAAGAAAAACGTGAAAAAGCCCGTTGATCCGGCGGCGATAGACGCCAAGGCGAAAAGGATCGTATTCCATGAAATAACGGAAAAAGCGATCAATGAAGCACTGAAAAATCCGCGCCAATTGGACATGCACCTGGTGGATGCCCAACAAGCACGACGAGTTTTAGATCGGCTCGTTGGCTACGAACTGTCGCCTTTCCTCTGGAAAAAGGTGGCCAAAGGCCTATCAGCCGGCCGCGTGCAATCCGTAGCGCTCAAGTTAATCGTTGAACGCCAGCGGGAAATTGACGCGTTCAAGCCGGAAGAATACTGGACAATTGAAGCCGTGTTCCACAAGCAAAAAGGCGAAGCCGTGGACATCAAGGCCAAATTATACAAAGATTCTGGCAAATCCCTGGAAAAATTCGCCATAAAAAACGATAAGGAAGCAAACGCCCTGCTAAAAAAACTGGCAGACGCGAAATATTCCGTGGCCGACGTGCAGGCCAAGGTGTCAAAAAAAAATCCCCCGTCGCCGTTCACCACTTCGACATTGCAGCAGGAAGCCAACCGGCGCTTCGGCTTCTCGGCCAGGCAAACGATGATGCTGGCCCAGCAATTATACGAAGGCGTGGACCTGGGCAACAACCGCCGTGAAGGCTTGATCACGTACATGCGCACAGATTCACTCAACCTGTCAGATAAATTCTTGAATGAATCAAAAGAATTCCTCATAAAATCTTTTGGCGCGCCGTACTCTTTAACAGAACCGCGCCAATTCAAAGCCAAATCAAAACTGGCCCAGGAAGCGCATGAAGCCATCCGGCCGACCGAAGTCGTGAATTCGCCCGAGGCAGTGCGGACATTTCTTGACCCAAGACAATTTAAACTGTATGAATTGGTTTGGCAGCGCGCCGTGGCCGGCCAAATGCCCGAGGCCATCATGAATAACGTAGTTATCGACATTAATGACGGTTCAAACACCTACACGTTCCGCGCGACCGGCTCGACCATCAAATTCGACGGCTTCATGAAGGTCTATAACCTGGTCAAAGAAAACGCGGTGCCGGCCGTCGAAGCCGGCGAACCGCTCGACGCGAAAACCATCGAACCGCTCCAGCATTTTACCGAACCGCCGGCGCAATATTCAGAGGCTGGGCTGGTCCACGCGCTGGAAGAACGCGACATTGGCCGGCCATCCACCTACGCGCCGACCATCGCTACGCTTATCGAAAGGAATTACGTGAACAAGGAACAGGGCCGCCTGAAACCCACGGAAATCGGCGGCCATGTCTGCGACGTACTGACCGAGCATTTTCCGGTTATTATGGACTATAAATTCACCGCCCATATGGAAAACGATCTTGATTCAATCGCTGGCGGAGCCAAGCAATGGGTGCCGGTGATCCGGGAATTTTACGACCCTTTTAAAAAAAATCTTATGAAAAAGCACGAGGAGGTGGCAAAATCTGAAATCACGTCAGATGTCGTCTGCGACAAGTGCGGCCAGCCCATGGTCATCAAGATGAGCCGGTTCGGCAAATTCCTCGCCTGCACCGGATATCCGGAATGCCGGAACACCAAACCGCTCGACCAGAATGGCGCCGTCATGGAGCATCCGCCGGAGCACCAGACGGACGAAAAATGCGACAAGTGCGGATCGCCCTTTGTATTGAAGCACGGGCGGTTCGGGCCGTTCTTCGCCTGTTCGGCCTATCCGAAATGCAAAAACATAAAAAACATCCAGCAGAAAACCGGCGTCACCTGCCCGCAATGCAACCAGGGCGATATCGTAGTCAAGCGCTCAAAGCAGGGGCGTACATTCTATTCGTGCAACCGCTATCCGGAATGCAAATTCGCCCTCTGGTCAAAACCAACCGGCGAGAAATGCCCGACCTGCGGCTCGCTCCTCGTCTACGCTGCCGGCGGCAAGGCACGTTGCTCCAATAAGGAATGTAAATTTGAAAAAATCACCGATACCCAGAAAACCGATGAATAAAATTCTCGTCACCGGCGCAGCCGGACAGGTTGGCTCGGCATTAGTGCCTGCCTTGCAAAAAAAATTCGGCTCTGATGATGTCATTGCCGGAATCTTAAAAAACACTGCCCTGAGTTACCAGGCCCGAATAGAGTATTTAGATACGACAGACAAGGCTTCATTGAGAAACGCGATACAAAAACACGGCATTTCCATCATCTGTCACCTCGCCGGCATGCTGTCAGCGGCCAGTGAAAAAGAACCTGACCGATCATGGCGCGTGAACTTTGACGGGCTAAAAAATGTCCTCGATGTTGCCCGGGACATGAACATTTCAAAAATTTTCTGGCCCAGTTCAATCGCCGCATTCGGCCCGAATACACCCAGGGACAACGCTCCCCAGTCGACCATCCTTGAGCCGTCCACCATCTATGGCGCGGCCAAGGTAGCCGGTGAATTGCTGTGCAACTATTACCGCCACCGGTACAAACTCGATGTGCGCAGCCTGCGGTATCCCGGCCTGATCAGTCACGCCGCTCCGCCGTCAGACGGTACGACGGAATACTCAATCTCCATGTTTTATGCCGCTTTGCAACACCAGCCGTTCATCTGCTTCCTCGCGTCAGACACCGCCCTGCCCATGATGTACATGGATGACGCGGTCAAGGCGACGATCGATCTCATGGAAGCTAATCCGGACACATTGACGGTCCGCACCAGCTATAATATCACAGCTTTCAGTTTTACTCCGGCTGAATTAGCAAGCCTGATCAAACAAGAAATCGCTGATTTCCAGATTACGTACCAGCCTGATTTCCACCAAGCCATTGCCGACTCCTGGCCAACCAGCATTGACGATTCGCGGGCTCAGCAAGATTGGGGCTGGCAACCGGCCTTTGACCTGGAAGAGATGACTAAAGACATGTTTCTGAATCTGAAAAAAAAGCTCAACATCAAATAGCGCAAGCAAACAAATCGAGACGATACACAGTCTCGTTTTATTATTTTTTATTATCAGCAGACCCATTTTCGCTGGCCGAAATCTGCTGATTAATCTCAACAAGTAGCTGGAGGATAGTCTGGTCGTCTGGTTTGATGCGCCGCGCCTCTTCCAATGATTTTTTAGCGCCGCTAATGTCCCCTTGCGCTTGCAAAGCATAGGCGATATTCACGTCAGCCAGGTAAAAATCCTTTTGTAACGATTTTGCCGTATTAAAATTTTTTATTGCCCCGTCCAATAGGGGCGGCGACAATTTTTTTATCTCTTCATTTGTCGATTGGGCGTCTGCCTGAGCCTGCACGAGCATGGAGCGGCCAAGGTTCAAGAACGCCAGAGGATTTGTCGGCTCCAATTCAGTTAGCCGGGCGTAAGCATTCATGGCTAATTGGTCAGCATTGCCAATGAGGTTTCGCAGGTTGTCGTATAGCGCCGCGGTCTGTTCATATACTATGGCGTTATTCTGACCCGCTGGCCGAGCTTGCTTGAGGGCATCAACGGCTTTTTGCACTTCTTCTTTAATAGCATCCTGACGCGCGTCAGTCTTTGCCGCTTCCAGCTGAGCCGCAGTCGCGTAGCCTTGCGCCAACGCCACCCAATACCCGGGCTCGTGGGGATTATATGCCGTTGCCCGTACAAGCAATTTTTCAATTTCACCGACTGCGCTTTGCCGTTGAATCAATTCACCGGCCCGATAATAATAATAGTCAGCCAACCAATATCGGACGCTGAAATATCCGGAAGTTAACGCAACAACGCTGACGATGGCCACACTGGCCAAAACGGCAAACCAGGCAAAACCATAAGTCTTTATCGCGACTTTTTTTTCTTTAAACTCTTCCGGCTGAACCATGCGGCAGTGCAGCCCCAGCCATAGCCACCACAAAAAGCAAAGAATAAAATTAAACGGGGTCAAAAAGTAAACCATTACCAGTGCCAGCCAAACCATCAGAACGGTTATGGACCAAACCCATTGATTATTTCCGCTTTGCCAATCAGCATAAAACTTTTTTGCGACTCGTGCCAAAAACCAGACGGCTAATGCCAATTGGATAACGACAAATCCGGCTCCCAGTTGAGCCAACTGGCCCCACCATTCACTGCCGGACTTATTGAAACGGATGCTGGCGAGCGGCGTATTATTGAAACTAGCCGGCCGATACCGCTGGAAATCATCCGCGAATGTCTGCGGCCCAGTGCCCCAGACCGGCGAATGGCTCAGGCTGCGCCAGGCAATGGCCGCGGAAGAACGCTGGTCCAGGACAAGCGTCGTACTCATTTTGACGTGCGTTAACTGAGGGATATTGACCACGAGCGCCAATGCCAAAAGGACAATGGCAACCAATGGAATGGCAATTTCCCACTTGCTGAATGATTTAGCGTGCCATGATATTGCTATGGAAAAAACGAATAAACCAACCAGCAAAATATATACAGCCAACGGTTTGCCGGATAGTATCACCAGGGCTAAATGCACAAAAGCCGAACCGCCAAAAAATATTTTCCAATATCGGCTGCTATTTTGCCATAATAAAGATATTGCGACTAAACAAAATAACGAGGCGACGATGGCTGCAGTGATTGACGAGGCAGCGGCCAGATTAAAACGAATATCATGAGTGATGCCCCATGGCAGTGCGTATAGTCCATAACTTTGCAAAATGCCCAATCCAGAAACGAAAGTTACGGATACTGCCAGCGCTTTGACGATCCACTGCCAATCGTCTCGGTGCCTGGTAGTACCAATAAGCGTAAAAAAGAAAAGCAGAAACGCGATTAGACTTGCGGCATTCCCGCTAAAGGCCCCTCCCGTTCCGGACAGGCTCGCGTAATGATCAGATGAAAAAATCACGCTGGCCAGCACGCACACGGACATTCCCACGGCTAACCATAGGGCTTTATGAGAGAAAAACCTGATCTCGCGCCGGCTGATCCAGCCGGCCATAGTCAGTACCGCCGCAACAAATACCGCCAAAACAAAAACAATCGTCTTATTGAGTTCCTGAGGAAAACTACCAACCGGCAGGAAAAATATTGGAGCCAAACAAATAAGAAATCGAACTATCCAGCGCATTGCCCGCGGCTCCTCCTGAGCATGAAATCCCATAAATCGACGGATGATTGCCAACATGAAAATTTATTCAGTAATTTTCCTGACTATTGCCTGAAACTCCTCAGCAGAATAATAATGGACCGTAATGGTGCCGCGCTTTCCCTTGCGCCTGATTTCAACCTTAGTGCCTAATGCGGCCTGAAGCGCGTCCTCTTTCTCAAGAATATTCGGATCTTTTGAACGGCGCGAATGCTGGCGCACTGAAACGCGCCTGGCCTGCGATTCCGCCACCCTGACTGACAGTCCGCTCTTCAAAATTTCCTGGAATAAACACTCTCGGGCTGCGGCTGTTTCTACGCCCAATAAAGCTTTGGCGTGGCCTTCGGTCAGCTTCCCCTCAGCCAATGCTTGCTGCATGTCACCGGGCAAGGTCAGGAGCCGCAAGGAATTCGTGACGGTGACGCGGTTCTGCCCGACTTTCTTGCCTACTTCATCCTGCGTCAGGTTGAATTCATCTATCAACCGCTGAAAACCGTGAGCCCGCTCTATCGGGTTCAGGCTCTGCCGCTGTACATTTTCAACGATGGCTAACTCCAATTTCTCTTGCTCAGTTGCCGACCGGATGACGGCAGGTACTTTTTTCAGGCCGAGCAGCTTCGAGGCGCGCAACCGACGCTCGCCGGCTATCAATTGGTACCCGCCACGCGCCCTGATCACTACCAATGGCTGGATAATGCCATGAATTTTTATCGAATTCATCAGATCTTCAAGCGCGCTCCGGTCAAAATTTTTCCGCGGCTGGTGCGGATTCGGCTGAATCTCATGAATCGGCAAATCATGCGTGCCGGGACTGATGGCTGATTCTGTCGTGGCTTTGCGATCGCCGTTCCGCGGCGGTATCAACGAATTTAAACCTCTCCCTAAACCAGTGCTATTCATATGTATTTTTTATTTAACGTATTTCTTGTTCAATGATTTCACGCGCCAGGCGCTCATACGCCTTCCCGCCTGATGAACGGCGGTCGTAATGCAGGATGCTTTTCCCGTAACTCGGCGCCTCCGCCAGCTGAATATTGCGCGGAATGACCGTCCGGAATATCTTGTTCGGGAAAAATTGGTAGAGCTGGTTAAACACGTCTTTTGACAGGCGGCTCCGTTCGTCATACATGGTCATGACCGCGCCGAGAATCTGCAGATCAGGCTTGAGGTTTTGGCGCACCAAATCGATGGTCTCGAGGAGCTGGCTCAGGCCTTCCAACGCATAATACTCGGTCTGGACCGGGATCAGGGCTTCATCAGCGGCAACCAACCCATTCACCGTCAATAAACACAGGCTTGGCGGGCAATCAATGATAATATAGTCATAATCATTCCGTATTTCCAATATGGCATTATGCAGGCGGAATTCCCTGGTTTCCACCTCCACCAGCTCAACACGGGCACCGGCCAAATCTATAGTTGCCGGTACTACCCGTAGCCCGTCTACGTCAGTCGGGTGCACCACGTCACGAATTGAGACGTCACTGATTAATGGATGGTAAACGCCGCGGTCAATCGACCGGTAATCTATGCCAATGCCCGACGACGCGTTACCCTGAGGGTCCAAATCAATCAGCAGGACAAATTTACCGAGATGAGCCAGATATGCCGCAACATTAACGGCCGTGGTCGTTTTCCCAACCCCGCCCTTCTGATTGACGATGGCAATAACGCGTGGCATAGATATAACTCATTATACCAAAAAATCGTTGACATAAACAGGTTTTTTTAATAAACTCAACACATGCCGCTGTGGCGCCTGCCTGTCCGGTAGGCAGGGAATTGGTAGACACGCACGACCTGCCTGCCGGCAGGCAGGCTCAAAATCATGTTATGTATTATACATATGCTATAAAAAGTTTAAAATTCAATTATATTTATACGGGCATATCTGACAATCCGATAAGACGAATTTCACAGCATAATAAAGGATATAATAGAACTACAAAACCATATATTCCTTTTAAAATTATTTTGTTGGAAAAATACAAAAATAGAAAGGAGGCACGAGAAAGAGAAATATATTTAAAAAGTGGCGCTGGAAAAGAATATTTGAAAAATTTAAAATAAATCAATATTGTGCTATTTTATAAGATAATGCCGAGATGGCGGAACTGGCAGACGCACGGGACTCAAAATCCCGCGATGGCGACATCGTGAGGGTTCGACTCCCTCTCCCGGCACCACCTACCTAATCGTTCAAAGTTCAACGTTTAAAGTTCAAAGACTATACAGGTTGCAAAGGCGTTGGGCCTTCGTGAATCGCAACGCCGGGCAGGCGAGTTG
>JAZDEZ010000004.1:0-7217 GCA_043808365.1 Patescibacteria group bacterium
TGTACCGAGGAAGCAGGGCATGGGTATGGAAAAGCGGTTTGAGGACCATGGTCATAGGGGCGTACCAATTAAAGCTTTTGCTTTAGTGTACTCCCTTTTCCTATACCCTAAACTGCACACGATGTATCTCATCATGTACAGCGATTCCTAGACTGCCACTGAAAAGACGCGTTAATCCATGCGCCCCGCCTGTCTCTGCGAGACACGAACGGACAGGCCCGGCTGCCGCGCGCCGGGGATGATTTACACCAGCAGTCTCACACCATTATCTTTTTAATAGAACCACATAGGGTTTTATTAAATTCAGGCCTACCCGTGCCTTGCGGAATATATCTTGCATGGAACGATTCCATATGGTTTGTCTAATTGATTATTTAGTGGTCGTGACTGACGTCACAGGAACCATCCCCATCCCGTTTAATTGACGATATGCCAGGTTAGTATCAAATATTGCCGTGCGGCTTTTTTATTTCAGAAATAATCGCTTGATTACATCAGTAACCACTGGAATAAACACCAGCTTCAGTGATTGAGTATGGCCACGGACAATACGAACAGCAGTCGGAGGTACGTCAAACCTTTTTGCTAAAAAATTCACCAAGACCTTATTAGCCTTGCCTTTTTCCGGTCGGGCGGTGATTTTTATTTTTATAAAATCCCCCACTATACCGACCGCGCCCGCCTGTCTCTGCGAGACACGTGCGGACAGGCTCGGCTGCCGCGCGCCGGTGATCACTTTGACCTGTAGTACCGTTCCTCCGTCTTTTTCGTAATACCACATCGTTATTTGGAACGAAGGCTTTCATATACCTTGACCGTCTCGCGGGCGCAGCGTTCCCAGGAAAACTGGCCGGCTCGCGCCATGCCGGCTTGGGATAATCTAGTGCGTAATTTGTTATCACTCAAAATCTTACGCAGTGCGTTAGCGATGGTTTGTTCCTTTTCCGGATCAAACAGCAGAGCGGCCTTACCCGCCACTTCAGGCAATGAAGAAATATTACTGGTTGCTACCGGCGTGCCTAACGCCATGGCTTCCAAGACGGGGAGGCCAAAACCTTCATAACTGGAGGGAAAAACAAAGCACGCCGCCCGCTTGATAAGGTCGATTTTTTGGTTATGCGTTACGTAGCCGAGGTACTTAATATTCCTGCCCAAGCCTAAGGCTTTTATGGCTGCAAATACCTCCTCGCTCTTGTACCCTTTGGCGCCGGCCAGCGCCAGTTGATAGCCGGGAAAAACACCGCCCCATTGCAGGAGTTTTTTATACGCGCGGAGGAGGGTCACCAGGTTCTTTCTCGGCTCCAGGGTGCCGACAAAAAAAATATACTTCTTGCTGAGCTTGAAAGAATCCACGCTGTCGAATTTTTTGCTTTTCAACGGAATTTTTTTCACGTCCACGCCTTCGTAAATCACCTTCATTTTCCGGCTAGGGATGTTGAACATGTCCTGCAAATCATGTTTAGTGCTTTCCGATACGGCAATGACGCGGTCGGCGGATTTCAGGCTGCGCGGAACCAGCAGTTTCGTGGAAAATATTTGCGACGGGAACCAGGCCGGATTTTTGTAAATTGCCAGGTCATGCACGGTCACGACGGTTTTTTTCGGGTAGGTTAGCGGCACCGACGTTATCGGCGAATGGAACACGTCCAGCCTTTCTTTCATCAGGTAGGCGGTAATCAGCATGTGCGAGTAGGCAAACGGCAAGAACCGGTTGTATTGGGAAAACGGGAAATATTTCACTGCAACGTTCGGACGCGTGAAAGAAGAAATGTCCGGCAGCCGCCGGTCAAAAAACAGGGTGTATGAATTCTTCCGGTCATGCTCCAGCAGGCTCTGTACCAAATAATAGGTATAATGCCCCACGCCGGCGCCTTCTCCGCCTTTTGGATTCAATATTGTCCGACAGTCAATGCCTATTTTCATAATTGTTGTAATTTATGTTGGCGGTATGGCCGCCAGTATCGGTATCGTTTGCGTTGGCGATTCTGCCGTATGACGCCAACGTGGTACGATACGGGCCCCGTACAAAAGCGAAGCTTTTTTACGGGGCGGGCCGCGCTACCGCAACCGCTGACCTATGCCTACATGCGCTCCGGCGCAGAAACTCCCATAGTCGCTAATACATTCTGGAGAACCTGTTGGGTGGCCCGAACCAGCATAACCCGCTGATCATTCACCTGTTTTCCATTAATAACCCGGCATTGGGTGTAAAAATTATGGAACTCAGTGGCGACTGACGTGGCATACGATGTCAATTTATGCACCTGGTATGAACGCGCGATGTCTTCCACCAACTCCGGCCATTTTATCAGCTGTTTGATCAGCCGGGCTTCCGGCGGTTCCAATCCATCAATGGCTTTGGGAATATGGGCTTTTTTCGCTTTTAATAATACTGCGTATTGTTTGAGCTTCCTCATTATACTACAGATCCTGGCATGCGCGTATTGGACGTAATACACAGGGTTATCTTTTGACTTTTTTTTCGCCAGATCCAGGTTGAAGTCCATGTGCGAGCTGAAGTCGTACATCAGGAAAAAATACCTGGCCGCATCCACGCCCACTTCGTCGACTAATTCTTCCAGCGTCACGAATGTCCCGGACCGCTTGGACATCCGCACTTCCTGGCCATGCTTGATGAGGCGAACTAATTGAATGAAAATAATATCCAATTTGCCGGCTTGGCCGAGGATGGACATGGCGGCTTGCATCCGGCCCTGGTACCCGTGATGGTCAGCGCCCAGCATGAATATTTCTCTGTCGAATTTCCGTTTGAAAAAACGATGGTAGCGCAGAGCGATATCAGAAAGGAAATATACGGGATCGCCGTCCGCCTTGATCAGGACCCGGTCTTTATCATCGCCGAAGTCCGTCGTCTTGAGCCAAATCGCCCCTTCGGATTTATACAGCAATTTTTTTTCTTTCAATAATGCCAGCATTTTATCCACCAAGCCGGTGGAATATAACGATTTTTCGTAGAACCATTTGTCATACCGGACGCCCACTTTTTTTACCAGCACTTTTTTGATGCCGCTGATCATTTTCTCTAGGATCCGGCCCTTTATCTTGTCCCTCACTGCCTCAAGTTTTTGTATGTTAGCTAACTTATAATTCGGCAGATAAAGCGTTTTAGCCAGATCGTCGACGTACGCGCCTTGGTAGCAATATTCCGGAAATTCCATTTTGATCCCCTGGTGCTGCCAATACCGCCTGAGGACCGACTCCGCCAAGATGTTCACCTGATGGCCGATATCATTAATGTAATATTCTCGGTGCGGGCGGTAGCCGGCCAAAGTTAAAATATTTACGAGCGCGTCGCCGCCAAACGCCGCGCGGCCATTGCCCAGCGTCAGCGGGCCGGTCGGATTTGCGGAAACAAATTCGACAATGACGCGTTTCTTAGCGCCGATGTCCGACTGGCCGAATTTTTCCTTTTGCCGGACTATCTCCGCCACCTGCCTCGCCAGCCAGGCCTCATTAAAAAAGAAATTTATGAATCCTGGCGCGACGACGCGGGATTCGCGTACTCCCGCCGTTTTCCCCAAGGAAGTGACTATGCTTTCCGCTATTTCCATCGGGCTTTGGCGCACAATACCGGCCAATTTCATCGCCACATTCGTCGTATAATCGCCGAATCTCTGGTCAGGCGGGTAATCTACGCCAAACGAAAAATCAATCCCGCGTATCTGCGGCCAAAGCGCATTGACTGTCTTAATAATTTTTCTGCGTAATTGCTCCTTGAAATTCATGGCTACAGTATACCATTTTTTTACACATTGAAAAGAAAAAAAGGCGCAAAGTGTGTAACACTCGCGCCTCACCTTGGCACATTGTCGGCCAACCACCTCATAGAAGCTGTAAGGTATTAAACTTGCACTCTTGACAAAAGAATACCGGGTCCAGCCACCTCAGTGATGGAAACTATGTTTAAATCAGAGGAACCAAACCCTCCGCCTGCCGGATTCAAGTGCCCATTGAGATCGTCATTGACATATTGCCGCGCTCTTTCCTCGCTTTCAGCTAATACAGCAAATGTCCAATGATCGCTGGCACTCTTGTGTTGGGCCTTTACTATAAAGCACTTCATCTCACTACCTCCTCAGTTTGACGTTGTTGTTACTTTTACTCCCTCCCGAATGACACAAGCATGGATAGAATCCATTGTTTAATAACTCTCAATACAAATTACTTTAAATTAGCATCATAACGTAAAACTGTCAACCTGCATGGGCAATCCCAACGCTTATCATTGCGAGGAGGACCCTGAGCGGAGTCGAAGAGGACGACGAAGCCCGCTTTGCCAGCGAGGCAGGCAATCTCTGTGCCGGTGACTCCAGAATCATTCGGTCGGTCGCCCTCAGGATGACAAGGGCGGATTTATGGTTTACAGTTCAAAATTCATAGTTCCATGTTTATAAGCTATACTAATAGTGTAACCCCCTAGCGACTATACGTAATGGACGAACTTACCCACAACGACTTGCATTTAGTGTCTGAGGCGCAAAAAGGCGATGCCAACGCGCTGTGCCAGCTGTACGAGCGCTATCTCTCCCCGCTGTACCGCTATTGCTACGCGCAATGCGGACACCGGGAAACTGCCGAAGACCTGACCAGCGATGTCTTCATGAAAATGGCCAGGCGGATAGGATCCTTCCGCGGCCAATCGTCATTCAAGAACTGGCTCTATGCCATTGCCAAACGGACGGTCGCTGACTATTGGCGCCAGCACTACCGGCATCCGCTCATCCCGCTTGAAGATTACCATCAGAACGCTCGCGCCATGCCGCCATTAACGGGCACTGACCAGGAAATAGAATTATTAGCTTCGGCCAACGAATCCCACGTTAAAAAAATCCTATCTTCGCTTCCAGCAAATTACCGGCAGGTGCTAGCCTGCCGATTCCTCAATAATCTGACCATCGCCGAAACTGCCGCCGCCCTGCATGAAACTGAAGCTAACGTCAAAGTGCTCCAGCACCGCGCTCTGAAAAAAGCCGCCCAATTATTCAACATACTATGAACGAGTTTGATCCAAAAGAAAACGAAGTGATAAAACGTCTGCGCGCCTCCTCGTCCGGCGCTCAACCGTCAGCTCAATTTTCAAATAAATTAAAAATTGATTTAATTAATGAATTACGGGCGCAAGTCAATCGCCCGCCAAGGACAAATTTTATGGACTTCACCTACCGCAAAGTTATTTTTTGGTTTGGTAGCGCGGCGCTAGTCATCGTCGTTCTGGCTTTTGGCATTACGGCTTTTATTGATCCGACTAATCCGATATACCATTCGACGGTGGATACGCGCGTCCAAACCTCGCCGTTGCCCACATTCGCTTCATGCAGTGACCTGACGAAAACCCTCAAAGACAACCAAGATAAATCCTCAAACGGCATACGGGAGGATATGGCGTTTGGCTTAGGATCGGCAACACAAAAATCAACCACGACTGTACCTTTGGCGGCGCCAGTCGCGGAAAATGCCGCTGATTATTCGCAAACCAACATCCAGGTAGCCGGCGTTGACGAAGCAGATACGGTAAAAACGGACGGTACGTACATATACGACATTTCTGGCAATACGGTTTTTATCGCCAAAGCCTTCCCGGTGACCGAAGCAAAAGTTGTGGGGAAAATCACGTTTAATTCTTCTAGTACCCCCCAGGAACTGTTCATCGACGGGCCAAACCTGATGGTCTTCGGCCAACGATATGACGATACGATCATCCCCCAGGCAGAATCAAGCGGCAGCGTCAGCGGAACATCAGGCAGCAACGCGTCTGTTGGCATGCCCGCTCCTGACATATACCCATATTACGGGTCAACCTCGCTCATGTTTGCCGAGATATACGACCTGACTGACCCGTCAAACCCGGTCCAGAAAAGGAAATTGGAATTTGAAGGCACCTACAGTACCTCGCGCATGATCGGCAGCTACGTATATTTTATCCTGAATACGTATCCGGACTATCGCCTGTTGGAAGAAAAAAATCCCATGCCAGTGCCGATGTATCGGGACATCCCACTCTCCAATACCGGCTCCGTTCCGACGGCTAAGCCACTGATTGGTTGCGCGGACGTGTCATATATCGAGCCAATCTCGTCCAGCCAGTATGTTTCAGTGATCGGCTTGCCGATTGACGATTATGCGAAGGAAATAACGAAACAGGTAATTCTCGGTTCATCGCAGAACGTTTATGCTTCAACCGCCAACCTGTATATCGCCAACACGACCTGGGACGCTTATCAAGCGGGGTTCATAGACAAAATTATCGGCCGCCAACCGACGGAAAAAACGGCAATTTACAAATTCAACCTGGACAAAGAAAAAATAACCTACCAAGGCACCACGGAAGTGCCAGGAACTATCCTGAATCAATTTTCCATGGATGAGCACAAGACCAATTTCCGGATCGCCACGACTATCGGACATGTCAGCCGCAATGGCAGCGGCACGTCAAACAACGTGTATGTCCTGGACAAGGACCTGAAACAGGTCGGCGCCCTGACTGACCTGGCGCCAGGAGAAAAATTTTATTCCACCAGGTTTATGGGCGACCGCGCCTATCTCGTCACGTTTAAAAAAGTGGATCCGCTCTTCACCGTCGACCTGTCTGACCCAGCCAACCCGAAAGTGCTCGGCCAACTGAAAATCCCCGGCTACTCCGATTACCTCCACCCATACGACGATTCGCACATCATCGGGCTGGGCAAAGACACAGTTGAATCAGAAGAAGGCAATTTCGCCTGGTACCAAGGGTTAAAAATGGCTATCTTTGACGTGTCGGACGTAAAAAATCCCAAAGAGATGTTTAAGACGATTATCGGCGACCGCGGCACCGATTCGCCGGCATTGACAGACCATAAAGCATTCCTCTTCAGCAAAGAAAAAAACCTACTGGTTATACCCGTGACATTAGCGGAACTGACCGCCGAACAAAAAGCTGCCGTAAACGATTCGTCCAGCGCATACGGACAGTTTATTTACCAGGGATCGTACGTCTACGACATAACCCTGGACAAAGGCTTCGTGCTTAAAGGCCGCATCACGCATAATGAAAACGGCGAAGCGCTTATAAAAAGCGGATACTATTACGGCGGCGACGTAGCGACCATCACCCGCAACCTCTTCATCGACGGCAGCCTGTATTCCCTGTCCCAGAAAAAAATCGACATCAACAGCCTGACCGACCTGGCTGACCAGGGAAGCATTGAATTGAAATA
>JAZDEZ010000005.1:0-20813 GCA_043808365.1 Patescibacteria group bacterium
CAAGCTCATTCTAGAAGAATCCTATCAATCACGCGTTGAAGCCAGAAAACGTGAAAAAATTCTAAAAAGTGGATACGGAAAGGAGTATTTGAAAACTATATAATACATGCCGCTGTGGTGGAACTGGTAGACACGCACGACTCAAAATCGTGTGGGGCAACCCATGTCGGTTCGACTCCGACCAGCGGCACCAATAAACTCTGTGAAACCCCCTGCCCCGTACGAACCGAACATTGTGAGGTTTGGTTACGGGGTCCCTCCCGGCATTACTTACAAAGCGAGACTCTCGAAGATCCCGCCGCATGGCGGGACGACCAGCAGCACCAGTCGACTTGTATAAATTCTTTGCTTCCACTATACTATTACCACATTTCACTTGCCTAACGCCGGGTAGAGCAGTGGCAGCTCGCGGGGCTCATAATCCCGAGGTCGGGGGTTCGAATCCCCCCCCGGCAACCAACACATCAACATTCCCCTATAGCCAAAAAAGATCTGTCCACCTGACTTGAGCCAGGGTAGCTCAGTTGGTTAGAGCGTGGGACTCATAAGCCCAAGGTCGTGGGTTCAACTCCCACCCCTGGTATGGTCTGACGGGCAGATGTTTTTGTGTTTATAGAAAAAATGTAGCTTAGTTGGGCCAAGGCCATAAGCGAACTAAACTGCTTTTATCTGCGAGTGTTGAGGAGGATGTACGGGGTTGCCGGCCTGCCCCGCACCACGAACAAAGTGAGTGGTTTGCGGGGTTCGAGTCCGGCCCCAGGTATAGTTCGGCAAGCGGGTCAGTTAAAAATCGTGGGCCTGCCCCGTAAATTGTAACGAAGTGAACAATTATACGGGGTTCAACTCCCACCCCTGGTACCACAGGACTCCTTCGCTGTATTGCTTAGCGAGCTTTTTTTGTATAGGATAACTATATGAATTTCATCGAATCACGCTGATCGCATTGATTATCCTGGCGACCATTAGCGCATCCGTTAAAAAAAATAATTATGTTCGCCACTACCCACATCCTGGCCAGTATCGTCATTAGCCAACACATACCTAGCCCAGGGTGGGCATTTTTAATTTCACTCCTTTCCCATTTTTTACTGGACCTCATCCCTCACGGCGATGCACCGCTCGGCCCGTGGATGGCCGCTGATCCTAAAAAACGACGCATGGCACTAGTACTCGGCGCGGATGCGTTCTGCTCAATACTTTTTCTAGTCTTTTTCTGGCAAAATGGCAACTTACCGAACCTGTCTAGCCTGATCCCGGCGATGATAGGCGGCGTTCTGCCGGATTTCATTTGGCTTATGAGCTATTTATTTAAGGGATGCGAATTTTTAAAAACAAAATGCCTGTTTTTTACCGCCACCCTGCATCGCATAAATTCTTTTCACCTTCACGCCATCCACACTTTTTTTGACCGTAAAATAAAAAAAATCTGGGTTGGCATCGTTATCCAGACGATATTTTTTTGCGGCTTGGTCTATTGTATCGCGTCATGGCGATAAATCCGCCACAAACCGGCTCCTGCCAAGAAAAAAATAATAATGCTTAGCCACTGCGTCTCGCTCAGCGCGCCGATCATCAGCTTATGCAGGCGGATAAAATCAAGCCCAAATCTGACTACGGCAAACAGTAAAAAATAAACCGCCGCCAGCGCCCCTGACCGAAGTTTTGCCTTATGAAAAAGCCATGCCATCAGGCCGAATATAACCAGCATCAAAACAGACTCATATAAAAACAATGGATGAAAGTACGCGTACGATTCATACCCCGGCTCCCGGTAGGGCGGGCTGATCGGCATGCCCCAGGGCGAAGAGGTCGGTCGGCCGTACAGTTCCTGGTTGAAGTAATTTCCCCACCGGCCAATAGCCTGCATCAGCGGTAACGAGATGACCAACAAATCAATTAATAGCCAGAAAGATATTTTCTTCCAGCGAGCATACATCCATACGGCTAGCAATGCGCCAAACAATACACCATGAATGGCCAAGCCTCCATGCCAAATTTTGAGAAGTTCTGAGGCATGAAGCTGGTAATACTCCCATTCACTAATAATGTGCCCCGCCCGCCCGCCGAATAAACCAAAACCGACAATAAGAAAAAACAGGTTGTAGACATGCGTCGTATCAACCTGCTTCTTCTTAAAAAAATATATTGTCAGTACTAGTCCAACGAGAACCGCTGTGGCAATCAATAATCCGTACCAGCGAAATGAGAACGTGCCAACCGTGGCAATAATGGCCTGGGGGTGGTAAGTATGCCAGAACATCGCCAAGATAGGATTATTGACTGTTATTTCGCTAACGCGGCATCAATGGCAGTTTTGAAACTGGCATAAGGCAGGGCGCCAGAAACCAGCGTGCCGTTGATAAACGTGGCGGGCGTACCGTTGACGCCGTAACTCTCCCCTTCGGTCTGGTCGCTCGCGACTCTGGCTGCTGTAGTACCATTATCAAGACAATCATTGAATTTCGTAGTATTCAATCCGATATCCTTGGCATAGGTCTTCAGATTGGTAACGGCAAGCGCGCTTTGGTTGGCGAACAACTTATCATGCATGGCCCAAAATTTTCCCTGGGCGCCGGCGCATTCAGCCGCTTCTGCAGCTTTTTGCGCATTCTGATGGATACTGGTCAGCGGAAAATGACGGTAGACTAATTTCACTTTGCCTTTATATTCCGTCATAATCTGTTCCAGCGTCGTATTAAGCGCCGAGCAATACGAGCATTCGAAATCCGAATATTCCACCAAAGTGACAGCCGCATTTTTATCGCCTTCGACATTGTCGGTAGCTTTGACCTGAATATCTGCCTTAACTGGGGCAGTATTAGTGTTTGCCACGGCCGCCGTATTGGTGTTCGCCTGGGCGACCTGGTTGGAGTTGGCATTCTCGTTCCCCTCAATTTTAGTCCGGAGAAGCGAATACGTCATGATAAACGCGACCAAAGAGGTCAGGGTGATACCGGCGAGAATTCCGATAATGAAAGCCATTTTGGGCGGTGTCTTGAACACGACCGACTGTGGCTTTTCGTCAAAATTTTTCATATCTGCCATATGATAATAACTAAATTAATTATAATTTTTATTGATAAAAAGTACCGACCCATGTGTTGTATTGTACCATACCCCTTGAGAGAGTCAAACATTCCACCCTCACTGTCCGTATGCCGCCAACAGCCGGTCGATGGCGCCCTGTAAATCCGGAAATGATATCACACCCGGAAATATCCGCCCATTAATGAAGAATGTCGGCGTGCCTGATACGCCGGCGTTCAAGCCGTCCGAAAAATCCTTCTGTACTGCTACCTTATACGTATTCTGATCGAGGCATGCATTAAATTTTGTCGCATCCAAATTGATCTCTTTGGCATAGTTTTTCAGCGCCAGGACGGACAAATCCGATTGGTTAATGAATATCTTATCATGCATGGCCCAAAACTTGTCCTGGGCATGGGCGCACAATCCGGCTTCGGCCGCTTTCTGCGCATTCGGGTGGCTCTCAACAATTGGGAAATTGCGGTACTCAAACTTTATCCTATTGCCATAATAATTAATAATTTCACGCACAACAGAAAACGCGTCTTTGCAGTATGAGCATTGGAAATCAGAAAATTCCACGATAACCACCTTTGCCGCTGGACTGCCGGTAAATGGCGCGCCGGCCAAATCCACGTCCGCATTGGTAATGGCATTACTAATGTCACTGCCATTGATATTCGTGATATTCTGCCTGACGAGGATGTAAAAATAGATACCGCCGGCCACAACCACCCCGACAATGACAGCGGCAATAATAAACAGCATCTTCCACCGATGCGCTTTGCGGGCTGCTATATATGGCTGATCATCGCCAAACTCGCTTTGTTCCATAAATGCCTAAGAAGGTTTGCTAAAATTATTCCGGGAATATCCTGCGTCCATCGTCCTCATATAGCTCGATAGCTAAAACAGGGCATGATTTTGCCGCATCCATAATAGTTTGGTCATCAGCGCCATGTTCGTTTTTCATCTTTACCTTGCCCTCTTCATCCAATTCGAACACGTCCGGGGCAATAGCCACGCAGGTTCCGGCACTGATGCATTTGTCACGATCAAGATGAATCTTCATATTACTCCTTTCCGCGTTTTCCTAGTTGATGATCTAACATCATGATACCACTTCCCTTTCCGCCGATCAATTTCAGCTTTTCGACAATCTCCAGCGTACTCGCCTCTTCCTCAACTTGCTCGTCAATGAACCACCGCAAAAAATTTTGCGTTGCCACGTCTTTTTCCTTGAGCGCCAAATCGAACAGACTGTCAATTAATCGGGTAATCTTCTGTTCATGCTCATGGGTCAGCGCAAAAGCTACATGAGGTGCGGAAAACTTCACCGGCGGTTTCGGGATGGCGGGTAATTCCACGCTACCGTCCCGGGCCAGAATATAATCAAAAAATTTCTTGGCATGGCCGAGCTCTTCGGCGTACTGGACCTGCAGCCACTGCCCAAATCCTTTGAGGTTTTTTGACTCATAGAACGCCGCTAAGGCCAGGTACAAATAAGCCGAATATACCTCTTCGCCAATGTGCTTGTTTAGTGCCGCTTCTACTTTTCTATTTATCATACATTTGATTATTAATTAGTCTTTTTCACTTCACGATATGCTTTCTTATTTGGCGGCGCTATAACAGCTCGCCACCGCCTGCCAATCCACTATATTCCAGAATGCTTTAATGTACTCCGCCCGGACATTCTTGTATTTCAAATAATATGCGTGCTCCCAGACGTCAAGCCCCAGCAGAGGCGTATGGCCGACCGATAAAGGAGAATCCTGGTTAGCAGTTTTTTCGACGACAAGCTTCTTGCCGTCGAAAGACAGCCACGCCCATCCCGAGCCAAAAAGATTTAATGCGGTTTCACTCATGAGCTCTTTGAACTTCTCTATGCTTCCAAAATCATTAGCAATGGCAGTTGCCAATTTACCAGTTGGAGCTCCGCCGGCTTTTGGCCCCATTGCCGCCCAATAGAGATTATGATTATAATGGCCGCCGCCGGCATTCCGTACGGCTAACCGAATATCCTCTGGAATAGAGTCTAAATCGCGGAGTAATTCTTCCACTGGCTTTCCAAACAGCTCTGGATGCTTCTCTACGGCGGTATTCAATTTCTGCGTATATGCCTCGTGATGCTTGTCATGATGTATCTTAACCGTCTCCGAGTCGAGATACGGCTCTAGCGCTTCATAGGCATATGGTAACTTGGGAGTTATAAATTTTTTTGACATAGTTAATCGAGGTTAGTTATTAATCGAATTCTACAACTTTAACAGTGCTTATTGTTAATGATACGGCCACCCACACCCCCAACCATACGAGTCGCTACAACGCCAACTCCAACCTACTTCTTCTCTCCTACGTGGGCAGCCTGCCGCAGCGTCTCTAACGCCAGCAAAGCGCATTTCCGCCTGGCCGGCGTTATCGGCACGCCCATGTCATGTATAAAATCGTCGTCAGAATACTTCTTAAGGTCCCGGATGCTCTTACCGGTCGCCTTTTCCGTCAGAATTGAGGCAGCGGCCCTGGCAATGCTGCAGCCGGCACCGTCGAACTTCACTTCCTGCAGCTTCTTCTTTGTCTTGTCGATCCGGTAGCTGATACTAATACGATCGCCGCATAGGGGATTATTTCGTTCTGCCACGCCGTCAGGCTGTTTCACCGTACCGAAATTCTTCGGTTGCCGTGAGTGGTCAATGATAATCTGTCTGTACATGTCGAAACTCATATTTTAAATAGTTCCTTTGCCTTTTTTAAGCCTGCCGCCAGGGCGTGAATTTCTGCCTCAGTATTATAGAGATAAAAACTGGCCCGCGCTGTCGATTCAACTCCCAACTTTTCATGCAATGGCTGGGCGCAATGATGGCCGGCCCTGACCGCCACCCCCTGTTCATCCAATATTGACGCCAAGTCATGCGGATGGATGTCTGGCATGCTGAAAGCGACGGCACCGCCACGGTCTTTGACTTCGCGTGGACCATAAATCGTCAGGCCGGGGATTGCAGATAATTCTTTAATGGCTAGCGCGGTCAGTTCCTGCTCATGCGAAAATACTCGATCCATCCCGATAGCCTGCAGATAATCGATCGCCGCACCCAAACCGATGGTACCGGAGATATTCGGAGTGCCGGCCTCGAATTTCCACGGCAAGTCGTTCCAGCGCGCGTCATGGAGCGTCACCTGTGAAATCATGTCACCGCCAGTCAGGAACGGCGGCATACGTTCCAGAAGCTCATGCTTGCCGTAAAGGACGCCGACGCCGGTCGGCCCGAGCATCTTATGGGACGAAAATACATAAAAATCAGCGTCAATTTTTTTCATGTCTACGGGGAAATGAGGCGCGCTCTGCGCGCCATCCACCAGCACGACGGCTTGCGGCGCCTTTTTCCTGACCTGTTTTATTATTTCCTTGGCCGGATTTATGGTACCCAGCACGTTGGACATATGGGTAAAAGCCACTAGCTTCACCGACTTGGCTAATAAAAAATCTAAAGAGGTCAAGTCTAGGCGGTAATCTGGAGTCAGGGGAATGAATGACAGCTTAGCGCCTTTTTCTTTGGCCAGTACCTGCCAAGGGACAAGGTTGGCATGATGCTCCATCTCAGTGAGTAGGATTACGTCGCCTTTTTTGATGTGCTGCCTGCCCCACGTGAATGCCACGAGATTGATGCTTTCAGTGGCATTCCGAGTAAAAATTATCTCACTGGCTGACGGCGCATTGATGAAATCTGCCGCCTTCTGCCGGACAAGCTCATAGGCCTCGGAGGCTTTTTCGGACAGCGAATAAATACCGCGATGCACGTTGGCATAGTACGTCTCGTAAAAATCCCTCACTGCGTCAATGACGGCCTTGGGTTTTTGGGCACTGGCCGCGGAATCTAAATAAACCAGTGGCTTGCCATTTACCTTTTTGGTAAAAATCGGGAAGTCAGCCCTGACCTTTTGCCATGATTTTTTCGTGAATGGTGTCATAAGCTATGTGAAAATAATTTTTCTGCATTGGCGGGCAAGCGAGCCAGGATCGGTTGGAAAAATCCCCGGATGATATGTTGGACAGCCTGATGAGTGGACAGTCCCCGGCTCTTGAGGTAAAAAAGCTGGTCATCATTCACCCGGCTGGTCGTCGAACCGTGCGTCGCCCGGACGTCATTAGCCAGAATTTCCAAAGTTGGAATTGAGGTGGCCATCCCCCGGTCAAGCAGCAAAACATTGTCGACAAAATATGAATTCGTCTGGTTAGCGCCCGGATGAATTTTTAAAAGTCCGCTGAACCGGCCGTATGCCGTATCTTCATAAACACCTCTTATAAGTATATCACCTTTGGTATTGCTTGCCTGATGATGCACGGCCACATCCAAGATATGACGGTCATGCCCAAAACCATGGAATAGCCCCGATACATAGGCCTCTGCGCCGCTGCCGATCAGCTTAATCGACGACCGCACTGAAGCTTCGTGCGATCGTGACACTGACAAAGCCAGCCGTAACCGCGCTTTCTCACGAAGCATGAAATGTATGGCCGGACAAACTGACTTCTTGAGATTATTGCCAAGCCAAACCACATCCAGCTGTACGCCCGCGGCAACGGTGACAGTAAAATCCCAGGCCGGATGTTTGCGCATGTCGATTTCCAGAGTCATATCCTTGGTTACGCTGTACGTCTTTGGTTTTAAAACTCTTACCATTTTTTAATATTATAAATACGAATTACGAATTTTTACGAATTTACGAATACCAACGCTCGTAGAGATTAAATGGTGATTTGTATATTCGTAATAATTCATATATTCGTACAACTAGCCTACGCTCCCCTCCATCTCCAATTGGATGAGACGGTTTAATTCAACGGCGTATTCCAAGGGCAATTCTTTGGCAATCGGCTCGATGAATCCTGACACGATCAAATTCATCGCCTCAGTTTCGCTTAAGCCCCGGCTGCGCAAATAAAACATCTGTTCTTCGCCGATCTTGCCGACCGACGCCTCATGCCCGATCTGGACATCGCTTTCCTTAATTTCCATCGTCGGATAGGTATCGGAGCGTGAACGCTCGTCCAACAATAACGCATCGCACACGACATTCGATTTCACTCCAGTCATGCCGCGCGGCACGCGAACGAGGCCGCGATACGAAGTCCGGCCGGTGGCTTTGGCGATTGATTTAGAAATTATGCGGGACGTGGTTTCCGGAGCGCCATGGATGGCCTTGGCGCCGACGTCCTGGTGCTGGCCGGCGCCGGCTAAGGCGATTGAAAGCACTTCACCGTGCGCTTTGCGTCCAAGCAGATATACGGATGGATATTTCATGGTAAGCCCACTGCCCAAATTCCCGTCTACCCATTCCATCACTCCTTCTTCATACACGAAACTTCGCTTGGTGACTAAGTTATAAACATTTTTTGACCAATTTTGGACTGTCGTATACCGGACACGCGCCCCAGGCTTGACGATGATTTCAACGACAGCGGAATGTAAAGAATCGGTCGTATACACGGGCGCCGTACACCCTTCCACATAATGCACGAAGCTGCCAGGCTCGGCGATGATAAGCGTCCGCTCAAACTGGCCGGCATTGCGTGCGTTGATGCGGAAATACGCCTGTAGCGGAAACTCAACCTTCACGCCGGCCGGTACGTACACGAAACTGCCGCCGCTCCAGACGGCGGTATTCAACGCGGCAAATTTATTGTCTCCGGCTGGCACGACCCGGCCAAAATACTTTTTAATGATCTCAGGGTATTTCTTGAGGGCTGTATCCATATCCGTAAATATCACCCCGATTTTTCCCATCCGGTCCTTCAAGCTATGATAGACCGCTTCTGATTCATACTGAGCCATGACGCCGGACAAGTACTTCTGCTCTGCCTGCGGGATGCCCAGCCGCTGGTATGTCGAACGAATAGCGGTCGGCACGTCAGCCCAACTCTGGAACACTTTTTCCACCGGCTTCATGTAATAAAAAATATCGTCAAATCGTATTGGTGACAGGTCGCCGCCCCAGGCTGGGCTCTTCTTCTTCAGGAAAATCTGATATGCCCGCAATCGGACATCGCGCATCCAGGCGGGCTCGGACTTCATATGGGAGATTTCTTTGACCACCTTTTCGGAAATGCCTTTTTTCGCCTTAAAAGCGTACGGCGCCGGATCCGGCCGTGTAAGAATTTCCTGATTAGTGGCAAGTGTGGGCATACACTATTTCTTTTTCTTCAGCCAGTCATACCCCCGCTTTTCCACCTGCTGAGCGAGTTCTCTTCCGCCGGACTTCACGATCCGGCCGTCGATCATCACATGCACACGGTCGGGCTTGATGAATTTCAGGATGCGAATGTAATGCGTAATGACCACGAATGACCGGTTCGGCGCGCGTAATGCATTCACACCGGCAGAGACCGTTTTCAAGGCATCGATGTCCAAGCCTGAGTCCGTTTCATCGAGGATGGCTAGTTTGGGCTGCAGCAAGGCGAGTTGGAGTATTTCCAGTTTCTTTTTTTCACCGCCCGAAAACCCGTCATTCAAGCCTCGGGCTGCCAAATCGTGCCGTAATTTTAATTTGTTGGCTGTCCTAATGAAACACTCATGAAAATCCACTACGGACAGTGGTTTTTTTGGATAAATAGCATTATGGGCGGTGCGCAGAAAATGCTCGATCGATAATCCCGGCACTTCGCTCGGATATTGGAATGACAAAAAAATCCCTAGGCGCGCCCGTTCATCCGGATCCTTGGCATTGATTATCTTTCCATTGAAACGGATACTGCCCTGGGTGACGTTAAAGCCCGGATGCCCCATGATGACTGAGGCCAGCGTCGATTTGCCGGAGCCGTTTGGGCCCATGATGGCATGTATTTCACCTTTTTTTACGGACAGGCTAACGCCTGTCAGAATGTGTTTTACGCCAACACTGGCTTTTAAATCTTTGATATTTAATATTTGCATTTTAATATGTCACTTTTTCTTTTTTGGTATCGGTCCATAGTAATGGCAATTAGTCTGGAAACAGCAATCCTTGCAAACGGGCGCCTCTTGATGCATATCATCCAACAGCTCGCCGCAGGCCATGCAGAACAATTCCGGGGTCTTTGATTTTGGCGATATCTTTTTCTGGCACTCTGGACAATACCCGCGTATCTCCAGATTGTCAGACCGGACAAAAAAATCATTCTTAACTGCCAATGACCTGGCGATATGCCCGAGGCGCTGGTCTTTGATCTCAAAAATTAAGTGGCACCCTTCGCACACCAGATGCACGTGGGAATCCACCCGGCTTTCATAACGAGTAACTTTATCGACCACGCATTCCTTGATGTATCCATGGCGCCGTAAAAAATCCAGATTCCGATAGACAGTGCCAAAACCAATCGTTCGCAGCTTTTTCTTGACGCCTCTATATACCTGTTCAGCCGTGGGATGGCCCGAATTCCGGCGCAAATACTCTAAAATATCCAGCCGCTGGCCGGTTAAACGCCAGCCTCGCGATGTGTCTGGTATAATGGCTTGCCTGGCAGACATAGTCAAAAACTTATTAAGAATGATTCTCAATAAGTATATAACCGGCGAAAAACTCTGTCAAATGCCTGCGCCTTGCGCCGCCAGCCCCGCTCTGCCAAACCCGCTATTTCCCCGCCTGCATGACAATCGCGATTATGCCGACAATCCCAAGAATAACGCCGATTACCTTTAGGGTCATAGCACTGCGTCCCACCGACTTTTCATATTCCTCCTCTGACCGATGACTGATGATAAAATCGCCGCTCCCCTTCTGGACCACCAACCCCTCTGCCCCGGAGGCGACATAACCATTTACATACACCGGGCCGCCGGATAATAGAGCTTCTTCGCTGGCTTTGGTGCGGAACCGGCCCATTTTATTGGCGAACCTGGTCATGATCTCATTATCAAAAGCTTCCCCGGGCCTTAGGAACTGTTCACCCAGCGATTGGGCGTCAATTTTGGCGCCCGCGGGATTCACCGCTACTTTACCCGACGAATCTTTTACATAAAAAAGTGTTTTCTCATCATTGCTATCCTCAGTGTGCCAGGTGGTATGCATCTCGCCGCGTGAATCACGTTCGGTGACCTCCCTCTCGATTTCATAGGAATAATAAACGCAGTCCCGGTGCGAAAACGGGGTTTGGAGCGGCCGATCGCATACGATAGCGCCCTGGATCTCCGCCTGGACGCCGGTTTGGAGCTGGTTAACCGGCACTGATTTTGACGCAGCCAGCCGGGCTTGGTTTTTTTTACCGCGTGTGCCCAAATACCACATAAGCCCGCCGAGGCCGATAAACACGATGCCAAAAAAATACATAAGAATTATTATTAAAGATAAATTATTTCGACATTTTCAAAACCATGACCCGGCCATCGGGCAGGCCGACTCCTTCAACGCTAATCCTGTCCCCGGCGTTGAACAAACCAGTGGTCAACGCATCGACACAGCCGCCGGAAGAATCACCGATGTAGCATTTACTGGTGACATACTGGTAATCAAAAACTAATTCCTTGGTGATGGCCGGATTGCCGGGCCTTTCCCAAAGGATGAACCAAACCGTACTCTCGGCCGGCTTGGACAGCGTGCCGCTTTGAATAAAGTCAGATATTAATGGCGCTGCAAATTTAAAACTTTTCAGCATCGCTTCCTGAACCGGAGAACTGGCCCGGTCAAGCGATGAAGCGGTCACCCCCCAGACAATCCGGTACATATAATTTCCTTTTGCCACATACACCGTCGCGCCGGAGTCGCTCTCCATATTACGCCGCTCAAGCCTGACTGCCGTCTGGCCGTCAATCGTGATGGCGGACTTTTGGTAGCCGTCAGCCTCAAGACTGCTGATCTCAGCCCAACTAGCCAGACTCTCTCCCATCAAATCCGAAACGAGGATATGGAAGCTGGCATACTGTGCGGAACTGGATCGAGGCTGGCTTGAAAAAAAAGTAGAGGCAGGCGCCGGCGGTCCGGTCATAGCGTCGGAAATATAATGCCAATCTTCGGGAAAGGCGATGATAAAATCATATGTGTTGTTACGGAAAATCTGCCAATCGGAGGTGTCGACGTCTGCCGTGCCGGAATTGATGTTTTTATTGGACACCGGCGCTATATTGAGATTGGCGTTGGTGACCACTTTTTCTTTTGGGGCAACCAAATACCAGGTCAGCCCGCCAACCAGGCCGACGAGAATAATGGCGATAAGAATTGCGGCCACCGAAAATCCTTTTTGCTTTTCCATACTTGTTGAATTAATTTTCAATCAGTAGATTTGGCAGGGTGACGCAATCCGCGTAAGTCGTATCGGTGCAACAGCCGGCCTTCTCATAAGAATAATCCGCGTAATTGCACCAAGGCCTTTCACTCGTACAAGCCCAGGCTAATTCTTTCGTGACCCGATCGATAATTTCCTGCGGCCACACCCAATTGCAGTAATATTCCCGGCTCGGATCCAGGTTTGAGTTCGCACGATTCATATTCAGGGCGACGGAAGTGTTTGAAACCGTGTTTGTGTTCTTAGAAACGGCTTTATTCGTATTGGCGTTAGATTTGGCCGAATTGGCATTCGAACTCTTGCCTGATAATTTATTGACAACCTCCATGAGCTCCGGCCCTGTAGGCTTATAACCAGTATTTTTAATGCACTGTTCGGGGCAATACTGCTTCGAAGAATCGGAAAGAACTATTTCATAGCAGGTAGCCATGCAGTTGGCGAAGCCATTTTTCCCCGTGACGCTGGAACGGTATATAAAATAAAGAATCATCGTCCCGGCCAAGACTACGCCTATTAATGAGATGATTATAATGCTTTTTTTGCTCATAATCATGGATTGATTGTCTTAAAATAAGTATATCCCTCTTTACGGAAAAAAGTAAACCTGGCGGATAGTGCCAATTTTTGCTATTCTTCGAAGGAAATCGACCCCGTCGGACAACTGTCTATCGCGTCCTGAACGAGCAGCCCGTCATAACTGGCTAGGGGCCTAACTTGTGACTTTCCCTCCAAGCTGAGCTCGAATGCTTCGGGACACAGAGCCGCGCAGGTGCCGCAGCCGGAGCATTTCTCTTCGTCAACCTTTGGTTTATTCATGAAAAAACACTCAGTTAAGATTTAATAAGATCAATTATCTCCTGCACCATGCGCGAATGCCTTTCCTCGTCGGTAATGATCCTGCGCAGCGTTTCCCGGTCTTGCGGGTCGGCGACGTCTGGCAGAATGGACGCGTACAACCGTGCCGAATCGTCCTCCATATCCTTCAATTCCCGGAACTGGCGGACCAAATTATCTATCCCCATAAATGTGATCATATATGTTTTGCAATAGTTGCTCATGCCGTGCCGAATCATCCTGCATAACCACCAACAACTTTTCTATCCTATCCTTCTTGTCATCGTCTAATGTGACATAGTCGCTCACCTGCTGCATATCGTCAGAAATGACCCTGACAAATCGTTCCTCAAACTGAATTCCTTGTTTTAATCTATCGGATATCGATTGCATATATTTTACATTAGTTGTTTTTATCCTTCCGCTGTACAACTCAACGCACAGCGGTCATAACGTGTTGTCGGACATTACCCTTTGACGTCTTCCTTGACGCTCATCCGCTTAATTTTAAATATCTTTTTGGTTTTTAATGCTTCCAGCGCCAGGGCGATGCGGTCATCATTTGATCCATACAGGGTGAACAAGCGCTCCCCTTTCCTCACTTTTTGCCCGAGCATTTTATTAATATAAATGCCCGCCAATTTATCATGGGGCGCGCCCAGCGTGCGGGCGATCTCATCAACCATTTTGTCGTCAACCTCCGTCACCTGGCCGCTGTAAGAGGCATGGAACCGGTGACGGACCGCTGATTGCGTCAGGTCTTCCGAATCAAGTTTCCATTTGCCGCCTTGGGCTTTGATGATCTCCTGCATCTTTCCCCAAGCCCGGCCTGAAGTCAGCGCTTCGGATGCGAGCATGTGTCCGGTACCCGTTTTTGCCCGGCCGCACAACTCAAACAGGTGTCCGGCCAACCCGATGGACTTTTTCTCCAGGTCGGACGGGCGATAATCTTTTTGCTGCAAGACACGCAGGACGTCACGCGCTTCGAGCGATGGGCCGATGCCACGGCCGACCGGCTCAAATGTTTCAGTGAGTACCACGTCAATTTTCATGTTAAAACGTTTCGCCAAATATTCAAACTTTTTCTTTACTTCCAATGCACTTGGCCGGCTGAGAATTTTTACCGACGGTCCAAACGGCAAGTCCACCACCAAATGCGTCACGCCCATGGCCACCTTCTTGGCCATAATGCTCACCACCATCTTATCCAATGGCTCAAGCATCAATGGATGCGACACGCGAATGATGTAGTCGTCAGCCGGCGCCAGCCGGAAACTGCCGCCCCAGATCAAACACGCTCCGGCTTCGTTTAAAACTTTTTGTATCTGCTCAAACGTCAGATGGACCGGCGCCAGCACCTCCATGGTATCCGCCGTGCCGGCCGGAGAAGTAATCGCTCGCGAGGAAGTCTTTGGGATGAACACCCCGCACGAGGCGATAATCGGAACAACTACCATCGTGGTCCGGTTTCCGGCCACGCCGCCCACGGAATGCTTGTCTGCCACCACCTTCGCCTTAGGTTTCAGCACCTCGCCGGTCTCGGCCATGGCCTTGGTCATGAAATACAGCTCTTCATTGGAAAATGCCGTAATGAAGCTGGAGGCGACGAAAAAAGTTATTTCCACGTTGGAAAGCTTATGATGGACAATATCGTAAATAACAGAATGCATTTCCTCATACGTGAGGCTTTGGCCGAGCAATTTTTTTCGGATCGCCTCAATCGAGGGCGGCCGGGACAAAACGTGCAACGACACGGGTTCGCCATTCTTTACGTTTCGGTACCGCCACACTTCCGTAAAAAAACCGACTTCGCCCTTTTCCACCTTATGCCGCGAATAATAAGCCACGACGATAGCCCGCTGTCCGGCCCATTTCACTTCCAAAAGGTCCCCCAGGACGATGCCGTATGTCCTGGCTTCTTCCTCATGCAAAATCACGACCCATGGCTGGCCGCCGGAAGAAAAATCCAACTTTTTTGCTTTGAGGTAGAGCATACTGTACCACTAGTATAAATGAATTTAGGGATTATGACAAAATTTGCCGCGTGATGCGGTGTTATCGGGACATGTAGGTACATTCGTTCTATTGACAAAAATCCGCAGACCTGATACTCTTACAGCTTCAAACGAAAAATAAAAGCAACTTCACTTCAAAAAACGCACAAGGAGGTCGCGTGATTCCAGGGAAAACAATTTATTTAAGAATCAGATCACGGGCACGGAAAACAATCAATACCATCAGGATCAATGTTAACGCCGCGCTTGCAGAAAAAAGTTTCGACAAAAAAATGTCTGAACATAACAAGCGACAGTCGGCACTCTACGCTGACCACGAGCGTCATTGTGGACCAGGGACTTTTCCCCCGCCCGAATTCCCCCGAAAACACGACTAACATGCCACGAATGCTCAAAAAAACTCCTGCCATACCGGCCGGAGTTTATTTATTTATATCATTTTATGGCTTACGCAATAACGCGTTTATGTCTTTCAATAGCGGTTTTAATTCAAGTCCGTGCACTGCAGCGCCGGACTCCAGCGATTCGTACGGTGAAACGGCACAGCCGATGCAATGGAACCCGCGTTCCATCAATAACGCCGAAACCTGCGGGTAACGGCTTATCAACTCTCCCATCAGTATATCACTGGTAATTGCCGAATTTTTTTGTTCATCAATATTGATTTTCTTTGTTCCCTTTCGTATTGCCATAAGCAACAAATTAGTAATTCGTAAACTTAATTAATCGATCAATAACAGAAGCGCCATAATCCCCACGCCAAAGAGCAGTGACACCAACTGGAGGGCCGATTTGCCGATATTCGATTCTTTTTTCAATTCCGGGATGAGGTCAGCGGAAGCGATGTATATGAAACCGCCGATGGTCAACGGCACGATGATCGTATGAATTGACTCCATGGAACGGCCGATAAGCAAGGTTATCACCGCTCCAAGAATTGCGACGCTGGCTGATAAAAAATTGTAAAATAAGGCTTTTGCCCTTTTCATACCAGTATGGATGAGTATGCCGAAATCGCCAATTTCCTGGGGAATTTCATGAAGAATCACGGCGATGGTCGTAGTGACCCCAAGCGGTACGCTCACCAGAAAACTGCCGGCAATAATCGTGCCGTCAATGAAATTATGGAATGCGTCGCCCATGAGGTTGGTCGAAGCTACCGGATGCGGGTGGTCTTCCGATGTGGGGATATGGCAGTGCCGCCACCAGAACACCTTCTCCAGGATGAAAAAGGAAAGCATGCCCGCCAGTATCAAGAGTGACATCAACGTGATATCATACTCCGTATCCTTGATCGCCTCCGGTAAGAGATGGATGAATGCGTCGCCCAATAATCCGCCCGCGGCAAAACTGACCATAAATAGCAGCGCTTTCCTGAGCCGATCCATGCCGATGGAAAGCGTAAAAACGCCAATCAATGAGATCAGGCTGATCATGACGACACTAGCGATGGTCAGAATCCACGTCTGTAGCATACGACTATTGTATCAAAAAAGACCACGGCTGACTATGAGGTGCCTGCTTCCAATTGGAAATTCCCACCCAAAAGGCGCCGCGCCCGCCCGCCAGTGGTGCGGGCAGGTGGGCGGGGATCAGTCAATTTATCTGATTAAAAACAATAATAAAAATTATAACTTTCATAAAAAAAACCGCGAACAGTATGCCGCGGTTTTTGAAGGTGCCTCTCATTTTTCAATTCGGACGTCGTCGGGATAGCGGTTAAGTGCATTTTTGTGGAGATACAAAATTATTCCAAGAATAACACCTAACAACGCTCCTGCGAAAAACCAATCTACCAATCTCATGTCGGAAAAAGGGTTGAACATAATGAGCGACAACAGCCCGCCCATTATCGTGGCAATGATGGACTGCATGACGCCGCTAATGACCGCGAGCCCGCACACAAGGCTGAAAAATTGGAATAGACGTGACTTTTCGAATCGCTGCTGAAAAGCACCACCCAAACTAACGAACCATGCTATGGCCATCGTACACCTCTCTTTTTAGAGTTAAAAGAACAAGAATGCTATTATTATACTCTAGTAATAACTAAAAAACAAATAAATTTTAAACCCCCACTGGCAACCTTGACGCGCCAAATCAATGGACGTATGCTTTATTAATCCAAAACCAACAAACTGGAGGAAAAATGCTCTTAATAATCATCTCGGCGACGTTACTACTGACGGGGATTTGGATCATCAAAGATGAACTATTGCGCGCAGTGGCGATTACGCAGCCATTCATTTTACTGGTACCATTAGTCGGTCCGCTAACAATCAATCCGTTTTCACCGGCGCAATATAGTCACTTCATCATATGGGCGACTCTTTATTTGATCCTTTTCTCTGTCTCTTTTTTTCTGATCATTTATATCGCTATCGGAGGGATTCCATCAAAGAAAAAACAAACAAAAATCGCGATACCAATGACCGTTGTGTGCGCCCTGTCCCACGCCCCCCTCTACTGGGCTTACCAACTCCTAATCAGATAGATGGTCATTAACCACCGCTTCGATTTCTGTGCCACCGTCTCATAACGGTGGTTTTTTTATTACTTGGTTTCCAGAATCTAGCGCAACACCTATGCTAGATTCATATGAAAACAACATGTTATCATCGTTTGTCCTTTGTAGAGCGAGAGGAGATCAGCCGCGGCTTGGCCGCAGGGCGTTCCTTCCGGTCGATAGCCAGACAGTTACGGCGGTCACCGAGCACCATTGCCCGCGAGGCGGGAGGTCATACGCAGACGCATGAGTACCGGGCCGTTGTTCGGCAACGGCAGGCTGTCATCCGAGCTGGCAGTCGACGACGCGGACGGTGCAAAATATCTTTGACACCCCTGCTCCGGTCGTTCATCCACCGCCATGTGCGGAAGGGGTGGTCGCCTGACCAGATCGCCAACGCCTTAAAAAAGAGGTATCCTCACAACATGGCCATGCACAGTGCGCCGGAAACAATCTACGCATATATCTATGTTTTGCCCCGCGGAGAGTTAAAGCGTTCACTGATTGCCGGCTTGCGGCAGGAGCGAAAACATCGTCGGCCACACCAAGATACCCATAACCCGGAAACTCGCGGAAAACTTAGCGATATGCTCTCGATTGAGGAGCGGCCCGCGGCAGTGGCGGATCGTACCGTCCCGGGCCATTGGGAAGGAGATCTCATCCTGGGGAAGTGGAAACGTTCAGCCCTCGGTACCTTAGTGGAACGGACTACTCGACTCACCCTCCTGGTCCGTTTGGCCGCCAAAGACGCCACAGCCGTGCGTCACGCCTACGCGGCAAAACTGAAACGCCTCCCGGCTGCGTTACGGCAAACCCTGACGTATGACCAAGGGAAAGAGCTGAGCGAGCATCAACAGTTGACCATGGAAACCGGCACGCAGGTCTATTTCGCCCATCCCGGCTCTCCGTGGGAGCGCGGGACGAACGAGAATACCAATGGCTTGATTCGGCAGTATTTCCCCAAAGGTACTGATTTCACGACGGTGACCGCACGCGAGATCCGACGCGTCCAAGACCTCCTGAACAACCGACCACGAAAAGCGCTGCACTACCTTACGCCCCTCGAAGTATTTAACCAACTGTTGCGTTAGAATTTAGAAACCAAGTACATAAAAAAACCGCGAACAGTATGCCGCGGTTTTGAAAATGTTTAGAGAATGTTTAGCCCCGAAATTGCTCATGCTCATCAGATTCGCGAGCCATTGCCTCCGGCGTCGCCACAACGTGCAGTGGCGGTCGCTTTGCCGCTTCTCGCATGTCCACCTCGCCTCTAATGTGTTGGTGTATAAGATTGACTGTCAGACGCTCTTCTGAGACTGGAGTACCGTTACGCGCCAGGAACAAACCATCCTCTGGTTTGCCACCATTTACCATCACTGCCACGGTCGAATGAGTGACTTGATTATTAGGCCACCTTCGCCTCGCAAGCTCCCGAAGAAATGGTTCCAGGAGACTTCGAAGTTCATCATCAATGTACGGCATTGCACACCTCGCTTTTGATAGTTAAAAGAGCCTATATAACTCCATTATACTCTTATAATATTTAATGACACATTCACGGATTAAGTCAATAAAAAACCTTCTCAGCCCTTCTCCGCCAAAGGCGGATCAGCCTCTGGCTGAAGTGGCGTTACATTTTGGCAGACTTATCCGACTAAAGTCGGTTAGAAAAATTACAATATATAAAAACAAACGCACCAACTCCCCCCACTGGTAATTGGGGCTTCATTACCTGCCCGCCATTTGCTTCGCAAAGGCGAAGCAGGCGGGGAAATTAATAATTATTAATTAGACATTACCTCAAATATCCCCATGTATGCAGACGGTCGCTGTCATTGGCCCAGCTCCGACCGATGTCCGTCCGATAAAAAATATTCGGCACCAAAATATTTTGGGCCCGGCCGTAGGCGACCCGCCTCGCCTCCTCAACAGTAGCGCCACTGCCCGTAATAACCAGGACGCAACCGGTGTGCCCGGCTACGCGCCAGACACCATGGTCGTTTTTAATATCCTCAATATGGATGCCGTCCAAACTGGGACGGGATTTGAAAGTTATAGCCAAATCATGATAGGTGTGGACCAGTTCGGACGTGGGGTCTTGTGAAAAATACATGGGCAGTAACATCCTGATCCCTATCTGGAACCCACGTTTCGCGTCAATTATGAACTCTTCTCCCTTGGCCATCCGGTACAGCCACTCGCCGATCGGCATCTCGATGCCTTCCAGCTGAATATGGATAGTCGGATAACCAAAACGGCAGGTGAACTCCAGGGGATAAATACCCCGCGCATTCACGATACAATTTATATCCACATAACCGACGTAACGCGCCGCGCGCAGAGCGTCCAGCATGGGCAGTAATGTTTTTTTGAATAAATTATTCGCCGAGCTCCAATACATCAATGTGCCCATTTCACCGGTAAATGGCCCGAGATTACCTGGAAAAATGCGTTTATGCTCAAAATTAATATTGATCGGGTATAGGAAATCATGGCCGTTGAAATAGGCGCCAACCGCCACCTCCACGCCGGAAACGTATTTTTGCAAGACAAAATTCGGGGCGCGCTTCTGCCATACCTGCTTGTTGTTTTCAAATAACTCCAATAAGTCGCGGCCGTCATCATCCTGACCGATAAACAGCAGGCTTTTTGGCGCATTACCGCTCGGTTTAAAGACATACCGCGATGGCTGTTTTTTAATAAAGTCTATGGCTGCATTATAATCATTGAACTGTGACCAGCGCAGCGTGTTAATATTATGTTTTTTAAGTTCTGCTTGGCCAAACTCCCGGTCGTCCTCCAAGCGGTCAGTATACACACTGCCACCAATAACTAATTTCCCTCCTTGCCGCAAACGGTCAGCTTGCTCGCCGAAACCGACATCGTCAAATACGACCACGTCAGCCCACTCCACGTGTGGTTCCCATGACTTCACCTTTTCTACAAACCCATTGTACACATCAGCGTCCTCTTTCGACTCGATAAAAACCTTCACCTGATGCCCCTCTTGGGTCAAATGCCAGGCTAAATCGCCGCTGACGCTCTGTTTAGACACAAAAAGAAACTTCTTGGCCGGGAAATGATGTTTGGCAGAAGTGATGCCGTTTGACTTCGGGGCCACCGCGTCGGATGGCCAGCCGTTGCCGTGATGATGATTGTTGTTTTTACCGTTAGG
>JAZDEZ010000006.1:0-31013 GCA_043808365.1 Patescibacteria group bacterium
AGGGCTAGAGCCATGCTCAACGACTCGAAAGACCCAAGAGAATGAAACACCGATCAGGGTCAAAGAATACGTCATTAGCCTGCGGAAGCAAACCAAGAAATGTGCCCTGAAACTTCATTGGCAGATGAAGAAAGAGGGGGTCAACGTTCCTGCCCGAACTATCGGGGAAATTTTGAAACGAGAAGGATTAGTGCGAAAGTACCGAGTAAAACGAATGAGATACAAGTACCTCAAAGCAGACGTCAAACCAGGAGAGCTTGTTGAAATTGACGTGAAATATGTGCCGGGAATGGTTGTGGGACGCCAGTATTTCCAATACACCGCGATTGACCGGGCTTCCCGCTGGCGGCATCTGGAAATCTATGATGCGCAAGTTAATCATCACAGCGTGCTGTTCCTTGAGGAAATACTACACCGGGCACCGTTTGCCATTCGGGCGATCAAAACCGACAATCACGCTACGTTTACCAACTACTACACTGGCACCAACAAAAGAAGCGACCTGCTGGTGAAATCGCTCCACGCGCTCGACGTTGCCTGTCGAGAAAAAGGCATCAAACACTACCTCATCGATCCTGGTAAACCCGCCCAAAACGGAACCGTGGAACGCTCTCACCGGGAAGACCAAGAAAAGCTCTATGATCAGGTCTCATTTCATTCATTAGAGGAATTGCGCTATCGCGTCAGGTTATGGAATATGTACTATAATGACCTTGAGCATTGCGGATTGGGCGGCAGAACACCGAATGAGTTCCTGGCAAATTACCAGCTAATCAATCCGCCAAATGTGCCTGCCTAAAACATGGACCCTACCCTACATTGACGTCCACTAAATCGGTGCGGATTCCACAAAATATTTATCAATAATTCAATCAATCTTTGATAAATAAACTGTGCAGGAGCCCAAAAAGAATTGCACAGACGCCGATAACAATTGATGCGTATACCCAGACGGATCGATCCTTATTTTTTGTTACGGCAACTATTGCAGTGATAAAAGCAACCAATACGATCAGGAAAGCAATCGGCACGGTGATATCCCACCAGGTATCATCAAATGAAAGTGTCTTGAGCACTAAAACAAGCGCCAAAGAGACAGCAATAATTATCAAGAACAAAATATTCAATCCCACTGACCATTTGCCTATTTTTGAGATTTGTTTTTTTTCCTTAAATTCACTGGAGGCTGCATTTTCCATATTTTTCTAATTAATTAGTTACTCTCAAATATAAAACGGGAATAAATACTACATGATTATTTTTGATCCATATGAAATTAATTATTTGCCCAGTGCCATGTATTTCCGGCGCTCCGGCTCTGGCATCCGCTCGATTGCGTACCGTAACATCGTCCGTGGCATGTCTTGGGCATATGTATCCAGGAACTTCCGTTCCGTGTCAAGCGACACGCGCTTCCCTGCCTCACGAAGCATCCAACCGGCTACCTTGTGAATTAAGTCGTGTTTATCGTGGAGGAGCATTTTAGCAATTTTTAGCGTATCACCGGCTTGGCCATGCTTGATGAACTGGAAGGTGGCCATCATGGCGATGCGCCGCTCCCACAGGCTGGATGAGCGTGCAAGCTTCATTAAAATAGCGCGCGGGCGATTCAATAAATACCCGCCGACTATCTCATGCGCCGACAAATCGACAAGATCCCAGTTATTGATATGTCGCGTGTTACGCAGATAGAATGAAAATATCTTCTCCCTTTCGGCTATGCCACCTGCTTTAAAATTGTGAACCAAAATAAGCAGTGCAATTAACCGCGCTTCGTGGATTTTTGAAGAAATAAGGCTGGCTATTTCCGGCCAGCTTACATTTTTGTATTTCACTGCCAGACGGCGCGACACTGGTACGGTCACTCCGGCAAACACATCTCCTTCCCCATACTCCCCTGGCCCAGTCTTGAAAAAACGCGATAAAATTTTCGCTTTGGCCGGCGAGCCGAGCGAATAAAGCTCCGACTGCAATCGAGTGAGTTGAGACATGGTCAATTTATTCAATACAGGCATTACTCATACCGCAACGCATCGACCGGGTTCATCCGGGCCGCCCGGATAGCCGGCGCTAAACCGGAAATCAGACCGACCACGGTGGTAAAGGCAATCACGCCGACAATCAGCCACCAGGGAAACGAAGATACTTTATCGAAGGGCAGGTCAATGTTCGAGGCGTAATGGTCAGCGATGAAGTTCGCCGCCCGGCCGATCACCATAGCCAAGCCAAGGCCAAAAACGCCTCCAAAAAAACCAAGCAAGGCCGCTTCAAAAGTGAAAAGACGGCGAATGGCGCTACGCGTGGCGCCGCAAGCCCGCATCACTCCAATTTCCTTAGTGCGTTCGTACGTAGCCATCACCATGGTATTAATAATGCCAATGGCTGCCACGAAAAGAGAGATGCCGCCGATTATCCCGAGCACCGCGCCGATGCTTAGCAGAATCTTATTTATCTCATCCAGCATATCCTGGGCAGTCGAAACTCCATAGCCAAGCTTGGCAACCGCATCACTGACGAGCGGGATATTGGCAGTATCGTCAGTTTTGAGAATAATTGAACCATACCCGTTTTTCAGCCGTTCGTCACTTTTGACAATAACCTGGGATGGCTGGCAATCAGGACCGAATTGCTTGTCTTTTTCTTCCTTCATGGTCTTCTCGTCGCAGTTATTCTGCCACTCCCAGCGAACCTGGGTATTGAGCTTTTTTGACCAGGCCAAAGTGATGAAGTTCTGACTATCATCAAAAGTGCTGTTCTGGGCAATACCGACAATCTCCACCTTAACTTCAATGGTTTTCTTCTGCTGCTGCTCCCACCAGTCCTTGTTATCCCCCTCCGGTGGCTTCTCTGGCTCGAGTCCTCCCCAATCAGGGATCTCCATGCCACCGAACATAAATACTACGTGCTGGCCGATGAGCGCTTCCGGATTACCGGCATAACCGTAAGTTTTGGCGAATCGCGTACCGATAATAATCTTATCCATGTCATCTGCCGTCAGCTCCCTGCCGGCCAGGAGCGGCATGTTGAAAACCGTCGAGGCTGGGTCATAAGCGATAATATTCCCCCACATCTTTTTATCTTCCCCGTCGAGGCGGATATTTTTTATCCACACGCTGCTGATCGCCGTGGCATCGGCCACATGGGGCAGGGCTTTGAGGGTTTGGAGGGCGGTGTCATCCAAAATTTTCCCCGTTGAGGAATCACCGCTGTCTCCTTTGATCAGCCCGCCGCCGCTGTCCGCGGCATCGGGGTCAGGCGTAACGGTCACTAACGTGAAAGCGTCCATTTCTGCAAAAAAATCATACACCGACGTCCGTATTGTGGTCAGCAAGGATACCATCAAAATGACGGACAGCGAACCAATGGTAATAGCCACAATCGTCAGAAAAGTCCGTAATTTCTGCCGGGCTAGATTCCTGAACGCTGTCCTGAAATAATCAAAAAAACGCATGGTGGTGCTTATTTAATTTTTCCGTCTAAAATTTCCAAGACCCGGTCGGCCTGTTTGGCCACCGCCATGTCATGGGTAATGACGATTAATGTGATTTCTTTCTCTTTATTGAGTTTTTTCAGCACGTCGATTATTTCACCGGTTTTTTTCGAATCTAAATTTCCAGTCGGTTCGTCGGCGATGATGATTTCCGGGCTATTGGACAGAGCCCGGGCAATACAGACCCGCTGACGTTCGCCGCCAGAGAGTTGGCCTGGCCGGTGGTTCTTGCGGCGTTCAAGCCCGACCGCCTGTAGGCATTGCAGAGCGATCTGTTTTCGCTTGCGCGGTGATACTTTGGCAAATAAAAGAGGGACCATCACGTTTTCAAGGGCCGTATAGGTGGGCTGCAGGTTGAAATTTTGGAAAATAAAACCTACCTTCTTGTTGCGGTAAGAGGACAGTTCCTTGTCGCTGGTTTTCGAAATATCCTGGCCGTCAATCAATATCTGGCCCTCATCCGGCACATCCAACCCGCCGACCACGTTCGCCAAGGTTGACTTTCCCGAACCAGAAGGCCCGATCAAGGCAATAAATTCCCCTTTTTTAACCTGTAAATCCACACTGTCCAAAGCATGAATAGTCTCCTCCCCCATTTGGAAGGTTTTGGAAACTGACTGCAGGTCAATTATCGTATCAGCCTGGTTCCTCATGCATATAGTATATATAAATAGCAAAGATTAATAAAGCTTGCATTCCGTTTGTAATAAAATTTAAATTAAAAAAACCAAAGCCTAGCGGCTTCAGACGAATGCGCAAACTAATGCGCGGTATTGACAAGTCGTAATAAAACGCGCACTATGTTCATACTATTAACACTGAATACACGGGTTTTTCATTGTTCATTTACATAAAAACTCTCAAAAACAGGAGGTATACTTGGATATCCCGACCTTACAAATTGGTCGATGGGAATTTCGCCTGCCTCTCATTCTGGGAGGCATGGGGGTAAAAATTTCCGGCTGGCAGCTCGTCCTTGCGATGCTTTCGGAAGATTGCCTTGGTACATTGACATCAATGGGCCTCGGCGACCTGTCCCAAGGGATGAACGGCAACCAATTCATCGAATCGTCCCGCGAGGCGCTCAAGGCAGAAATCAAAATTCTAAGATCACATACAGGCAAACCTTTTGCCGTAAACATTATGGGGGCGCTATCAAACGCCGATGATCTTATCCGTACCGCAGTGTCTGACGGTGCGAACATTATCGTTTATGGCGCAGGCATTCCCCGCACCCTGCCGACGGTAGTCCCGGACCCAGACGTGGCGCTGGTGCCTGTCATCAGCTCAGCCAGACTGGCACAACTCATCCTCAAACAATGGAAACGGTACAATCGAGTGCCCGACGCCTTCATCATCGAAGGTCCGTTAGCCGGAGGACATCTCGGATTTTCTTTTGACCAGCTCAATCACATGGAAGATTTCTCCCTTGAGAAAATTCTCAAGGAAACTCTGGAAATCATCCAACCATATGAGGATGCTGTCGGACGAAAAATCCCATTGCTCACTGCCGGTGGCATTTACACTGGTAATGATATCGCCCGGATGCTCTCATTGGGTGCTTCTGGAGTTCAGATGGGGACGCGTTTTGTCGCCACAACCGAATGTCCAGTGTCCCAGGAGTTCAAACAGGCGTACATCCAAGCTACCGCGGATGACATCACGATCATTACGACTCCGGTAGGCATGCCCGGCCGGGTCATTCGGAACAAGTTCCTGACAAACCTAGAGCGTGGCCACATCCCCAAGCCGAGCTGCCCGTTCCATTGCATTCATTCATGCGGGAGAGACAAAGCGGGATTCTGTATTGCGGAACGCCTGGCCAATTCTTTTCAAGGAAACGTAGATGAAGGCCTGATCTTCTGCGGCGCCAACGTGCCACATATTGACCGGATCATGCCAGTCCGTGAGCTTGTCACCGAATTGATGGACGGGGTGAAAGCATCAAACCTAAAACAAAAAGGCACATTATAGATCGCGCAACTGACTCACCGGTAGCGCGATTTTTTTCAGAAAAATAATCGTGAAAAATCCCGCCTACATTACGGCGAACGTTACGCCCATAACGCAACCCGCTTGCCTACAGATTATTATACCTTCAGCCCTTCCAACAACAAGCTCTCCAACGCGATGCCCTGGTACTGTTGCTTGCTGATATCCGTGTTCTCTGACAGCACTGACACGTTGAATCCGGCATTTTTCACCATTTCCATATAATCATTCTTCAACACCGCGCCACCGACGCATCCGGCTATCAATTCCTCGTCGCTCCTTTGCTCCGTCGTCAATTCGGCAAGCAATACAATATCGGATACGCAGATCCGTCCGCCAATTTTCAGTACTCGGTACGCTTCGGCAAATACTTTTTCCTTATTCGGTGCAAGATTTATGGCGCAATTGGAAATAATCACGTCAACTGAATTATTTTCCAAAGGCAGATTCTCTATATCTCCGAGTTTGAACTCAACATTTTCATACCTGCCTTTCAGCGCGTTTGTCTTGGCTTTCGCGACCATCTCCTCAGTGAAATCAATGCCGATCACCTTACCGGACGATTCGGTTTTTTTGGACGCCAAGAAACAGTCAATCCCGGCCCCGCTTCCCAAATCCACCACTGTATCCCCTGCCTTGATCCGGCTGAAGGCTATCGGGTTACCGCACCCCAAACCCATATTCGCCTCGCCAACGATTTTTAATTGCTCTGTAGTGTATCCAATCTGTTCAGCGACAGATTTCTTAGTCTTGCATGAGCACGAACATGAGCAACCGTCCCTTGGCTGCGCCGCAATCTGTGAATATTTAGTTTTCACAATATGCTTAATGTCGGGCATGGATGTATTGTAATATGATTAACGCAGATACCAAAAAACACCCGGCTGATGAGTGTTTTTTGTCCGAATGGAATTATTTTGCTTTCGGCTTCGCCTTGGCTTTTGGTTTTACTTTGACTTTTGCAGCCGGTTTCTCGACAGTAATGCGCTGGGTGACTGATAATGCGCTTAAAATCTTATCAAGCTTTGCATGCAAAGAAGCGAATTGGTCCGGGCCTTGTTTTGACGGTGCAGAGCTTTCACGAGGTTTCCGCCCGCCTTTTGTCTCAAAACATGATTTGCAGAACACCGGCTTGCCGTCAGTCGGCCGGAACGGCACTTCGCACGGGTTGCCGCAGTCGTCGCAAGTGGCGGAAAACATTTGCCTGTCTTTCCTGTCTGGCCTGAAATCACGGTCAGTGCCCTGACGACGGTCTTCACGGCCGCCACTTTTACCAAAACAATTAGCACAGAAAACCGGCCGGCCGGATTTTGGCTGGAACGGCACCTCGCACGGGTTTCCGCATTCCGCGCAGGTGGCCGGGTACATGGTCATCCGCCCACGATCACGGTCACCACCAAAATCCCGCCGTCCGCCGTCCCGTCGGTTGAACTTGCCGCCCACGCTTCTGCCGCCGGTGCGGCCGCCTCGATCAAAATTTCTCATAAATTATTGATATAATGTGAGATTGATGAATTATTCAGCAATCTCAATGTCTAAATACCTCGGACTCTAGTGTATTCCCTTTTACGATAAATTACAAGGGCCGCGCCCTAAGCATGGCTGCCTGCCACATACCCTGTTGTCCAGCACAGCTGCAGCGAATATCCGCCTGACGGTCGGGTAATATGCAGAAGATCGCCGGTGACAAAAAGATTGGAATAGCGGCGTGAACGCATTGTTTTCCCCTCCACTTCACCGACCGGCAGTCCCCCGTCAGCTACGACAGCCCATTCGTTTCCCATCAATCCGGAAATCGAAAGTGGCAGCGCTTTGAGCAGACGGACAAGCGCCTTGCGCTCATCCCGTGAAATACTGTGCACTTTTTTTTCTGGCAGAACGCGCGGCAACAGCGACATGATAGCCTCAGCAGTGCCGACCGGCGTCAACTGCTTCATCATATTTTTCAGCGCCTTGTTTTTATTGTTATCAAACAGTTTCGTGCAGAACGTATCAAGATTGCCAGCATCAAGTTTCGGATACACGTCAATGGCCGCCGTAACCGGGCCTGCACGCAATAGTTCAGACACCTTTCCGGCGGCATTCAGTATCAACGGGCCGGATAGTCCGAAATGGGTGCAAAGTATTCTCCCAGCCAGAGAAAATTCCCTTTGTGAATTAAGAAAAAAAGATATTTTCACATCATTGAGCGATACCCCAGCCAATGACTTCACCCATTTTTCCCGGACAGCCAACGGAACCACCGTCGGCGAAGCCCGATGTATCGTATGCCCGAGTTTGGCCAGCCACCGCCATCCGTCGCCGGTTGACCCTGTTTCGGGATGGGATGTGCCGCCGGTCGCCAGAACAACAGCGTCAGCCTCAATAATTTTTCCGCCAACATTCACGCCCCGAACAATCCCCTGCCCGCTTATCAAACCATGCACGTTCACTCCAGTTTTAATGACTACCTGGCCGCGTTGCATATACTCCTGCATGACGCGGATGACGTCAGTTGCTTTTTGGGACTTCGGGAAGGCACGGAAGTCCTCTTCAACCACCAGCGGCAGCCCGCGGGCGGCAAAAAAAGAAAAAGTGTCCTTCATGCCGAACTGGGAAAAAGGAGAAAACAAAAATTTTCCCTCTTTTCCGTAGGCTCCCAGCAACAACCGCTGGTCCTCCTGGGCATTCGTGATGTTGCACCGCCCATTACCGGTCAAGGCCAACTTGGCTCCGAGATGCTTGTTTTTTTCCAGCAGCAAAACACGGCGCCCGCGTTCAGCCGCCCGACCGGCTGCCATCATGCCCGAAGGCCCCCCGCCGATCACGATTATGCCAAACTGATTATTCATTTGATCGGTGATGAAATCAATGGTTTTTTGGGATGTAGCCATGCCGCAAGTATAGACGCTCTTAGCCGTCTAAATCAATGGTCGTATTAACACGCACCTGTTTCACGAATTCCGGAATATGCGACACCATGATCATCGCGCCGCGGTACTCGTCCAATGCTTTGGCCAATATCGGCAAATGCCGGAAATTGATATGGTTGGTCGGCTCGTCGAGGATGAGCAGTCCGGGCTTTTGCAAGACGAAACGGCAAAAGCATAATAACCCTTTCTGTCCCTCGGACAATGCCCGGATCGGCTTGGCCAACAAACTTCCGTCCAGCAGGAATCCTGCCGCAGTAGACCGAAGCAAATGTTCGTCAGGGCCTGGCATAGCCTCCCGTAAAGCCTCAAAAGCAATCTGGCCGTCGTCTAAGTTTCCAAAGTCCTGCTGATAGTAACCGACACTGACTTCCGGCGCGACTGTCGCGTTTGGCGTAGACCCGCCGGCAATTTTTGCCAACAACGTGCTTTTGCCGATGCCATTCGGCCCGGCAATGACAATATGATCGCCCTTTCGTACCGTGATATCCAATTCTTTATCCGCCGACTGATGGTCGCGGACTACGGTCGCCGCATGCAGCTGGATAATGATACCACCGAAGTGGGGGCTGAATTCCTGGCACGGGATGGCAAAATTCCGGATTTTCTTGTCTTCCTGCCGGACGCTGACGATATTCTCCTCTGCCTCCTCTGCCGCTTCGCGCATCCGTTTGGCCACGCCCCGCAGTTTGCCGCCCTTATGGGCGAATACTTCCGCCTGCGTCCGTTTTTCCCTGATCTGCCGCTGCAGCCTGGCGTTCTGGAAATTCTCACGCTCAATGCGCTGGGCAATCTCTTCGACCACGTCCGTATAGTTGCCGGTATATTGCTCCACCTTATGCGTGTGAACGTCCAAATAAAGAACGCCGTCAGAAAAGGCGTTCAAGAAATCAGCGTCATGGGAAATAACCAGGCAGGTTTTTTCGTACATGATCAGGAATTCCGTCAGGTGGTCGATGCCGTACTGGTCCAGATTATTCGTCGGTTCGTCGAGCAATAATATGTCCGGGTTCTGGATCAGGGCGTGCGCCAATAGCAGCCGTGCCTGCTGGCCGCCGGACAATTGCCTCACGGTACGGTCCAATGGCAGCGAAAGATGGACAATATCAAAGACTCCCTGAATCATTTTATCCAGGCTGTATTGCACTTCTTTGAAAGCTGTGGCGAAATAGTCGCGGACGGTCAAATCGAGTAACTCCTTCGGCATGACCTGGCGGGCAATGGCCACGCTGGCATCCGGCGGCGTGCGGGACACCCGGCCGTCAGTCGTCTTGAGCTCACCGGTTATTAGTTTGAATATCGAGCTCTTCCCTGCCCCGTTCTGGCCCATCAGGGTAATGCGGCTCCCGGCCCGGACGGTAAAACTCGCCTCATCGAGCAATGGCTGGCCGTGCTCATAGGCGAAGGTGGCATCGGAAAAACTGAGGACTACGGTGTCATTTGGCATGTAATAAAATAATTACCCCAATTTGATTAGAGATATAATAATAACACATTATAACAAAAAAACTACATTACTCCATTGATTGACGGAGTATCTCCTTGATCTCCTCCGCCCCATACCCCTTCTGCCCGAGGAAAGCGTACAACTTCCCCTTTACCTCGTATTGCTTCTTCGGCGATGGATATTTTTCTTTCAGCCTGACATGTTTCCGCTTCGTTTCACGGACAATGGCCGCGTAATCCTGCACTGCCCCGGATCGTTTCCATTCTCCTAATACTTTATTGATAATCTCAGTCGGAATAAGTCTGCGGCGCATCTTGTCCTTGATCCGATATAAACCATCCTTCCTGCCCTGGAGAAAACGTAAAATATCCCTGGCAAACTTCTCGTCATCGACCAGTCCAACTGCCTTCAGTTCATCCAGGACTTTTTGGACGTGCTCCGAGGTATAAAAATCATAACGCCTGGTCGTGTGGTAGTGGCGCTTCAGGTCAGTCACTTTTTGCAGTAATTTCTTTTCCGAAAATCCCTGCCGTGACAGGTAGTCGATGATTTTCTCCTTAATATGCTGGTAGTCTTTCGGCGTTGGCTGATTATCGATCATACCTCGACAAAAATATCATTTCCCGCCACTTTGATCGGATAGCTCTGTACGTCCTTGACCTTCAATTTCGTGAAGGCAATTTTAGCTGGGCCGACGTTCTTGCCGGAAATCACGTCAAACATCGCGCCGTGTTTCGGGCAATGGATAATATTCCCCTCCAGTTTCCCTTCTCCCAACGACCCGCCCATATGCGGACAGGTGTTATTAATCGCATAATACGTTTCTCCGACATTGGCAACGAGGATCTCCGTGCCTTCAACGTTGACGTGCTTCATATTACCGACTGGCACCTCGGATGTGTTAAGTGCTTTTTTGAATGGCATATTTTTAAATAAGTTTACAAATTATCCTACCTGTAACACTTTACAAAACATCTCCTTCTTCGCCAGCTTGACGGTGAACGTGTCCCCTAATTTTTTTCCGATCAAGGCTGAACCAAGCGGAGACGTGTGGGAAATGATCCCCTGGTCCGGATCGGATTCGGCGGAGCCGAGCAACTGATAAATTTTTTGCTTCCCATCCATCTCTATCGTCACCCGACTGCCGATCTGGATACTGCCCGCATGGCTGTTGTGAGTAATCACGATGGCTTTTTTGATGGCGTCCTCCAACTCCTGTATCCGTTCATTCAGGCCGCGCAATTTTCCTTTGGCAATCTGGTACGCGGCATTTTCGGAAAAATCTCCCAGCTCTGCCAGTCGCTTTACCTCCGATATCGCCCGAGGCTGGACTCCGTGTTTCAATTTTTCCAATTCATCCTTAAACTCCTGCAATTTCTCCGCGGTCACATGCGGGTCGGGTTTATAATGCGTATATTGTCCAGGTTTTCGTATCGGGACCCTCATAGTGTTATCAGATACATTATACCTTATGCATTAATTATACTCTTTTTCAAAAATAAAAAACCGCCCCTCCGCTCATATTAAGCGGCCTATTGAATTATCACTGGCTGGCGGTGGTCGGCGTATGGAACGGCTGGCGGGTCACTTCAGTCGGCTGCTCTTCCGATTGCGACGGGGTATACACCGGCACATAACGAATTTCCGTCGTCTGGGGTTTGACCGTCGGATTTTTTTCCAGTGATGATGTCAGCAACTCCTTGGTTTTCCCGGACCAATAAGCGATCTCATCCTGCGAAGCCGGCCTTTGGTAGTATGACTGGAACAAATTGTCCACTTCATCCGCCGTCATTCCCGTCTGTCCGGCAGAACTCGGCATGTTAGTCTCCTCGCCGAGTACGGCCGGTGCTCGGTGCGTAATGTAAGCAGTGGTAATGGCAGGCTCCCATTGGGTTGCGGTGAACCAAAAACCAGCGCCCGCCATGGCGCTGATGGCGATGGCGGCACCCATAAAACCTGTTTTATACCAATTATCTTGCTTCATATCAGTTTTGTTTTATCATTACAGGTGGCCGATGTCAATAACATGGATATAAAAAAAACTACCTCTCTCCCCCGCATTTCTTCCCCAATTTCCCATCTAACTTCTCTCCCTACGCCTGCCTGGTCAATCAGCTTCTGCTCCAAGGCCGCCTGACTCGGCTGGCGGATCTGCGAGTTTTTATATTATTTCTTCCTGCCCTTTACTATCATAACAATGCCGATAATCACTACAATCAGCCCAAGCCCCTGCGCTCCCGGGCTGTCATCATAGCCGCCATAGACAACCAAAAATATCCCGAACAGTATGGCGAGGATAGAGAGTAATAGTCTTGTTTTGGTCATGGGTTTAGTACTTTCTTTTCCCGATAAGATACTTCTGCGACCGGCTCAACGGTTTATCCCTCCGATGTACGCACCCGATCCAGCAACACGCCCCCACACCAAATTATTCCAAACTATTTCCTATTCGCTTCTTCAATTGCGTATAGGCACGACTACGTAATTTTACATTTACCTCTCTATGACGTGCACCTTTTTCAGATTTATAAGCTTCATAGTAAACGATTTCGAATGGTCGCCTCGATTTCGTTGAAAAGACCTTGCCATCATTATGCTCATTCAATCGTCGGCGAAGATCATTCGTTGATCCAATATACAGCCGCTTATCTTTCTTGCTTTTTAATATATAGAGGTAGAACATAATTTGGTGTGGGGGCAGGGTCGACGCATACCCCACTATACTTTATCCCCCTTTTTAGAAAGTATCCCTTTGACTGAACGACTAATTGCTTTATCTTTGCGGTGAATACAGCCGATCCAACAACAGGGTCTTCGTATCCCCTGTTTCAGCTCCGAAATGACGCGCTTAACGTGTTCTTGTCTGGTTTCTTGGGTCATCACCGACTCCACCCAACAGATCCCCACCTGCCTCGCGAGCTCAGCAAGCGGGCAGGCACTCGTTACGCGCCAGCGGCATAATGGCTTCCCATAAGCGAAGCGCTGCCTTGTCGGCGACAATGGCTTTCTTCAAATCTCCCGGCATTTTGTGCGCGACGCCATCGGAAATTTTTTTCTTGATCATATATCAAATTGATTGAATAATTCATATACTTCTTCCCTGCCAACGGTGGCGGAAGATTAAAGTTATTTCCTGGCAATCAAATTTAATATCAAAGCCACTACCTTATCTTTGTCTTTTGGATCGCTACTCGCCACTACAATTGTCAAAGCGGTAAGCGCAGAAGGAGTAAGGCGAGAAACGTCCAAAATATTCGCATATTTCAAGAACCACACAAATACAAAAGCTCCGTTTCTTTTATTCCCGTCAGTAAATGGATGGTTTTTTACCATAAAATAAAGCAAATGCGCTGCTTTTTCTTCTGCGCTCTCATATAGATCTTTCCCGCCAAAAGATTGCATTACATTCCCGACGATCCCCGCTACGGCTCCCCTGTTTCTTTCCGTACCAAAAAAATCAGTGGCTTCTTTTTTGCGAATAAGCGTCGCTTTCAGCTCGGCCAAACCGCCAGATATTTTGTCAGCAGTCAATTCGACTCTTCTTTTTGATAATTTTCCTGTTGGCAAAGCATCCCGGTCATAGGCATCAAGTGACAACCAGGTATCTGCAAATAACGAAACGAGCTTGACGGCATCACCAGCTTCAACTGGAGAACCGGCGGGTAGTAAACCTTTGATATCATCGACAACACGCAAAAACTGCGCATAATTTTTTGCGATGTGATTTTTATTTATGGCAAAACCATTAACGATATAGCCTCGCAGCATTTTGGTTGCCCACTTGCGAAATTCTATCGCTACTTTTGAATTGGTACGATAGCCAACACCCAATATAACATCAAGGGAATAAAGTGCAACGGGTTTATCGGATTTTGCATTATGCATTTTTTGCATATTGCTTTTTTTGTTGATTTCACCATCGGCAAATAAATTATTAATATGCCGGGACACAACTGACTGATCGACTCCAAAAAGGCGCACTATCTGTGCCTGCGTCGCCCATATAGTTTCATGAGTAAAATCACCTCGCAGCTCAATAGCCCCGCTTTTTGCCTGATAGATGATCATACCCTTGCTTTGCTGTATTCTTTTCGATGCCATATTGGTTAATTCTATAATGTATTTCTTAATACTACAATTACCCAAACTATATTCTACGTTATACATAATAAAAACTTCCCGAATTAGATTGGGAAGGTTTATGTGCTTTAAGTCTACTAAATGTGTAATTTTACGTCAATATAACCGTGAAAAAATACAAAAAATAAATACTTTTCACGGTTTAATTTTATGATCTATCCATTTTGTCCCAAAATCGACTAATTTCAAACTTTATAAAGATTGTCAATTCCCATACCTTTATAAAGTTTCATTTCCCTCTTCCCTGCCAGCATCGCAAGGAACGAGCGGGCTGGCCTGCGCCTCTCCCCCCATGTAAAAAATGCAAATATAAAAACCGCCCCAGCTTCGGTGCTCGGACTTTTTGATGATCGCGCAACCACGGCGTCTGCCCGCCTCATCCGCGCCTCTCGTTCCCACACAAATAAAAACCTGGACGAATCCAGGTTTCATTTCTCAACACAACACGTGTACGTCAGGCAGTATTCTTCAGGTCAATGTCTGGCGGTACATAGATCCGTTTCTTGGCAATATTGCCGCGTGAGTCATACACGATGATGAGCAAGTCAGTCAACTTCGCATTCAACGACACATCGCACCGCTGGTTGCCGGGCTCGAACTCCGGGCTGTCAACAAACGCGGCAAATCCGATAATATCACTGTTATCAATCGGACCGCCGGTCATCACCGTCAGCTCCTCCTGTCCGGGATACACCAGCACGGAATCTTTCCCGACAATAGCATAAATCTGTACACTGTCGATGCCGTTGCCGTTCCAGAATGTGCAGTCGATCCAATGTGATTCGCTGATCACCTGGTCGTCCACGCCCATGCTCATTCCGCTGCGGGATACGTAACACTGGCTGACTGCCGGCCAGACTTCGGTTTTGGTGACCGTTTCCATGCTTTCCCATTCCCCCCAGGACGGGCTGCTCAGGTACCAGCGCCATCCGGCGATACAAAGCACTGCCAGGATGACTAACGTCACTCCAATTGCCTTCATGATTTTCATCAGACTTCCCTCTCTGCTAGATTGTTTCCAAGGTACATTTACCTGATGCTAGCAGATGGCTTACCTGCTGTCAACATACCTCTCCCAAACAAAAAACCGCCTTACGGCCCGCTGCTCGGTCTGAAAAACTACCCACCGAAATCTTTAGTCTGTATACCCAGTTCTTACCTGCCTGCTGTAGTTGGAAAAAACACCGACTATTTATTTCCACACCTCAATCATCAAACTCTCCAGCGGTACCCCCCGATACTGCTGTTTGCTGATATCCTTATTTTCCGACAAGACATTCACCTTAAACCCGGCTTGCTTCACTACATCAATATATACATTTTTCAATAACGCCCCGCCCACGCAACCGGCAATCAGCTCCTCGTTGCTCCTCTGTTCCGGCGTCAGTTCGGCCAGCAAAACAATATCTGATACATACATTTTCCCGCCTGGTTTGAGCACGCGATATGCCTCACGAAATACCTTCAGCTTACCTGGCGCCAGATTAATGACGCAATTGGAGATAATAATATCTGCGAAATTATCTGGTAATGGAAGCGCTTCAATATCGCCGAATTTGAATTCAACATTGCCATATCCGCCTTTCAGGGCATTGGCCTTGGCTTTGACAATCATTTCCTCAGTAAAATCTATACCGACGACTTTACCAGTCGGACCGGTTTTCTTGGATGCCAAAAAGCAGTCGATCCCTCCGCCGCTGCCCAAATCCACCACCGTATCGCCAGGATTGATCCTGCTGAAGGCCGTCGGATTGCCGCACCCCAGCCCCATGTCCGCCTCGCCGACATGCTGTAATTGCTCGGCTGTATATCCGATTTCCCGCGAAATGGTTTTTTTATTCTCACACGAACAGCCGCAGCTTTTTCTAGATGCAGCGGCGATCTTGGAATATTTTGTTTTGACGATTTGTTTAATCCCAGACATAACGGCATTATATCATGAAAATGGAAAGCAGAAAATCCATCCGCCCGAGATGGCAGATGTGAAAATGAATTTATTTTTAGATATCCTATTCCGGCTCTTTTTCCAGCTCATGCCACCATATCCGAATAACCCTTCAACACTGCCGCTTTAATGTCCTGAGATTTTCCGGTCACGCACCCTATTTCTGGTGATTCTTTTCTTCCAATACGACGGTATTCGCCGCTTCCAAGCTGAAAACCTGTAACCATGCAAAAAAACAAGACTATTTACTTAACCGCCTTTTAATATTAATAATATGATTGGTTAATAAAGCAGAAATATATAATGCTTTTTTCATATGATTATTTTCACCAGCTCTCCAAGAAAAACCTGATGTATACCCTCCCAGGGGTGGCTGGGATGAATAGGTTATTTCAATTGAGCGCTTCTTACGCCGGCCAAATCCTTTTTTGGCTGTTAATGCTGCCCAACGTGCTATGGCCGCTGTGATATTAGGAAATCTTGTACTTTCACTTTTTCTCTTTTTTTCTTGCGTTTATTTGATTATTTATTAATACATTTTCGCGGAAATGGTGCGATCACCCCCGCGCCCGCTCCACCATGAACGCCACTGCTTTATTCATATTGATGGGAATAATAACAATTTTTGGATGCTGGTGTTTGAACACACGGAAAACCTCATCGGCAAACGCCTGACCGACCGTAGGAACATTCCTGAAATCCAGAGTGATTGTCTTAAATTTATCCATACCCGATACCAAACGCCTTGCCTGCGAACGCGATATATACCCATCCGGAGCCGCAAACAGCCTGACCGTCACTTTTGTTTTAGAAAACGCAAACGTATCGTCGCTGTACTGGCGAAACACTTCGCGCAACACCTTTTTAGACTGCAATAAAAGGGAAAATAGTACCCGCGTTCCTTTTACCTTCCTGGCACACGCTCTGACAAAAATATCGCCAATAATATTATTAAATTCCAGCTTGGTGTTCTCGCTTTGAAACGTCAATGTGTCAGCAGCTTTTGCGGAAAAAAAGATCCCCTCGCCAGAATGCGCTTGTGGCATGGTGGTCTGCTTGCCTTTCATCAGGTCCTCAATCGCCTCTTCCGTATTGTGTAATTTACGTTTTTGTCTAATATTGTTAAAAATACCGACACCATGGTCTGCCACTTTAAAAATTACGCGGTCGGTATCGCGTCGAATTTCCACAGTAATCACCTTCGATCGGGAATGTTCAATGGCATTATTCATCATTTCAGTAAACCCATAATCCAGAATAGCCACAATATTTACCGGCAGCCCAAGCCAGATGCCCGTTTCCTGCTTCAGCCGAACAAGAATTATATCTTCACTCAAACCCTTATTTTGCAGCACGAGCTTCTTAAACAAAATATGGCGCCGGACAGCGCTAATCTTCCCGGGCTGAGCCGGTACATACCGTGCCTGGTTGGCCTTGCCCACCAGGGCAATCTTGCCTTCTTTTTGTAATATACGAAAAAACCGGCCGACATATTCTCGGGAAAACCCCGTAATCTTGATAATGTCCGCAGAACTCACCTGTTTATCAGCCTTGAGACGTTTTAATATTAATTCCTTTATATCCATATGTTTGTTAGTTGACAACTTTAGTATATACCATAAAATAGAAGTTGTCAACTAGTTGTCAACTATCCGTATGAAATTCCTAGTTCCTAATCCATTAGGAACCTTACCCATAATCCCAAAAATCTCCCCTTTCTTCATTGGGCATTTCCGCCCACTTTTCTTTAATTAAATGAGAGGCGGATCCGCCTTTGGCGGAGGTCATTCATTGGAAATTGGATATTGGTTATTGGGAATTAATAACTCACTTCCCCCAACCTACACCCTTCTTCCATCTTCCACACCTTCCTTCTTCCTACCTCATACTTCCTTACTTTTTTCGTACAACCTAGACCTTTCTTCCATACTCACTTCCCCCAACCTACACCCTACTTCTTTCTTCCCTACAAACCTCCTCCCGGCCCCAAGAAGCATAACAATAGCGACAGAAAAATATATTGCTTTTTTCATATTTTTTTGAATGACCATCAGGTCCTACTTCCGGATCTGAGGGTATTAATAAAAATTGTTTTTATAACGTACTATAATATTTTTTATCTAATTCATCTTTAATACTTTTTAACAAATCCTTTCCAGTGTTAATACCAAATTTTAATTTTTTATAATTATTTGCTCTACTAGTTAAATAATCGTGAAGGAATATATCTCTAATTTTTTTTAATTTAATTAATTCTGGGATTATTCTATCTTTCAGTGCAAAATATGTTGTATCTTGGATTAACATATTAACTAATTCACCCAAACCAACCCCACAATAATGAAATGCAATCAAGGGGCTAAACAAGCGACGATAAGCTGTTTTGACATGTCTTCGAATATCCTTATTTGCCTTCTTTACTTTTTCGTAATCACTACCCGAAGAATAATATTTTGAACGCGTACTTGTGTATTGGTTTAAAATTGTCTGAATATTTGTGATTTTACCATCTTGATATAAGTAATCTAAAAATTCAAGTAACTCATATTCAATTTTCCAAATAATATTAATAAAGACAAACTCATCGTAAAATCTTTGCATCAATCTATTACTTACTTTGTTTTTTAATTCATTAAAATCGTTACTCTTAAAAATTTCATCTATATTTTGATATCTATAAATATTAATTATAAAACCTTTTTCACTATGCTTTCCCATTTTCCTTTTTGATTTCATTATAATAAATCATTAGTTATTAATATCTAGCCTCAATCCATACTCACATCCAAAGCCCAATACGGTGTTAATTCTAGAATCGTTGTCGTAAAAAATTGCCAAATTTGTGAATAATATCTTATTCAATTAAGGATGACTAAGCTGCCAGTGTAGCGAATTACGTAAAATATCAATATCATTATCACCCAATTTGGTTAAAAAAATTTCTAAATTATTATTATCAACAATATCTATGAGAAAATATTTCTGTTTATAATTCAAGCCATCGTATTTATAAGAAAAAATTACTTCTAACTGCTGACTGTCTTTTGAGCTTGTTGCGCCATAATTGCTTTCATCGCGAATAAATAACCTTGAAATATCATTCACTACTATTATTGGAAAACTTATTGTGGGGCTATGTTTTTCAACCTTCGATTGCTCATAATAAATAAAAGAATTTAAACAACCACTCATTGCTTCATATAATTGATCGATATGACCCTGCTTTGCCCACTTGTTTATAACTTTATTCGATTCAATATAATGATGTATCTTCCCATTATTATGAAGATATAGGTTTTCCCGTCCGTTTAATATAGGGTTATCCATTGCCAATGTCGTTGCATCATCAATTTTTTTATCTTTTAACCATAAAACTATCGGTTCGGATAAAAATTTACACTCAATAAATAAACGTATTCTTAACATCCCAACCTTTTCATTAAATGGAAATTTATGTATGTCAAAATCTTTATATGCAATAATATCTGCCTCTCTCGGAATTCCTGTTACTGGGTCATTATAATATGGACTTGAGGTCACGTCCCAGCCGGCTATCTTTAATTTTTTTTCAACATTAACATGATGATCGTTTCCACTATTTCCTATTATTGACTTAACTCTTTCTAATTCTAATTCTTTAACTGTCTTATTAATTTTTATTTGATGTACCATAATATATTATCAATAGTTTTTCATTCTCCACGACCGCCTCTATCATCGCATTTCTTATTTACTAGTGTCTCATACGTTTGTTAATATACACTTTGGAGGACACATGTTGCCCACGTGCCCCCCGTTTGTCATCTATAAGCTTCGTTCAAGCACTGCGATTCTAACGGCTTGGTAGCATTGGGTCCATGTACCCGCATCTTTACCGAGTTTATTGGGATTTCTTAACTCTTTTGCTTGGGTTCCGACCAACACGGCTAGGCTCTCCTTCAATTCCTGGAAAAAACGAATCGGATCGGTTTTCCAACTACAATTTTCAGAATTACAGGCGACAAGATTTCGAAATGCCGCCAGAACAGGATAAATAAAACCGCTTGGTATTCTATAGTTTGAATCCCCGCCAACAAAAACGAGTGGAGTTTTTCCCATCCGTCGATTTGTTACTTCGATTACCCCTGTCAGATGTCCAAATTTACCCCCTTGCGCATTATATGCTTCTGGCAGGCCACAATAAATCGCATCACGAAGTTCTAAAATCTTTGGCAATAAGGGGATTAATTTTTTCATCTCCTTCTCATGGTCTTTGAAGTGAGTAACAACGGCTGTCTTTGTCGAATATGCCCCGATCGGATGGGTGCTTTGGTCATAGCTACCTATGTCAAAACAAATCAGATACGACAGCAATTCCTTGATATCAATGTCTTTTTTACTACCGTCTTCCAGTAATTCATATTCCTTGTAGGCAATCCGGTTTGCATAGGGCTTATCTGCCAAAACTTTCTTGATGGATTCAAAACTGCCACTAAGTTCTAGCAAACTCTGCTCCCTCACTTGTGTCGATGTATTTAATGCCTCAACTATAGAAACCGCTTCTTCGAGGTCCGTGATTCCGACAATTATTTCGATTTTTACGAATGCCTCAAAATCCGTCAGTTCCGATTTCGGCAAATTTTCGACAAACTCACGAATTACCCGAAAAGTGTGGCCACCATCGAGTAAACCATGTTTTTGCTTATCAACCATTTCCATCTCAAGAAGATTGGTCTTGTTATCAAATCGGGTATCCACTGCCATGATGGTTATTCCTCGATTTCGAAAGAAAAATGACGCTGGATTGTCCTGTAAAGTCTTCATGATCTTATGTGCTACGCCCGAATTTATATTTGGATCACGCGGGTTCAATCCTCGCCAATCTTCTAACGATTCAGGTACATCCTTCACATTTACTACAGCGATGTAGCATGCTTTTCCGTCAGAATCCGACGGGTTTGTAATTCGCCGAAATGAGATAACTGGGAGCTTGAGCAGTGTCGATGTTGTCATACTTTTAATATTAGCCAATAAAATAAAGAACGTGCTCCTTGCACGCCGTTGCAAATACTATGTCCATGGAACATAAGCGTTTGCTTAATGGCTTCCGAGGTTTCCCTACGGGCACTACAGCGCGTGGCTACTAGTGATTGACCTGCAAGGCAGAGTCAACAAAATCATCATATACCTAAGGCAAACCTTCTGTCAAGCCCAAAAATGGTGGCTATTTCAAAATCCCCTAATTATAAGGTGGGTATATTAAAATAATTAATTACTGGGCTTTTTCTGCCTTTTCTGTTAACCACTCAATATCAAACCCCACATTCCCATTTTTCAGGCTTTCGTCTAATTCACGGACCTTATCGTACCCCAGAAACTTCACTACCCTATCGAGATGAAGATACTCGTTTGAAAAGGTTGGTCTTTGAAGTTGATCAAATACTCTCGTTTTTTTACTTCGGTCGGCAACAATAAATAATGGATAATTTGAATTCGGAGCTAAGGCGCGTAAATCTGATAATCGTAAAATCCCTGAAAAAATTTGGGTTGTATTCTCTATCTCAAAAGCTGACTTTATAGATAAGCCCAGTTTCCATACTGTATCAATATTTTTTATATACGACGGAATATCCAGTGCTTCATGAAACTCGGGGATCACCAGGTCTTTGAATCGCTGTCCTTGGAACTCTTTGTTTTGATCCGCTCGGGGTACCCATACGTCAAAATGACATTTATTGCCCAGTCGTATTAAACGCCACTGCATTTCATCATGCTCGGTCGGCGCACGTTCAACCTGTTCCTCAACAACGTGCTCAAAAACCTTTTTCTTTTCAAAATCAATTTCCTCTGGTTTTTGTCCGCTCTCGATCCGCTGCAGCAAGGATATTAAATCGCCATACAATAATAGAAGTTTATTGGTCTTTTCCTGATCTACAGCCATAAAACCCCGCGGGAAATATCCTTCCCCATACGTTAAATATTTATTGAGCTGTGCGATCGGTACGTTTACCTCTTGTTCGTTGATAAGAAAATACATGAGCTCCCATGTTTTACCTTCCCTGTCGCTCTTCCAAAAATACTGTGCGAATAACGGATTACGAACCTTCATCGCAACTTCTGCTGCAAGGATTATCTTTCCAGATTTGTAAATCATCACATAATCCCCCGGCTGCATGGATTCCCATGTCGAGGTATTACGGTCTCCGGGAACTGCGCCCCAGGCAACATACGGTCGATCGTGTGTATACTGCTTGAGTTGCTCAACATCTTTCGCTGATAAAAAGCGGACAGCTTCAGTAAGTGTCCGTTTATTCTGTATCGTATCGTGATAATGACGGTCTGTATCATGGCCGCCTGAAGCTACTACAAAAAATATTTTTCTATCGTGATTCATATTCCGTATACTTTTTATCGCTCCCCTTCGCCTTATCCACCGGATATTTTTTTGCATTCTTTAGCATCTTTTTATCAACGATTTCTTTCAAATCAAGCTTCAGCGCGTCTGCTAAGAAAAGCGTATAAACGAAAACGTCCGCGAGCTCATCGCTGATTTCCTCCCGGTGTTTATCCTGGTATTCCTTTGTGCCGCCTTTTGCCCACTGGAATTGCTCGAGAAGTTCAGCAGCTTCGATTGACAGAGATACGGCAAGCTCTTTGGGCGTATGGTACTGTGCCCAATCCCGTTCATTGCGGAATTTGATTACCTTTTTTTGTAGGTCTTCAAGATCACTCATACCCCCACTTTACGCTTTTCCCAGCAATTTTTCAAGCATTTGACACGTCCACAAATCAGGGCTAGAGTAGAACGAAACAGGTGAAATACAAACACATCAACCACTATCAAGGAGGTGAAGGTGGGCCATAAAAAAGCGCACACTCACATTATCAGAATCAGAGGCAATGTCGTACCGGACGACTTCCAGTACGAAACATCGCTCGGCACTTTCAGCCGAAAAGAAATCGTTGAGCGGTACGCCCGCACGGTCCAGGATGCCCTGGCGGGTATGAGCACCGCGTACTCCCCGTTCAAAGCCGGCGAGCTGATCATGCGCGCAGTTATCGGTTTGATGACAGCCGAAGGCCCGGAAAACTCGGCCGAGTACATCGTCAATAAGCTGGAGAACGGCCTGAGCTGTATCGGCTACTTCCTGGAAGAAGGGCTGTGGGTAACGCCGCCGGAGTCGGTCATCCCCGAGCTGCACGTCACCGGCGCGTTCCCGAGAGATCCGGACGAGCTGTGCCACGATTATGAAACGGGCGAGCAGATCGGATTGGCGGGCGTCTCCCACTACCTGACCGTGCTCGAGAAGTGCCTGAGCAAAACCGAGCGCTCCCTGTGCGACAAGGCAGCGCTCCAGTTCGTCAAAGCAGTGCAGCTGCTCATCGAGCAGGTCCCCGGCCGGAACACACGGCAGATCGAGCTGCTGCTGCTCAAAGGTTTGCAGGAGCTTAACCTGCACATCACGATCGCGCCGTGGTACAAACGCCAGCTTGCCAAAAGCAACTGACGTACATACTGCCACAAACCCTGATTCGCGACATCCCATCACCCGGTGGGATGTCTTTTTATTACAACAATAAAATGAAGAAAGCGCTCTTGTTCAAAGAGCGCTTTCGCAGCGGACAATACCATGCTACATCGATTTGACCACCTCGATGATGCTGCCCGGTACCAGGAAGGGCATCGCAGTAAGTATGAATTCGTACCGGCGGGGGTAGTGCATACGCAAGTACGCAGGGTTGGTGAGGAAAATCCGGACTGCCTCCACCAGATCCTCATTCTCAATACGGTCTGGCTCTGTATTGTGCACCCGTTCATGAATCATGACGTAGTCACTGACATACCGAGCACGCAGATGTGCCGCGATTTCCTCCCGGACAATGAGCCTATAGTCATCGTCCCAGCCTTTTGTACCAGCATCACGGTACCGGTGGGCGATTTCATGCGCCAGCGTGCCGAGGATGTAGACGCGCATCAAATCGTCATGCCCGTCCACGCCGCAGCCTGCCAGATAATCAAACCATTCGGGCTGCTCAACGCCGAAACTGCCGAGCTCCGTAATCTCGTTTGACCGAGGTTCGCCCGCATTGGCCCGTACCTTGTACACATGCTCCAGCTCATCCGGAGTTTTCTTGCCCTCCAGGTGAAGCGCCAAGCCGATGTAATCATCGATAAGGTCAGCGAACAGCAGGGACGGCATATTCGGCCGGCGGTAAATCCGCAACGGCGACCCGAATAAGAAATCGTTGATCCCCTTCCTGACCTCATTGCCCAGCCGATGGCTGATGAAGATGATATACAGCGGTATTTTCCGGATATGCGTAAACTTGCACCGCCGAAGCTCGTCTGCCCCAAATGTGGTGAGCAGGAAATCCCTCACCACCTCGTTTGGTATTTTGGGATCGTCCGTAGCGTCAAACCCCGTAATTCTCAGCTCATCCATGTACTATTGCCTCCGTTCTTTGTATAACAAATTGCGTTTTTTGTATTAGGTTATCCTGCATTAAATAATAAAAAAAATCAAGGCGGGATCCTTTGGCTCGCCTCATATTTTCCACCGAACCGTTCCGAGGCAAGCGGACTGACTTTTCGCTAAAAAACAACCCCAGCCCTCGCCATTCCATGGCTCGGGAATTATAAAAAATGCCCCAAAGATTTTTCATCAATGGGGCAATGTCAGTCTCCCTGGTTAATCTTTTATGAGCTCCGGCTCTTCGTCAGTCAATGTTCTATTAATTCGCGCCCTTGCCTGTTCGGGGTCAGCTGCTTCAACCACAATATAGTATTTTACCCATGCAGGCGATAAGTCTTCATTGGACATTGTATGCTCCAGAGGCGGAGACTCAAATCTGAATTCCGGTATCCTATATTTTGGCATAAATCCTCCTACCATGAAAATCATTCGACTAATTCCGGTTCGCCGACCGAATCGCCGGGATGCGCACTTTGGACTTTTTCTTTGGCTTCAAATATGTCGCTGGCTTCAACTGTTTCGTATGCAGTTTCGGTGTTATCTCCCGGGTAGGCATGGTGAAAACTGACATTCAAAACATAGGTTTGATAAGGTACTCTGTATTTTGGCATGCCATCCTCCTGTAGTTACTGGCACCCCTATCTTGCACTTATTTTGATAAAAAATCAATCCCGTTAGAAATTTTATTTCTAACGGGATCAACCCAGCCCTTGCACATTGACACAATGATACAATTTGTATAATATAAGAAAAATGCACGATTATCTTGTTAGGATAGTTATTTCCGCACCCTTAAAAATTGGAGGTAAAAATTGGAACATGTTCCGCACTGGTTAGTTGAAGCACTGTCAGCTGAAGCAGTGTCAGCAGCCAATGTAAAAAAAGCCGCTAAACAACTTTCGCCGATAGAGGAGGGCGAAAAAGTCATCGGTGAAATCACCGACAGCACCAAAAGAGTTTACGCGGCCTGGATGGCCCAAATCGATGCTGTAGACAGCATCAAGGAAAAACACGTTGCCGAGCACAATTCGCCTGACCATACCAGGGGCCAGTGTGAGCAATTCGAACACGATTTAATGCTCGCTATGTCCAAGTACAACGCCCTGAAAGAGCTTTTCTGGACGTCAGCCAGAGTCGATCTTAATGCCCCTGGATCGGTCGGCATTCGCAAGGACTGGAAGCTGGTCAAAGTAGAGGACAAACCTCAAACTGGTATCTCCATAGTCACCTTTTGCTAATCCAGCCATTGCACTGTACACTTTCTGAACTAGTCCCTCGGGGCTAGTTCTTTTTATTTCCCTCCACCTTCCCTAGAGGCCTTGCCATCTTTCAACTCCTCTGCTAGAATATAAATCACTATGAAAAACGACATTCACCCAAAATATTACCCTGACGCCAAGGTGATCTGCGCCTGCGGCAACACCTTCACCACCGGCTCCACGGTGCAGGAAATCCGCGTGGAAATCTGCTCTGTCTGCCACCCGTTCTTCACCGGCAAGGAAAAAACTATGGATGCCGGCGGCCGGGTCGAGCGTTTCAAGAGATTGGTCGGTAAAAAGGCGCACCCCAAGAAATCCGCCAAAGCCAAGTAGCTATACGATTTTAAAGTCCCCGATTGTGCTATACTGCATGTTGGGGATTTTTCATTCCTCACCATTAAAATAAATGCGGAGAAATCCTCCGAAGTCCCTTCGTAGCTTCAGCGTAGGGGGATATACATCTACTGCGGGACGAAGGAGGATAGATTTCCTCTTATTTGCAAATACATTCATTTCTTCAAAAAAAATTTTATAAATTATTATGGAAGATAAGGTCAAAGAACTCGACAAGCGTCATGAGCAACTGGAACGGGAACTTGAGAAACCCGAAGTGTTTGGCGATCCCAAGAAATTACAGGCTATCTCCAAGGAATACAACGAGCTGGGCGAGACACTGGATAATTACAAAAAACTGAAGGGCGTAATTAATGCCATCAGTGAAACAAAAAAAACAATAGCTGATGATGCGCATGACCAGGACCTGAAGGAAATCGCCGAGGAAGAACTGCTCAGTCTTGATCGGCAGAAAAAGGAACTTGAATCAGCCATCAATGCCGTGCTGAATCCGGCTGACCCGTTGGACAAAAAAGATATCATCGTGGAAATCCGCGCCGGCACCGGCGGTGACGAGGCCGCGCTGTTTGCCGCGGAGCTGTTCCGGATGTACTCGCGCTATGCCGAACGCCAGGGCTGGTCCACTCATCTTATCACCACTAACCGCACCGGCATCGGCGGGTATAAGGAAGCGATATTCGAAATCAACGGCTCCAGCGTGTACAGCAAACTGAAATACGAATCAGGCGTGCATCGCGTCCAGCGCGTACCGGAGACGGAAAAAAGCGGACGAGTGCATACGTCAGCCGCCACGGTCGCTATCCTGCCAAAAGCAGAAGAAATGGACCTCACCATCAAACCCGAAGACATTACTGTCGAGGCCACAACTTCATCCGGCCATGGCGGACAGTCAGTAAATACTACCTACTCCGCCATCCGCATTGTTCATAAACCAACGGGATTGGTCGTCACCTGCCAGGACGAACGTTCACAGACCCAGAACAAGATGAAAGCCATGGACGTCCTGCGTTCCAGGCTCTTGGTCATCGAGCAGGAAAAAAAGCGCAAAGAACGCTCCGAGGCGCGGAAAAGCCAGATTGGTACAGGCGACCGCTCAGAAAAAATCCGTACCTACAACTACCCCCAAGATAGAATTACCGACCACCGGATAAAGGAGAATTTCCATAATATGAACCCGATCCTGGACGGACAGTTGGACGACATCGTCGCCGCATTACAGAAGGCGGATCAACCAAAATAACACACCAACCCTTGTCATGCCGGACCTGATCCGGCATCTCATTTGACCTCGAGATCCTGAATCAAGTTCAGGATGACAATAAAAAATAAGGCTTGCCATCCCTCCACGCTTCCAATCGTGCCATTTTTACGTTACTATTACAGCATGAAAATCCAACAGACACTATTAAGCGCCATAACCAAACTCCGCAAGGCAAAAACCGACTCTGCGCATCTTGACGCCGAGGTCTTGCTTGCGTCAGTGCTGAAAAAAGATCGGATGTATTTGCATTCCCATCCGGAAAAAAAAGTCAGCGCCAGCCAGCAACGCCGATTCTCCAACCTGGTCAACCGCCGCCTGAATAATCATCCTATCGCCTACCTGACCGGCCAGAAAGAATTTTACAAGCTGAATTTCCTAGTTGACAGTAATGTCCTCATCCCCCGCCCTGACACGGAAGTTTTAGTTGAAGAAGCTTTGCTTATCAGTCGACGTTTTATTCACCAAGATTCACAGTCTAAAATTTCTGGTTCAAAGTCCCAAGTTCAAAGTCCCAAGTTCACCATCATAGACGTGGGCACCGGCTCCGGCTGTATTGCCATCACGCTGGCCAAATACCTGCCCTGGATCAAACTGTACATGACTGACATTTCCGCTAAGGCACTGGCCATGGCAAAAAAGAACGCTAGACTGCACAAGATGGCGAAAAAAATCACGTTCGTCAAAGGCGACCTGTTGTCCCCCTTCCAGAAAAAAATCCAGTTCGACCTCGTCTGCGCCAACCTGCCGTACCTGACTACGAATGAAACGAAAAACCTGCCGCACGAGCCGAAAACAGCCCTGCACGGCGGCAAGCTCGGTTTGGAACTTCTTGACCGGCTGATCCAGCAGCTACCTGGACGCTTGGCACCGGGCGGCATAGCTCTCCTGGAAATAGCGCCATCGCAGGTGAAAGCCGTGGATTATTTCGTGGAGCGTTCTTTGCCTGACAAGAAAGTGCTGTTCATCAAGGATTTGTCCGGCCGCGACCGCGTAGCGAAAATTTATTAAAAAAATCTCCCCGCAGGCAAAGTGCCTTTGGGGAGGTTGATTGTGCAATCGAGAATCGAATGATCAGTCAGTTCAATCCGTAGATCTGGCTGAACTTGTCAGTGACGTATTTCTTCCATTGGGTCGCATTAAGCGGACCGCCGGTGACGCGCGTCAAGACGCTGTTTGTAGTTTCCAGCAGGCCTGTCGTATGGATGTTGGTACGGAGCCAGTTCAGCAGGATGCTGAAATCCCCCCGTGCAAAATTCCGGGCGTAGCACGGGTAGGCCCAGGAGAACGCGTAAAAAAGCTGGGCCGCAGCCAGGTTGCCGAACGTATAACTAGGAAAATATCCGAAATGTCCCATGGACCAGTGGACATCCTGGAGGATGCCTTCTTTCAGGTTTGTCGGACGGTAACCGACGTATTTCTCCATCAGGTCAGCGAACACCAATGGTGCGTCGTCGAGGCTGATGGAGCCGTCCAGGATGCCGCGCTCAATCTCATACCTGACCTGGATGTGGCCGTTGTAGGTCACCTCATCCGCTTCGACACGGATCGCACTGGGCAGGACTCGGTTGATGGCCCGATGGAAATCCTCCAGTTTGGTATTCCGATACTGCGGGAAGGCCAGCTGCAGGCTCGGATACGCCCACTGCCAGAACGCCAGGCTCCGGCCGACCATATTTTCCCACATCCGGGACTGTGATTCATGCAGGCCCATCGGCGCCGGCAGGTTATGGTTGTCGAACTGCCAAAAAAATGGGTCGCATCCCATCTCGAACAGCATATGGCCCGCTTCATGCATCGTGCCAAACAATCCGGCCGGCAAGAAATTCTCATAGAATCTCGTCGTGATCCGGTGATCGCCATGGCAGATCGTGCCGGCAAACGGATGGGTCGTTTTCAGCACCACGCCTGACTTGAAGTCATACCCGATCTGCATGATCAGCCATTCGAAGAACCGGCGCTGCTCCGTTTCGGGGAAACAGCCGCTCAGGGGCGCATCGGAAACCGTCACGCCGGAGTTCTTCACTTGAAAAACAAAATCCGACAGGAACGCGCCGACGTCGGCCAGGATCACGGCCGTATTTTTGGATGTCATGCCCGGATCCTTAGTGGACATCAGGGCGTCATAGATGGAATCAGCGTCAGTCGGATCCGCGCCGCGGAAATGCGCCTCCTCCCTGGCGAAATTGAACATGCTGGCCAGGTGCGGTTTGAATTCTTCATAGTCGCCGGCTTCCCTGGCTTGCTTCCATGACTGGTTGGCCGTCATCTGCGCCCGGTCGCGCCGTCCGACAAATTCCGCCGGCAGAACACGCGCCATGTCGAACGCCAACTTCATGCGCCTGACAATCAACTGCTGTACCAGTGGCAAGTCGTCGATGACCGACAGGCATTGGTCGATCGCCTCACCGACTTCATCGCGGGTAAAAGCGGTATGCTCCATTTCACTCATGAAGCCGATGCGCTTGGCCGCCATCGGCGCGCCATTCTCGGGCATAACCGTCTTCTGATCGAAAAACAAGACACTGCCGATACTGGTCATGGTATTGATCGGGTCCATGACCGCTATCAAGTTTTCAACGTACGGATGCTGTGCCATTGGCACCTCCTTTTTCTGGATTGTTCGTGGTTTTGAACTATTTTCTGTATTTCAACATTCACATAGAATTCAGTTATCTTACAATATAATGGCGCTATGTCAATCCCTTAGGTTATACTTGGGGTTGACCCTGAGCAAAGTCGAAGGGTCAAGCGTTTAATAGGATAAAAAAGGCGGAGGTCTTTCGACTTCCGCCTCGAGTGTACGAAAAATATTATTAATTGCAGCCAACTATCACCAACATCATGGCTTCTTCATCAGCGCGTTCGGGTCGAGAATGAAATTCTGACCCGCAGGGAGAATCATCACCTCAATCTGATCGCCGAGCTTCTGAACCAGCGTGTACTGAACCAACTGGGGTGTCAGCGATAATGCCAGTTTTGTATTCGCTTCAGCCTGCTTCTCGGCCACCACCAGGATTGAGCCGCCCTCGCCGCGAGCCGCCTCGATCTTCTGGTCTGCCTTGTGCTTCTCGCCAACCACCTTCTGCTCCTCCTCCAGAGCATTTTGGGTGGCGATCTGTTTCTTTTCGATCGCCTGCTTAAATTCAGGGTTAAAATCGATATTATCAAGTAGAAGATCCGTCACCTCGATTGAATGCGGCCCGCACTCCTTCTCTAGGCGGACTGTCACGTCGTGCCGGATTGCTTCCCGGTTTGGTGCGATCCCAACGGAGGTATACTTCACCGTTTCGTCCTTGAAGTTTTGTGGTACTCTTGGAGCCACGATCACTTCAAACCAGTTGGGACCGACATTCCGATACAAAGTCTGTATTGCCTGCGGCGACACTCGTATGTTGAGCGTCGCGTCGACATATACCTCCTGGGTCTCGGACGAGAAGCATATCAGCTTGGTGAACTTGTGGGATGTTATCTGGAGGTTCTCTTCATTCACGGTCGACCACGGCCTGGTGAATTGCGGCCCTTCCTCAATCTGCCCGATGATGGATCCAAAGGAATATACGACACCGACGTGCCCAGCCGGAATCTGGTTGAACGAGGCAATAAATGTAATGCCCGAAAAAAGAATTCAACCACTGCCGACTGGAAGTCGGCAGACTGCCTAAGATAAGAAATAAGACTGAAGTCTAGGGGCTCTCCACCCGAAAGGCGTCCTCGCCCTCCTGGCCTTCGAAATGGTGCTCAATATACTCCTGGACCATCTTGG
>JAZDEZ010000007.1:0-138601 GCA_043808365.1 Patescibacteria group bacterium
GGAGCTGGATGCTAAAGAGCGTATGAGAGGATTTGCGGTATTCATTGGTCATGCCTTCATTTTACCACGTCTGCTACGCACTGGAAGTTATCGGCTGGAAGCCGAGGGAATTCACCCAACCCAAATAGAGGCCTTAAAAAATTTGAAGACATCTTAACAATCTTTATATAATTCTGACCCACGTGCCTCAAAATCCGCACTTTCCAAAGACTCAAAAAACCCTAATAATACTTGTGTAACTGGGGCACTTAACCCAGGTGGCCCGAATGAACGAAGTGAATGAGGGAGGAAGCGGCATAACTGTCCCGTAACTGCCCACGAAGAATGAGTGGTTGCAGTTACGAGGATCCCGTCTGAAGCGGGACTTGTGCCGCGTCGAGATGAGAACGCCGGAGCGATGCGCGACGAGCATACGGCGAGGAGCGCCGCGAGGCGGTGGCTAGACCGAGCCGTCGGAAGACGGCGAGAGCCGAAGCCGAATCCTTGCCCTGACGAATGTCAGGGTTGCCCTCTCCGCCAAGAGAACTAAGTATCGGAGCTGACCTATATGCTTTCCAATATTGATTAATAAAATATGATGAGAATAAAAGGGATGCTTGTGCGGTTGTTTCCACCACCTGAAATTAAGGAAATTCGAAAATCTTTAAAACTAGCAGAGAAGGAAATCAACAACAAAAACTTTCATTTAATTAAAGATGTTATCGAGCAAGGAGTAAACTTGCAGTCTGAAGAGATATCCAAAGTGATTGCTCAAGGAAAAACGTCTACACAATGGGTGTATATGAATATCGTTCTTGTTGCCAGAGATTTATTAGGAATAGGCGACTACCATATTTATCGCGGAGTTATTAACCCAATGGGCCCAGGAAATGCGCTTTTACAAATTCACAAAAAAGCGCTTGAAAAATTAATGCAAATTAAAGCAATTAGTATTAACCAAGTAAAAGAAGAAAACAAAATGCTTGAGAATGATATAAAAAATGCTGGGTAATTATTATTTATTCTTAAATAAAAAATATGTCTGAGAAAAGCAATTTTGGCGAAAATTTCCAGGAAAATAAAAGTATCCCAATACCTGACGCTACTACATCTAAAAATACAAAACAGTCGTCATTCTTTTCACTACCTTTCTTAGAGGAGCGCCCAACTTTTAAAAAAATAGTGGTTCTAATCTGGATTATCACAGGTATCTTATTTGCTCTCATAAATTATCCAGCAGGTATTGAGACAATTGCTTACGCTGCGGGCGGGGTAGTGGGTATATTTTTAGCTTCATTACTGCTATCAATCATACCAATCTTAATTTTGCGCCATAAAATAGAAAAAGTATCAAGCCTCATTTTCGGAATAATATCAATAGCGATGTGTATAATATTGATTTTAGGAAGTATCAACACTAATTGATTTGTGGAATGAGAAAAAGTAGCATAATCCATAATAATGAAAAAAACCGACTGGAAAAAAGTGCATTAGAATATTTTTTATCGTTTTACAAAAAGATATCCGGCGAACCCAATAAAGGAGAAAAACCTGACTACACTATTAAAGATAAAAAAACAAATAGTCTATATGGAATTGAAATTGCACATTTATTTGATGGTGAAAATGGGGCGAAAGTAAGTTTAGGTAAAGAAACAATGTATGAAGGGACAACAGAAGATTTAATTAACATACATTTAAATACATTATTAAGTAGAAAACTTACTGAAGTCAGAAACTATAAAAAAACGGATAAAATGGTGCTAGTTATTCGAGTAGGTGATCAAATTACTGAAAAAGAGGATATTGAGCGTTTACTCGGGTTAGTTAAACTACCAGATAATCAATTTGATGAAATATGGCTTTTAATATATAACTGGCAAACAGAGGAGTGGAGTGATCGAATAGCATTAAAAACAGAAATCAAACAAAATTAACCAATTATATTAGGAGTTAGACCCTCGACCCATGTGCCTCAAATCCAGCTCTAGAGGAATAGCCGAGAAAGCCCTATAATACCTATAGATTCCGGGTACTTAACCCGAGTGGCCCGCCAATATATAACGATCCACTAACTTCCAAACATATGGCCGATGAACAAAATCACGGGAAGGTGTTAGCTGAATGGGAATTCGACGAGTTCCCAAAACACCAGCGTACAAAAAAATGGTATATTACAGCCATTATTATCACCGGCGGGCTCCTGCTGTACGCCATCATTTCCCTGAACTACCTCTTTGCCGCCATAATTATAATAATCGGCGTCATCATCATGATGCAAAATAGGCGTGAACCGCAGCGGCTCAATCTGCAGATATGCGAAGACGGGCTGGTCATCGGCGCTAATACGTATTATGAATGGAAGATTGTGAAAAACTTTTGGATAGTTTATGAACCGCCGGAAGTCAAAAATTTGTATTTTGACTTTAAGGCCGGTATCCGCCCATCCATCTCCCTGCCACTCGACAAACAAAATCCCCTGAATATCAGAAAAATCCTGCTTAATTACCTCCCGGAAGCAGTTGACCAGGAAAACGAGTCCTTTTCTGACGGCCTCAGACGGATGCTGAAATTGTAGTAAGCAAGTAACTAGTAATTAGTAGTTAGCCATTAGTAATTTCCGCTTTTTGGCGCCGCGCCTCGTGGCGGGGCAACAACATTACCTATACAAACACGCGCCCGTAGCTCCCCGTACAATTCGCTTCGCTCATGTACGGGGCACGCAGCTGGATTATAATCACGTTAATTTTTACAACTTCCACCTATGCCCTCGTCGTCCAACCCCGACGTAAAGTCGGGGCTCCGACCGTAGCGTCGGAGCGGATAAGGAATAATCGCATGAAAGCATTTGTATATATTTTACGTGATGCACACGGTAAATTCTATATCGGCAGTACTACAGACCTGAAACGCAGGCTGCGCCAACATCAATTAGGACATACCCGAACAACTCGAAATATGACTTCTCCAGAACTGGTTCACAGTCAGGAATACGCCGCATTACTAGAAGCAAGAAAAATAGAAAGAAGATTAAAAAACCTGAAACGCAAGGATTACATTGCTCGGATTATTCAGGATGGTAATATTAAAATGACATAAGCCACTTGCCCTCGTCGTCCAACGGATAGGACGTAAGATTGCGGATCTTAAAATACAGGTTCGATTCCTGTCGAGGGCAAATGAACGAAGTGAATTTGACCGAGAAGAAAGCAAACAATTTTGCTTTCGTCAGGAATCGAAAGCCGCAGCATGCCTGCCCATGGGCAGGCGCGAGGCGGGGTCGAGGGCAAATAAAAAGCCGGGATTAATTAATCCTGTTTTTTATTACATATACCAGCAGGGTCCTACTTTTTAATTGGTTTTTTTGATAGAATTACCTCATGAAATTAACCCTGGACACGGAAATTGAGCGCCTCCCGCGGGTCGGACTGGCCATCAGCAAAAAACTGCATCACCTGGATATCAGGACAGTGGCCGACTTATTGCAATACTACCCTTTTCGCTATGACGATTTCAGCCGGATAGTCCCGATTGTCCAGATAAAACCCGATGCGCAATGCACCATTCGCGCTCGAATCAACCTGATTGCCAATAAACGTGCCTGGCGCCGGCGCATGTACGTAACCGAATGTTTAGTTTCCGATGATACGGCCAGCCTGAAAATCGTCTGGTTCAACCAGCCATTCATCACCAAGCTCCTGGCCCAAGGAGACACTGTTTATTTCTCGGGCAAAGCGGAATATACGCCATACGGGCTCCAGCTGCAGAACCCGGCCTATGAAAAAATAAAAAAGGAACAGACGCATACCGCCCGAATCGTCCCGGTGTACTCACTGACTGCTAACCTGACGGAAAAGCAAATCCGCTTCCTGATCAAACTTGTTTTGCCGCTGGCCAATCGCATACCTGACTGGCTGCCGAAAGATATTTCCGGAAAATTCAGGCTGATCAGCCTCCCACAGGCCATCAGGGAAATCCATTTCCCGACAAACCACAGGACCCTGGCCCAGGCGGTCCACCGCCTGAAATTCAACGAGCTGTTCCTGATCCAGCTCCGGACGCAAAGCATCCGCCAGTCCCTATCGAAAAAAACCGCGCCGCGCATCCCGTTTGACCGGGAGGCCACGCGAGCGTTCGTGGCCGAATTGCCGTTCACCCTGACCAATAGCCAGAAAAAATCAGCCTGGCGGATCCTCCAGGATATTAATCAGGATATTCCGATGAACCGCCTGCTGGAGGGAGACGTCGGTTCCGGTAAAACAGTGGTGGCGGCTATGGCCATGCTCAATGCGGCTAACAGCGGTTATCAGTCGGCTTTGATGGCGCCTACGGAAATCCTGGCCCAGCAGCACTACCAGACGCTCACCCAGCTGTTCAAAAAAAGCAAAATCAGTCTGGGGCTTTTGACCAGAACTGACAAAAAAATTGAGGGGCAGACTATTGCCCAATCCCAGATGGTGCGGAAGATTTCAAGAGGCACCGTGAAAATCCTGGTGGGCACTCATGCCTTGATACAGAAAAAAATTTCATTTAAAAATTTAGGCTTAGTGATAATAGACGAACAGCACCGCTTTGGTGTTGACCAGCGCCGGTCACTCAAGCAAAGAACCATGAACAATGAACCAAGAACAGTGAACCATATTGTACATAGTTCAAAGTCCAAAGTCCAAAGTTTAATCCCCCATCTGCTATCGATGACGGCCACGCCAATCCCACGCTCGCTGGCTTTAACACTGTACGGCGATTTGGATGTTTCCATGATCACGGAATCTCCAGCCGGCCGGAAAAAAATACTTACAAAAATCGTCCCGCCGGAAAAAAGGCATCTGGCGTATGATTTTATCAGGGCGGAAATCGGCCAAGGCCGCCAAATTTTCGTCATCTGCCCGCTGATAGACGAATCAGACAAGCTGGGCGTCAAATCAGCCACAGTTGAATACGAGAAGCTAAAACAAGGAGTGTTCAGCGACCTGACGATCGGCCTTCTGCACGGCAAGCTCAGGAGCAAAGACAAGGAGCAGGTCATGAAAAAATTCACTAGCAACGAAATTGACATCTTGGTGGCTACGGCAGTGGTGGAAGTGGGAGTCGACGTGCCGAACGCGTCAGTCATGATGATTGAGGGCGCGGAACGCTTCGGCCTGGCCCAGCTGCACCAGTTCCGCGGCCGCGTCGGGCGGGCGGCGCACCAATCATACTGTTTCGTTTTCACAGACTCGGACAGTAATAAGACGAAAGACCGGCTCGACGCGCTCGTCACGGCAAAAAACGGTTTTGAGCTGGCGGAAAAAGACCTGGCCTTCCGGGGTCCAGGGGAAATCTACGGCTTGAGGCAATCAGGCTTCCCTGACCTGAAGATTGCCCAGCTAACCGACTATGAACTCATCAAGCTAACCAGGCAAGCGGCCCAGCAGCTGTTCAGCCATGATCCGCAGCTAGCCAACCATCCGGCTTTGCGCCAAATGGCGGAAATATCAGAAAAAAACTCCCATTTGGAATAGACTATTGACCTCGCAACAAATCTGTGGTAATATCCACATTAATACAAATGCTCACTTGCACATTAAATTCACTTGGATAGAGTTTAAGGAGTAACTAACCATCAAGCCACACGGAGGTTGCCAATGGGCCAAAAGGAAGATGCCAAAGCGAAAATTGTCGAAGTTATACCCAATCTTGGGCCGCCCTTCAAAAAAAGATCTAAAAAAGGGAGAGGGACTAGAAGGGAAAACATAAGCAATATGCCTTGCGGAGGCGGCCGAAGAATCTCAAACGGCCATGGAGCCTACGGCGACAACTAAGTCACTACCAATATAAAATTATCCACTCACTTCAATGAGTGGATTTTTTTACTTCTTTTTTAATAAATACCAATGAACTACCTCGCAGTCCAGCCTGCATAGCCGAAGCGACTTCGGCGGAGTAGGCCAAGCTGACGAGGTATCGTCAGCCAAGACATATGTTCATTCTCCGCCGTGCTCCGCCAGAGCGGCTACGCGACGGCGAGTAGCTAGCTATCCTCCTTCGCTTGCGCTTCGGAGGATTCTCCTCATTTGTTTCCCCGCAGTCCAGCCTTCGTAGCCGAAGCTACTTCGGCGGAGTAGGCCAAGCTGCGGAGTATTAATGCGGAGGAGAATAAACGCTGAAAAAGCTTGATTTGAAAAAAATATTAATGTATAATAACTCCGCCATGAAAAAGGCATACATGGGTATGATTGCCTAAACCGAACAAGACCCTTGGGTTGCTAAGCACCCAAGTAGGCAAAACGTCGCTAATCCATTGGCTATCCTAATAGCCATAAAGACGCAGCTTAGTACAGACCAGTAATCTAATTACTGGTCTATTTTATATAAATCAAGTAAACTTCACGCAAACTTCAGCTACTCTTTGGCTGCGTCAAGAATTACACAATATCTTTGATCGCGTCAGTGATCGTAGTCGCCATGATAAGCTTGAGTCCATGGGGCATCACCTGGACTTTTGTGCTGGGCATTACGCAATATTTGAAACCCATTTTTTTTACCTCTTCCAGGCGTTTTTCCGTCTGGCTGACTGCCCGCATCTCGCCGCTCAAGCCGACTTCGCCGAATACGGCCGTATCCGCGGGCACCGGCCGGCCCCGAGTCGCTGACGCGATGGCCAAACAGACTGCCGCATCCACCGCCGGCTCATTCACGCGCCACCCGCCGGCCACATTGAGATGGATATCCTGGTTTGATAAATATAAACCGGCTTTTTTCATCAGCACGGCGATCAAGAGCTGCAAGCGGTTCAGGTCAAACCCTGACGCCCGGCGCTGGGGATACCCGAAATTAGTGCGGGACACCAGCGCCTGCACCTCGACTAGGAACGACCGGCTGCCCTCGACAATCGCCGTGACCACCGACCCGGGATTGGTATGCTGGCGCTCGGACAGGAATATTGCCGACGGATTAGGCACTTCACGCAAACCGCCTCGTTGCATATCAAAGACGCCGACTTCTGACGTAGCCCCAAACCTATTTTTTACGCCTCGGAGGACACGGAAGAGATGGCGGTCATCACCCTCGAGATACAGGACAACGTCCACCAAATGCTCCAGCGTCCGCGGACCGGCGACATTGCCCTGCTTGGTCACGTGCCCGACGATGATAATCGGGGTGTGGCCGTTTTTCGCCGCTTCCACCAGCTTCCCGGTCACCGCCCTAACCTGGCCGATACTGCCCGGCTCGCTGTCCACTTCCGCACAGCGCATGGTTTGGATGGAATCCAACAGCACGAGCACCGGCCTGTGCTCATCAATGGTCGCGATGATCGTATCAACGTCAGTCTCGCCTAAAAATTTCAGATTATGAGTCTTCAGCCCTAAACGCTCGAATCGGATCTTGACTTGCGACGAAGACTCCTCGCCAGATACATACAATACTGTTTTACCGGCCGCGGCCAGCAACCCGCCAACTTGTAATACGAGCGTTGATTTGCCGATTCCTGGGTCACCGCCAAGTAGCGTGACGCTGCCCGGCACCAATCCGCCGCCCAGCACCCGGTCAAACTCATTCATGCCGCACTTTAACCGCGTCTGGTTTTCTGTCTGGAAAGTAGCCAGCGTCTCCACAGTACCGCTTTTGCCCGCACTGGCCTTCTTAGCGACCCGTTTCACCTGCTCATTCAGAGTCGACCAACTACCGCACTCCGTGCACCGCCCCATCCATTTCGGATATTGGGCGTCACATTTGCTGCACACAAAGATGGTTGTCGGACGTTTGGTCATAAGGTAATTATGGAACAGACCTTCATTGTACCAAAAACTGGCCACGGATAACAAACGCACCTTTCTCCATCAGGATTGCCATACGTTCCCATGAGGTTATTACCACCTCTTGTGATGTGGGTATGGCTTACAGGTGTCGGTATCGCTGCTCGTATCGGTGGCGTTTCAGGGTGTCGTTTTCCTCAAAAAAGCCAAAATAACGATACCGTTTTACGATACGGGCTGCGATAACGTATAACACTGACAACTAGTGGCTAGCTTACTAATTACTACCTACTATTGGCTCCAGGCAAATGCCGGGTCAGCTCCCTGACCAAAAGCACCGCCGTGTATCTTGTGATAGGCATCCTCAACCTTGGCTACATAATTACGGGTTTCCGCATACCCAGTATTCACTTCGCATTCCCACCAGGTAGAGCCCGGACAATCGACGCTCCCGCAATTCGCGCCCGGACCGCCATTGTACGCCGCCACGGCATAATGATACATCCCATTTTCGCACTTTGTTTTCTTGGGCAGCCCATTTGGCTCAGTCGCGATGCATCGTGCCACGGCGCCGCTCTTATACCGGGCAGTTGGCGGACATGTCTTAGCAAGCAACTCTTTAAAATATTTTGTGCCCAATTCAATGCTTAATTGAGCGCTATTTTTCAGCTCGTCACAGCTCACCCCCGCTGTCGAAGGCAGCATTTGCATCAAACCGCACGCCAAGACATTGCCATATTCATCTTTTGACATAGCCATCGGATTACCGCTAGACTCCACCAGCATAATCGCTTTCAGCCACGCGGCAAAATCCTTATCCCCGCCTGCCGCGGCCAGGAGCATGGCATCATACGCAGTGACATTCTGCGACACTGGTTTGTACGATACCCCGTATTTTTGGCTGGATACTATGGACTCCTCCCATTCCGAGGGCGGACTGATCCCCGTGCCTAATTCCTGCAACCCCTGGAATGTGACCAAGCGGGGGCTAATGGTCAATAATATGACATATGACCCAAGGGCAATGGCCAGCCCGATCATCGCTGAAGCGATCGTGTCTCGCGCGTCCTGGAGTTTCGAGGGATTGCCGAACGAGACGGTATATTTGATCCCGCCGTAAATCATCATGGTGACGGCTAGGATGCCGGCCACGCTGACAAAAAAAACATAGGCAAACGTTAACCAGGTCCCGAGCGTATTCCCCTCTACTTTTACCGGCTGTCCGGCAATGAACGGGGATCCGGGCAAGGTGAAGTTAGGCGTGAAAAAAACCGGCGTTGTTTCTTTCTTTGGCGTCAGCGCGCCAGAAATATTAGGGTCAACGAATGTCGCGTCAGCCGGCACGGAATTTTCCGAGTTGTCGAGGAATCCCCAAGTATTAGTGGATGAATTTTTTAAAAAACAGTGGTCAACGCTCGTATTGCGGTCCATACAGCACAGCGTCTCAATCAACCCGCCGGTTATGTGACAATAGCAATACGTCGTATCTCCGCATCGGCCGGCGGAGGAGCAGGTGCCAGCCGTATAATTACTGCCCACATCGGAACATTGGGCGGCCCAGGCCTGCCCTGGGCAAACGATAACGATAGCTATCAGCGCCGCCAGACCCAAAAAAGCCAACAAATAATATTTGGAGTTGCCAGTGGACTTGATATTGTGCCCGTCAACGGTCATAAATTAGTCGCCCATTCCCTTACTTCAGCTTAATGGAATACACCTTGCCAGTAGTATTCTCCGTGAAATACAGCGTCGAATCGCTCCGCCCGACGAACATCTCATTAATCACATACTCCTTCATCTGGTTCAGGTACGTCGGCAGGGCGATCAGGTTTGAGATGCCGGTGTTCACGTCAATCCGATAAATCCGGTCATTGGTATATCCGGCCACAGACGGATCAAGCGCGCTGCCGGTCGGCAAATATTTCGGCACGGCGCAATAGGCTAATACTGCGGTACTGTCATACGCGCACTTGCTGGCCCAGGTCTGAATTTTTAGGTCCAGGTCGTTATTGCCGGCCGCGTCGCCAGACGCGTCGACCAGATGGATGACCGGATTATACCGTGAACCGTCGGAATATACGGAATACAGTATTTGATCTCCCTGCGGCGACCAAATGCCCTGGAACCCGCGGCCAAGCACGTCGAATGACTTGAAGTTTTCCTGATTCAGCCCGATCGGCAAAATCGTCAGTCCGGTCGCGTTGGCCGAATCCCTGAACAGGGCCACGACCTGGCTGTTCGGGGACCAATTCACGTCTACCTTGCTGGCATTATCGCCCAGCGGCTCCACCAGCTGTACTTCCGAGGCGTCGGCATTGGCCACTGCCAGCCAGCGGGCGTTTTCCTGATCGCTGATGTTCAGGAAGCCAAGCTGGTCTCCGGACGGGGAAAATTCTATGCTGTCCCATTCTTTCGGCAATGTCACCTGCTGTTTTTTGTCGAAATCATAGACGATCTGGCTCTGGTCGGGGAAAGATACGACCGCCTTATTGCCCTTTGGCGACCAGGTAATGTTCCTGGCCTCCGGGAAAACCTTGTCTGACAATTCCTGGGGTTTGCCGTTTGGATCTAATTTGTAAAACTTGCCTTGCGCCGGGTCATAATACCGCAGTGAAGTCCCGTCAGAGGTTAAGCTGACGCCATCTGCCTTCTGGTCAATTTCGGCTTTGGCGAACGTCTCACTGCCTCGGGCCACCTCGTCAATCTTAATCCCATTGACATTCGCCTGCTGGCGGTTGATATTGACTCCCTGGTTGACGTTGGTCACGACTCGGTTTACATTCACGGTGCCATTGATATTCGGCAGTCCGACATTTATGTTCTGGTTAATCGCCCCATTAATGTTCTCATTGCCATTTTGCGGACTGACCAGATCCCTGATAAAGACAAAATAAATCAGGACACCCAGAGCCACGACCAGGATAACGAAAGCGATGATGAGAAGTATTTTTTTATTCATATAATTAATAACATTTAGCGGAAGGAATTTTCCCGATGTATTTCTCGTCTTCCATGCCTGGCGGATGTTTTTCACCCGGTCCGTAAATAATCGGACTATAATCAACCAAATCGATGCCACAGCCCCTCTCATCATCCTGGCACTTTGTCCCCACCCGAATATTATCATGAATTATCCCATCATCAAAAATCAAAAAACCGCAAAACTCGTCGGAATCACCTGTTGCTTGCCAATCTTTATCCATATATTTGACCGGTACGGTTTCGTCACAGGCAATCCAAGATTTATTATCTATGGTTCTAATAGATATATCTAGGGATCTCCTAGCCATTGTGCATATTTTAGATCCTCCGCAAGAAGAGGATGAAACAATAGTACACTGATCATCCTTACCACCATGCCAATAAGCCCCACAGGCTAACGCCCCCCCAAGTTTGCTATTTGATAAAGTACATATTTTTATCCCTTGCCAAACAGTAGGATCGCCCAATTCGTTCTTGGCAATGGGCTGGAGTCCTGGCACTTTCAAACTAGTTATTTTTGGGTTTATGAAATTCAGAATGACGTACGAGCCGAGGACCAGCGCCAATCCGATCATGGCCGAAGAAATCGTGTCACGGGCGTCCTGGAGCTTTGATGGGTTGCCGAACGAGACTGTGTATTTTATCCCGCCATAAATCATCATGACGACGGCCAATATCCCGGCGATGCCCGCCAAGTACCGGTACATGTCCGCGATAAAACAGGACATGTTCTGGACGTAGGGGTATTTTTTACCAGTCTCGTCACCGGCCAGCATCTCTGTCACGCCGGGAATATGGTAGTTCAAACGAATGGCCGTTGATACGCATTTTTTAACAAGGCAATCGCTATCTTTGGTACAAACCTTATCAGTACCAAGACAGTGAGTAGTAATATGGCACTCGTCGCTCACCGAGCTGCTCGATGTCTGCGCGGAAGCTGGCGTAATAAAAACTAGCCCGAAATACCCGAGCATAATGGCCGGCACCATGCCGAGAAAGAAAGGCAATAGACGATTTGTACGTACGTGCATGTCAATATTTATAAACTGCCTTTAGCCTGCCAGGCGGCATTATCCACCAGCCACGTCTCCCCTTCTTTGGCGAAATCCAGCACCAGCACCTGATAATAGGTAGATGTTCCATCAATAGTAACGCCTGTCTCACGGCGCTGGGCGCTGACATTAATTGTAGCCTTGAGCTTGGCGATGCTAGCGATACTGGTCGAGAGGGCATTCGTGGTTGTGGAAAAAAATGACGACGAGGAAGACTGCGCCTTTTGTGATGTCACGAAGCTGTCAGAAATGACCTGCATTTTCTTGGTCATGTACGGTTTCAGGTCAGTGATGTTCTGGAACCCGGCTTCAGACGAATAGCTGCCATAACGCTCGGTAAAAAGATTGGCCAGCCTGACCAGAGCCACTTCGTCGGTGGTGGCTGTGTTAGTAGCGGCGGGCTTGTTGGTCGAGGCGTTGATTATTACGACATCAGTATTTAATAGTGCCGTATTCGTATTGGCCGAATTGGTAGTCGGGGTGTCTTTGTTCGACAGGAGCCACCACGCCACGCCAGCGATGACCAGAACAATCAAGATGGCGGCGCCGATGAGCAAATTTCTCCTGGTTTGCGGGCTCATGTCCATATATCTTTTAATAAATAATAAATCTAAAACTGTAATTCTTTAATATCCAATTCTCTGATATCCAATATTCAATGAATGTCCAATTATCAAATGACTGATTTTCAAACCTTTGCGAATTATTGCATTGGACATTGGGATTTTATTGAATATTGGTAATTGGTAATTTGTCATATCAGGATTTGTTTCGTATTTCGTGTTTTGAAATTAACCCATGGGTGCTTCATTCTCCGCTTGTGCGTCCTCAAATTCCTTCTTGGCCGCTTCGATTTCCAGGAGCTGTCGCGGGTCTGAGGTGATGATATGATCCTCGGTATACGACGCCACTACCTTGATGGCGGCGTGCTTGGCGCCGGCGAAAAATATGCCTTCTCCGACGCCGCATTCCAGCAATAGATATTTCTCCCCGTCCGTCAGCAGGAACGTCCTAGCGATCAGGTCGATGGCCGCCGGCGACTGCTTCATCAGCAATTGGAGCGAGGAGTTCGTGACGATCGCCTGTCCGTACGGCGAACGCAAAAAATCATTGACGTCCTGGGTGATGGTCGTCACGCCCAGGTAATACTTGCGGCAGCGTTTGACCAAAGCGTAAATAAACTTGGCCGAATCTTCCTGCTGCATCAGCCACCAGCCTTCGTCAATGACCAAAATGCGCTTTTTCATCTGCGACCGGACGGTATTCCACACGTAGGATACGATCAGTGAAATGCCGATCGGCTTCAATTCGTCTTCCAGATCCCGGACGGAAAAAACGACCAGCTGGTTGCTCATCTGGATGTTCGTCGGGTTATTCAAAAGGCCGGCGAACGTGCCTTCGGTATATTTTTTCAGGCGGACCACCAGGTCCTCCGCGCCGACCATGCCTTCCAGCACTTCCTCAAAATCCTTGAATAACGGCGACTCGACATGGGCCAGGTCCGCGTCCGCGGTAATGTCTTTTTTGGCGTACGTCTCGATGAGCGCCCGGTCAATCAGCGAATCCTCGGCGTGGGTGAACTGCCCGAGCATCAAACGCAATAACCCTTTCAATGTGATGATGGCCGAGCGGATGATGTCTGACGTCTTTTCGTCCTTGCGGGTCGGGCGCGGCAGGTCAAACGGGTTCAGCTTGCTTTCGGACGAGAGGGAGATGCTGATATACGTGCCGCCGACCGCATCCGAAAGATACTTATATTCCATTTCCGGATCAATGACAATCACGTCAGTGCCCAGCATCATGCTCCGCAATATTTCCAATTTTACCGCGTAGCTTTTCCCGGCGCCCGAGGTGGCGAACACGACTGAGTTGGCGTTCTGCAGGCTAAACCGGTCAAACAGGATCAGACTGTTGTTATGCCGGTTGATCCCGTACAAAATGCCGTTGTCGCTGGTCAATTCCGATGAAATAAACGGGAAAGAGGAGGCGCAGGGCGATGAGCTCATATTGAAAGATATGGCCAGTTCATCGTCCCCCAGCGGAAGAGTTGAATTGAAGCCCTGTTCCGCCTGGTAAAAAACCCGCTTGGTGTACACCAGCCGCGAGCCGAACATTGATTCGACTTTTTCCGTAATCTTATCCAGTTCATCCTTGCTCTTGGCGTAGACGGTGATATACAGGGCGAACTGGAAAAATTTTTCGATTCCCTGCGTCAGGTCATCGCGCAGTTTCTCGATATCGCGGAGGGCTGTTTCCCGGATCGGGTCGCGGGGCGCGCCTTTTTCCGCGTCGCCCAAGATTTGCGCTTCCAGCGTACCGACCTTGTTGCGCAGTTGTTTCAAAATAATTTCAGAACTGATCGGGTAAAAAAACATCGAAATATCCAAAGGCACGTTCAGGTTGATGACCGGCGCAAACCAGCCGACCCGGATATACCGGGGGTACGTCACGACAAACAGCGTTCGCAGATACTGGGCCCCGAGCTCCAGGTACCGGGACTCAGTTTTCATCGAGGCCGGAGCGATCAGATCCCGGACCGTCACCACGCCCCGGCGGTATATTTTTTCCGATTCCAACAGCTCCTTTTTTTCCTCGATCTGCTCGGCCGCCAGGCGCTGCTGCTCATCCGGCGTCAGCTGGGGCGGCGCTTCGGTCGGGACGGTTTGGGTTTTTCGGTATAATTCGACCATGGCTTATTCGATATTTAGTTTGGAGATATCGACCAGTGGCTGCTGGTCATAAGTATCCGGGTTATAGGTGTTGTAGAAAAGCTCGATCAGGCCCTGGGTATCCAGTGGTGTCGCTTTGAGGCCGATTGAACTGAGGCCGTCAATGATATATTCCACGCGCTTTGATAATTCAACCCTGTTTTTATCAAATTTCTTCTGCTTAATATTGATAACCGTTGTCGGCGAAATCGCTTCCTTGAGTCTCGAAATAAACCCCTTTGACTTGATCGAACCGGTGGAATACGGCACCACGATATAAAAACGCTTGCTCATGATATCCGCCAGGGAAACGAGCTCGGCAATATACTGGCGGTATTCGCGCGTCTGCATCTTGAGCAGCTCATTCGTCTGCTCTTTCTCGATTTTCTTCAGGCGCTCGAGGTATTCATCAATATTGAGTTTCCTGGATTGGATGACGATCTGCAGGGAAAAATCCAAAGAATTCAAAAACTGGACATACCCCTGGATGACGGCATTCTGTTCATCCTCGGACTTGAGGGAAAAATTCACTGACGAAACTAAAACGACGCCGCGCAGCGTCCCATCTTTCAGGATCACGGCATCGTCCTTGATTTCCAGGATATTCAAATATACCTGAGTCGAGGGCATCACGACTTTTCTGGCTGCTGGCTTGTCTTTCTTTTTGGCCATAGATGTTATGACGATTGCTCTTCGCCTTCACGATACGACCCGCCGGTATCCACGACTAACGACAATTCTGACAGGCGGGATGCGGTCACGTGCTGTTTGATGGGCCGGGTCGGCGGCGGCGCCGGTTCTTTTTCTTTCTTGATTTTATTCGGGCTACCGTCCTTGTTCCAGACCTTCATGATCGGGCGGCGCAGCGTTTGGGTTAGATTGAGCAGAAAATAATGGAAAGGCCGGCCGTTGATTTTCAAAAAGGCGAATGTGCCGGTCAGGGCGAAAATCAGGACACCCTCGATGGCAGCCGCCCAAAAACTGGCCAGCTTGAATACGATGAATATCATCCCGGCGCCGATAATAAAAATTAAAAATTGGCGGACCGTCAGTGGCCCGATAATTTTGGCTTCAACATCGAGGAATTGTGGCACGACAAATTGCTGCATACTATACGGCCAGCCGGCTGTTAAGGCTATTGATGGCTAAAAATTCATCTAATAATAAATAAGGCTGATTGCCCTGCATGCGCTTGCGGATGATTTCGGCGATAGCCAGGTTTTCCTCCATGCTTTCCCGCCCGATCTGCAAATAGAGTCGGCTGACGGGCGACTGCCTCCAGGCTTTTATCGCTTCAACCTTGACGGCCCACGAGTCGTGCTCCAGGAGGTCGATTTTTTCCAAAATTCGGTCAGCCGCTTCCGCCGGATTGGTGCCTTGGCGCCTGAATTCATCCAGGTCAATATCCGCCAATTCCTCAACCGGGCCCATGACCCTGGCCGGACGCCTGATGTCATTCACCTGCGGCCGGGCTTGTTCGACCTGACGCACCTGCACGATCCGGGGCATTTCATCTACCGGCCTGGTATACATGTCTGGTGTCGATACCGGCGCTGGTTTGGATAGTTCGGCTGGCTGTGGTTTGAGTTTTGGCAGAGGTTTTTGAATTTCTTTTTTTATTTCCTCAGCTAATTGGCCAATGTCCTCCTTGACCGTGGCGGTCGGCACGGCTGGCGGCGGCGGCTTGACCGGCTGTGGACGCGGGATAAATGCCGGGGGGGCGTCTGGCTTTGGCATGGCCGCCACGACCGATTCGATTGGCTTATGGACCGGCTGGGCGCTGATTTGTTTTTCCACAAATTGGATGATTTTTGCCGCTTGATCGGCTGGTATCTCCAGTCCGCCGATTTTCTTCGACCTGGACAATACCTCTGCCGTTTCCACGGAATCACGCAGGTCGCGCAGTCTGGACTCGATTACTTTACCAAAGCGTTTTTGCATGACATCATCCGTAAAACTCAGCTGAAAATCGCTGATCACGGCACGCACAATTTCTTCCACTGACAAAACTGAATGGCCGGCCGGCGTCGCTACCATCTGGTTAAGCTTCGCCTGTTGTTCGTGAATCTCAAACTCATCATCCGGTGCCATAAAGGCACTGGCATGCGGTGATGATGAAATCGGCGGTGCGGCTTTGATTGGCACTGCCTCTCGAAGAGGAGGTATTCCTGGCTGGGGGGAAACGACAGGAGGACGAACTGGCAGAACTCTTTGCGGCTGTGGGGGAGGGGTAACAGTCGCCTTTTTTACGGAAAAATCAGTAATTTTGTCATCCAAGACCTTCTTAAACTGCCCGCTTTTGTCCTTTATTAAAAAACCGGCGGGCAAATCTGAATCCTGGTTTGCGCTATTCACGTTCAAATTATCCATAAATTAGCCAAACTAATGCTTTTCGATAGTTAATGAAATTAGCTGTTTGTGTGGCTTTATTATATCATAATTTCACGAGAAAATCAAACCCGTTAGAAAATGCATAAAGAATCATTCCCTGATAGAAGGACAGTAATTGATATTAACTTCCCTTAATTGTATTAACAATAATTGTGCATTTACTAACGGGGTTGCCCCGAATATAATCAGGAGCCTCCCACAAACACCCAAACGCGTGCCTTTTTTATTTCTATGGTAATCCCCCTCTCCCTAAGAGAGAGGGCTCTGGGGTGAGGGAAGGTCGCGCAAGCAGAGACGCTTGCGCTCGGAGGATATGCCGATGGTTATAGGTTGAAAGTTGAAGGATGACGGTACGGTTGAAGGTCCTAGGAGACGTATAACTTACAACTTTCCTCCATACTTTCTTCCAATAACCTTTAACTTTAACCCTATAACGTAGTGATCGGCCTTGACTGGACTATAAAAAACTTACCCTTTTCCAGCGCCCACTCGACGTCCTGGGGGAATTTGTAGTGCTTTTCGATTCGCTCGCAGATATGCGCAATCTCAACTATCTGCTTGCCTGATAATTTCTGTTTTTCCTGCTTGTCTGTTGGTACCGCGACGGTCTTTGATCCGCCGCCTAGTTTCTGGATGATCATTTCTTTCTGGATACCAACGTTTACCTCGGCGATTCCGCCGGTTTTCTTGTCATACACATACGTATCTGGCGTGACCCGGCCGGACACGACTGATTCGCCCTGGCCCCATCCAGCTTCAATCACGATGTGGTTGCGATTTTTTGTCACTGGGTGGGCGGTGAAGGCGATACCGGCGATTTCAGAATTGACCATTTTTTGGATAACCACAGCGACGGACACTTTTTGGTTATGTAATTTTTTTTCGATCCGGTAAAAAATCGCCCGCGGAGTAAAAAGCGACGACCAGCATGTCTTGACCGTTTCCAAGAGTTTCGTTTTCGTAACGAAGAGGTAGCTTTCTAACTCGCCGGCCCAGGAAGCGGCAGAAGAATCTTCTGCAGTGGCAGAAGATCGTACGGCGACGAACGGGGATTTTAATTTTGAAAACTCCTTCAATACTTCAATGCCAATATCTTTTGGGAATTTCGCGCTTTTAATCAGTTTGCGCAGATTTGCGGACGCAGTATCAACCGACTTGATATTTTTCGGATTGACCTTTTTTAATTCAGCCTCGATCTTTTTATCAATCCCAGTGGCTTTGACGAATTGGTCAAAAGAGCCGGCCAGCACCACGCAGCCGGGCGGCACCGGAATGCCAGCCTGAATCATCTCGCCTAAACTGGCGCCCTTGCCGCCGGCGATGTCGACGTTCTTTTTACCGAGCTTTGTAAATGGGAGGACGAATTGGATGGGCATAACATTTGTAAAAAATTTTAATACCTTAATTATACGTACAATCAGCAAGGATTGACAAGCTAAATTAAATATGATACTCTTCCATGAATCTGAAACTCACAAATAAATCCTTAACAAACAGAATAGGTAGGTAACTAATGGATCATTCCCAATCGATTTTTGTCGAAGACAGTACTTGGGCTGAGGTCGAAGCATTCCTTAAAGCTCAGTGTAAAAATGCCATTGCCGTCTGGGGCTGGGGCGCTACGGAACAGCACGGCCCTCGGATGATCGAAGGTACCGACACTTTGATCGCTGATCATTTCATGCGCGTCATCGCGGACAACCGCCCGGTAATCGTTTTTCCGACAATGCCGATCGGCATGAGCCGGCACCACGAAGCTTTCGCGGGCACGATGTCGCTTTCTGCCGAAGCGGCTACTAGCGTCGCCTGTTGCGTTCTGCGGTCAATCTACCGGACCGGGATTAGGAAGCTCTTTGCTCTCATGGGGCATGGCGGCAACGTAGCCCCCTTCAACGGTGCCATTACGTCCCTCGGCAAGGAAATCGCCGGGCTGAAAATCACTGAACACCTTGACGGGCTCTTTTATGAGACCGAGGGCGAACTCGGCGATCTCATCAACAACCATTTCGGCGAAAAGCCGTCCCATGCCGGCGCCCTCGAGGCGTCTGTCCTCTACGCCATTCTGGACCAGATGAAACTTGGGAGTGAAGTAAGTCGCCTGATGAATATCCCGTTTACTGACGGCATGGTCACTCCTGGTATCCATGGCCAGGGTACGCAGGGAAGTGACCCGATCGCCTTCCAGCGGATGTTCCCCACTGGTTCCAAGGGTGACCAGCGCAAGGCCGACCTTGACTTTGGAATTCGCATCCTCGACCTGATGAGCGATAGACTCCTCGCTTACTTCGACGAGTTCTCTAAATCGTAAGCGTACGTTTACGGCTTAGCGACAAACAACAAGAACTCACTTGAACGATCGAGTGAGTTCTTTTTTTCCGAAAAACTAGTACCCGATGGGCTGGCCATTGTCGATCAGTTTGAACGTCGAGCCATCTTTCCGTTCGCATTCAACTGTTGGTTCGCCACCCCGATTCAATCCGATAACCATATCACAATGGACCTGAGCACCGTTGAAATTCGGATCCTCTGGCGTCCGGCCAAACGATCCGTTGCTGCCGACCGCCACATGTACAGTGCCGTATTTTTTCTCACCTTCACTTGACCCCCAGTGTTTGCGCGGCTTTTCTTCCAGCGCCCTGGCATTTGTCCCAATGCCCAATTCTGCCACGCGATAAGCGTCATTCTTCATGTTATTTCCGCTGTCCAAATAGTCTTTCCACTTTTTATGTGCTTCATCACCACCGTCAGAGGCGACAATCTGGCCACGTTCAATGCGTAAAACTAACGGCTTACCTTTATCCAAAATGTCCTGATTCACATTACCACCCGTTGGCCCGTCCACGACGAGTCGTCCTTCGCATCCCTCCCAATCCGGCGAACATGACCATTCGCCGATCGGATAGTTAGCCACCCGACCAGGCTTGTTAACATTGCCGTCTTCAATCTCCGTTAAATCTGGCCGGACTGGCACCCACAAATCAGTGCCAAGCGGTGTGGTGATATGCACCCGTTTGACGTCCTTCATCAGCTCACTAACATTTTTTGCCCGCTCACGGAGGTTTTCCACGTTTTCCAACACTGCACCTTTAGTCAATATGTCATACGGGTTATGGCCTTTGGTGATCGAGATAACGCGCGAACCTCGTGCTTTTGCCAACTGTTTCATTTTCAACCATTGGTCATCGGGAATGCGGCCGCCCCACCGATCGAGCTTTTCTGCCGGAAATTCGCTCATGCCCCGTTCTGATAATGATCGCATCTTATCGCTGGAAACTACCTGGTCTATACTTTCACGCTGGGCATGCGTATCGCCCCGGATGGCCGTACCCGTCTCTTTCGAGTGAGAACGCGACATGGACGTAATGATCAGTACCGGCCGGTCGCGCATGGCCTCGCCAATGGTTTCGTTAAGCGGCGTAGCTGATTTTGGCGAAGCTTCCGTCACCATGGTCTTAAACAGCCGAGCTGCTGTCCGTTCCTTGCCGGCTTCAGAAACTTTTCCTTGGGCCGTTAATTCGAACTCCAACGCCTTGAGCATCATGGGATTTTCCGCCATGACCTTGGTATCGGTGACTATCAAAAATTCTTCCTGGCCCGGCTGCCAATCATAACAATCGATGATGTTGCGCGCTACTTGGCGCAGCCGTTCGTGTTCCTGGTTTGTTTCAGGAGAAAATTCCCTTTCGCCGTACTGTTCTGCCAGATGACCGTATTTTGCTTCTAAATTTTCAGACATACGATTATTTTCTACTATTAGCCGTTGCCACAGCACTGACAATGTGCCAAAAAAAGTCCTTTTCATTGCGTGTTCCATCCTCATACACTACGCCCAAATCGAGATATTGGCATGTTAATAATTCCCATCCTCCCAAATATAAAAGGGCTTTCAACCAGGCATTACCCACCAGACCCATGGATGGCACGATCAAATTTGAACCGTTCCAAACTGCCGTTTCATATTCAAAATAATATTCCATAGTGTCATATCCATTTTTCCGCAAGTACTCGGCCAGCTGTGTGTTTATGGAGGCTACAGAATCGAGTGAGGGGTACTTACCAACCTTGCTGGTCGGACGGAGACTGGACATGATGCCGATCTTCGGCTCCAGGCCGATATCCTCCCGCATATACCTGATGGTCCGCTCAACCTCGTAAATCTTGTCTTCCAGCGTTAACCCCTGGTAAATTGAAACGGTCGTAGCACAAAATGTATATGGCGCTTTATGCAGGACTGATGCTGCGACTTTACGGTTGCTGGGCAACGGATCCCGACCAAATTGGCGATGAAACTCGTCTAAAGTGAAAGAATCTTTCACCTGGCCACGGACGATGCCATCAACCTCACCATCTTTTAATAATTTAATCAATACCCCGCTGGCCTTGTCCTCGTCCGGTTCAACGATATTATTGAAACCATCGACCCGGGCGCCAATCACGGTCAAATCGGCGAACTCTAAAGCACGCCTTAGACTATCAATTGTTTCGGGTATGGGTCGCTTGATAGTGATGGCGATTTTCCTTTTTTGTCTTTTCGCCCGCTCAAGGAATAACGCGGGAATGTCAGGCAGGTTATTCGTCATAGAGGTAGACCGGCTCGCTGTACAGGCGAACTCGGTTATTAGTTAATAATATGGCTATATGCCTTTTTAAAATGAAATTTTTCTTTGCCAGAGTTTCTTTCGAACGAAGGACGGAAAATGGCAGATTGACCCGTAAGGCTCTTTGAGGGATTATATGGCGGCTGATCCCGCAGGGAATCTTATACCCGCATCGGGCAAAATGCAAAATGTCCTTTTTTGTGAAATTTGGGAAAATTACCAGTACTCTCACCTTATCATTATTTCGAATGTCACTCAAACGTTCATTAGCAACCCGAAAAAAACGATATTTACCACGATACGTACCAACCAACGTATTTATGGACGATAACCGATCCATCTCATTCTTCGGTGCTCGCACTCCATGCCAACCACCATTAGATGAATGCAGATAAGCAATGAACTGACGTGAACGCAAATTTCCACGAGATTGGCCTGGTAATGCAATTAGGGACTTTGCAAAGATATTTTCGATTTTTTGCCACCAATCCGCCCAATCAGGCAGTTCAACTATATGATTCCATTTATCCAAACTCACTGCGGGGTTTCGATAATCTATGATCTGCACTACAATATCCCGGAAATGGAGTTTCCGCGCCACGGCCACACGGTTGGCTCCGTCAAGTAAAACAAATTTATCGCGACCCAATCTGGCTACCAATGGTGGATTGGTAAAAATTTTTACGGTTCGAAATCTCTTTTCCAGCCTGGCAATGCGTGACGGATCGGTAGTTTCATGGTCAACAATATCCTCAAGGTGGATAATTTTAAGGTTTGGGATAAGTTTCACAGATCAATTTTTAATAATATTTCCCGATTGTAAATCCATGGTAACTTTATCTCCAGTCCTGAACTCTATAGTAGCATTTTTCGTACCAATAATGCAGGGTAATTTCAATTCACGCGAAATAATAGCTGCATGACAGGTCAGGCCGCCTTCATCTGTAACGATGGCTGTTGCCTTGCGCAACAATGGCACGAAATCAGGCCTGGTCATACTGGCCACTAGAATCCTGCCGGGCACAAACTTTTCTTTGTGCACATCTTTGACCACCTGCACTATGCCGCTGAACTTTTTTACTGGTGCACTGGCCACTTGGCCCGCGACCACGCCTTTTTTCAGCTGGAACTGGGATTGGATAGTATGGAAAATCTTCCGTGCCTGTTGGCCATAATATACTGTCGGAACGGCCGTTTGGCCTTTCTTTTCAATAAAATACACGGAGAGCGTCTGCCGGCCACGGATATGTTTTCTGCCTAGCTTTTTTCCATGTAACAATAAGTTCTTCACATCAATTGGCAAGTAATAACGCACGTCATGCACCGGCAACCTAAACCGTTTTGCAATCTCCAGACAATACTGGTTCAAGCAGTCATTTCCGCGCAGCATATAGGTTTTCCGCTCGTCAATCCACTCGCCGAAAAACTGCACTAGCTTGAAGTGTTGCATTAAGCTTCGTGAAAAACGATATTTTTTTTCCAATTGTCGGTGTGTTTTGCTCAGCCGCTTTACTTTTGTTCGTAAACTTATCAATTCACGTGTAATTTCCTTATAGGATTTATACTTCACCTCCTCTTTTACTTTAGCAAAAAAATGTTCGGCCGAAAGCCGCAAAACAGTAGCGTACGAATTATTAGTCCAGTAGAACCTCCTACTTAAAACATTCAGCGCTTTCTGCCAATGCATATCGATGTCACAGATTTTCAACCGTAGCAACAGTCTTTTTCGCGGATAAAGTCCTAATGCGATCTGTAGAATTTCCTGACGTTCCTGTTCCATAAAACTAAGATGGGCTGGCGTGGCCATCACTCTCGTAATCTCCAACACCTGGCCCTCTCGGATATTCGGTAATTCCTTACGCACTAAGGACTCTAACTCATATGCAGTGAAAACGTCGACGCATTCTGGCGTGACTACGTAGCGTGTGAAATCTAGATAATACTTCAAAAAAAGTTTATATGATTGCCATATCTGACGGTTTGATAGCTGTCTGGCCTGTCGTGAAAAAACCAAAGCGATATCGACGAATTTCTTATCAAAATCACTAAGACGGCGCTTCTTGACAAGGTACTGAGGGTCCCTTGTAATCTGGTTATAAATATACCAATATACTTTCGCTTTCTCATCCTGCGGGGTCAATTCATGAAAAAAATCTCCGGGCGTAGACACAAAAACGGACAACGTCAAATACTTCGGATGGAAGTACCGGCATTGCTCAACAAAACAGTGCAATGGATACATGACAAACTGATAAACCATGGGGGATTTTTCCTCCCACCAGGTATGGCGTTTGATGACTTTTAATAATTTCTGATAATTCATTTTTTCTTCATCAAGGCTCTGTTTTTCTAATAAACTAATTCCCAATTCTCAAATATCCAATATCTAATGAATACCCAATGACTGAATTACTAATAACCAATTTGACATTTAGGAATTGTGATTTCATTGGTAATTGAAAATTGGATATTGGTAATTACCATCATATCTTCCTAACTATACCACTTGTAGCGTCAACTTCAATGCGATCACCGGTCTTGAAAACTTGTGTGGCAATTTTTGTGCCGACGATGCATGGCACGCCCAGCTCGCGCGCCACAATGGCGGCGTGGCAATTCAAACCGCCGTCATCAGTGACAATAGCCGCGGCCTTATGCATGGCCGGTACGTAATCAACAGTGGTCATTGAGGCGACCAGTACGTCTCCTTTCCTGATCAACGAGTTCGCTTCTCTCGCTGACATGGCACGTAACACCCGTCCACGCACCAGACCGTGGTTTGCGGGAATGCCTCGCACTTCAGCTTCTCGCCGTGCCCGGAGCTGGTCGAGTACCAACGCCTTCACCAACCGATAGGCATGACGGCCGGTAGCTTCCTGAAATTTATTCCCGTTTATGACCCACGTCAAGCCCGTTCGACGCGCCCGCAGCACCTTCCCGGACACCCGTTCCCCCCGCGAACACAATGAACGCACCTCATCATTCATATAATAAACAATGCTAGCAAAAGGAATCCTGAAACGCCTGGACATCTCCTGTAATGCCTTGAATACGATTTGACTGCACCGCGTCTGGCCTTCTTTACGCCAGTCATGGAGCTGGGAAAATTGGTCGAGGATGGCGAAATACCGCCACAAAATTTTTCTCGGTAAATGGTACTTTCGGAATATCCGAGCCCGCTGCCGTAAAATATCTGTTGCATAATTATCTATACGCCGTGCCATCGCACGCCTCTTGCCAGTTGACATTTTTTTTAACGGCCGTAAATCCCGACGCGCCTTTTCAGGCGTGATCACATGGCCGCCATCCCAACTCATCACGATCCAGTCAAGCCGGTTGAGTACATCTGTGAAATCCAACATTGAAACATATTGCTTACCGCTCAACCGCAATAACTCACGCTGATATTGCTGAACGACTGAAAGGTAGGCTGGCTTCATCATAGTGATCAAACCTCCTGGATCTGCAACCAAATGTCTATACGGCTCCAATGCTTTGGCTAAAATCCCATCGAAATAATCATCAAAAAGATCGACCGTATATTCGGACAAGGTGATATTGTCCCAAAACATCCTCTTGCCTCGGGCATATATTACATACAACTCCCTATCCGAAAGCCGCTCCGCGCGTAACATTTTATGCTTGAGGTCCGGCAGAGCAATGCGCATTTTATTCAGTGTCCGCTCAAACTGCCTGACAAAACGAGAAAATACTCCCGGACGATGAATCCAGGCGCTGAACCAGCGGTGGAATTTCTTCTCCATCAGGTCCAGGTCTCTTGCCCACCAAAAATTATTGCCCACAAAAGACATCACCTCATAATGCCGAGAAAAATACGGATACTGCCTGACGTCACGCCTAAAAATCAGGTCAAGATAGGCAGAGATGCCCTGTGGGTAAACGCGGTCCCTAACGTAAACACGCCAATTGGTTTTTTTCACGTTTTTCATCTGACGATTCTTACGATACCATGGTTAGCCCGCACCTCCACGGTCATCCCGTCTTTTAACACTTTGGTGCCGACTTTTGTCCCGATGACACATGGGATGTTCAATTCACGGGCAACAATGGCTGCATGGCACGTGATGCCCCCTTCGTCAGTAACAATGGCGGAGGCTTTTTTTAAGGCAGGCATGAATTCCGGACGGGTCATGGAAGCCACAATCACGTCACCGCGACCGACTTTGGCAATGGACAAAATATTTTTACAGACAATAACCCGTCCCATGGCCGTCCCGCCATTGGCTACTGTCCCATGGATGGCGCTCCCCGTAGAAGACGAGCGCTTCTCGACTTTACGCAGCAACGACACTAACCGCCGATACTCCCTACCGCTAGCCATATATTCATTGTTCCCTGCTAAAAGAACCAGGCATCCCCTCTGCCGAACTATAAGCTCGTGCCGCAAACCAGCCACATCGTCAATCGATCGCAACCCGAACACCTCATTCACTCCCAACTGGTATATACATGATAATGGTAATCGTACCCGTCGGGCAACCTCTTTGGCCAATGTGTCCAAATAGGAAACATTCATAAGAATGTTCGCTTTACGGTCGTCTTGCCAAATGGTCGTGAAGTCAACCAAACTGATCAACTCTTGGACATGCTTATTTAGTTTTAAACTGGCGATTAGAGCCTTCTTTTGCCGTTTTGCCTCATTGAACTTTTCCACATGCACACCGCGGGCCGCGTACAGCCGCCGCTGGAAATCTTTGACTGTCAGATGCTTCGGTCCAGTGTAACTGTTCTGGATCCAATAGTATCTCTTTACGTGGGACAACAGTCTTTTCTGTTGTTTGGATCGCGGCGATAAGGCTATTTGGTGCAACTCCGCTTCCTGTCGGCTTATAAAAGACGATTCTGACGGGGCGGTCAACGTGGTATACAGCTGGTTGAAATCCAGCCGCGGCCCGACTGCTTGCAGCAGGGCTATTTTGAACTCTTTTTCTACGGACATCCCAATCGACTCCACCAGATGCCCGACGCCGACCGTGTCGATCTGCGCCTGGAAGCTGGCTTTGAACCAAGCGACTAGCTCCTTTTCTGATAACTTTTTCAAATCTAACCGCCAAATTCTTACTTGTAATGCAGAAACTGATTTTATCTTTGAATAATATAAACGCTTTACCTTTTCCAAATATTTCCTGTCGCGGATCATTTTGCGTCTCACGGTTTGCCAAATCTTTTTTATGTCCGTATTCAAATACGCCATTTCTCCATAACCGTTCTGGTAGTGGAATAAAAAAGCCGAATACCCAAAACCCAGATCCTTGGCCATGTGAATACCACTAATGGCCGAGGGTCCTAAATACAGCGGCACGGCATTGAAACCCTGGATGTACCAATCTTTCTTAATGGACTTTTTTATTTTTTGCAGTGAAGTCATATTGATTATTTTTTCCTTTCAATCACCGTCACCACCCCGTGGTTGCCGTTGACCTCGACGATGTCGCCGTCATGCAGCACTTCAGTAGCGATCTTCGTTCCGATGACGCAGGGGATATTCAATTCTCTTGCCACAATGGCCGCGTGGCAGGTGACGCCGCCTTCATTCGTAACGATGGCAGCCGCCTTTTTCATGCCCATGATGTAGTCCGGCCGGGTCATCACGGCTACCAGCACATCGCCGGGTTTTACTTTTTTCGTTTCGGTGGCGGACTTCACGATTTTAACCGGCCCGCGAGCCACTCCCCGGTTTGCTGACAGGCCGCGGAAATCGTTGACCGCCTGCAACGATTTTTTCTCAAAAATCTTTTTAAACATGCCACGGGCATCCGAGGTAATGACTTCATATTTGTCCTTGCCTATTTGCAGCCACAGGCATTTCTTCCACCGGTCCCGCGCTTCTTTGGGCGTCACAAACGGTTTTTTCGTAAACAGGGAATCGACTTCCGGCGGCGCCAGATACTTCATTTCGTGTAATGTAAAGCCAAACCGTCTGCCGATTTCTTTCAGAATAATACTACCAAAATGCGTGGACCAGTAGGTCATTTTTTTCCGGTTATCCTGCCAATAGGTGAAATCCTCAGAAATTTCTAAGAGTACACGAATTTTTTTAGAAGGTTTCAGCTTTTTAATCAGCAACTGCTTTTCCCGCAAACTATTTTTTGGCGTATTTACAATCTGGTTAATTTGCTGGCCGATGTTAATGCCCGATTTGAACACTGCCTTCAGCTCCGCCACCCATTTATCGACATCCAAATAATTGTTATGGACATAATTATTTTTACTCCAGAAATAATCCCGTTCCTGCTTTTCCAATAACTTAAAAATAACCGGATACCGGCGGACAATCTTCTGCAAGCTTCTAATCGGAAGCTTTCGGAAACTGCCGGCCAAAGCCGGTATTTTTTCAATCCTGAAAGCGATGCGCAACAAAGCTACTTCCGCCTCGTTGATGAACGAATGGTGCACCGGCGCGGTCAGCACGGAAAAATACCTGGACAATTGTTTTTCCAGTCCCCTGGATTTCAACAAAGTCATAAGCTCTTTTTGGATCAGGAAATCCGTACCAAGGGCGAAACCATCAATAATCGAACTTGAGGTAACGAACTTTAAATCGCGTTTAATATATTCATCGTACAACCTTACTAACGGCGCATTGTCCAATTGTTTCAGGTGATCCCAATCGGTCTCCAAGCACAAACCGTAAAATGCCGCTTCATCCTCTGACCAGCGCTTCATCAGTTTCTTGGTGAAATGGTTTTCGCGCATGGCCAAACCAACCAACCGTTTGGCAATACGGTCAATGTCCTCCTGGTCAATGTACCAGTCGGATTTGTCCTGCTCGAACAAACCAAAATGGCTGGTGGCGTGGCAGCCTTCTTTTCGCGCTTCCGGCGTCAGTTCAGCCATGGAAATGAGGAAAATAAAATGCGGTGCGCCGTCAAACCGTTGATGGTACCATTTTTTACGCTGGATATGCGGCAAATATCGTCTGAGTAACCCTTTTACTAAATGCATAGGGTGGATAATTTATGCAATAATTATAGCTTTTTTTACACAAATTACCATTAAAGGTTTGCAAGGCTTTAGCTTTTCTAAAACCTGTCATGGAATTTAAAACACGGAATCGGCCTGTTTGCCAGCTTACTTTCTGATAATTCTAACTGAACTATGATTGGCGTTTACCTCAATCAAATCACCATCCTTTAACACTTTCGTGGCATTGCCGGTGCCGACCACGCAAGGTATGCCCAGTTCGCGGGAAACAATGGCCGCGTGGCAGGTTACCCCGCCCTCGTCAGTAATAACCGCCCCGGCTTTTCTCATGGCCGGCACGTACTCCGGACTGGTCATGGACGCCACTAAAATATCTCCCGGCTTGACTTTTTCAATACCGTCAATGCCCTGGACCACTTTAACGATGCCGACCAGCTTACCTGATGACGCAATTACTCCTTCCAAAAATGCGGGCGCTTTTTTAATCCGTTCTAGGCGGGAGTTTAATAAATTCCTTGCTTTAACCCCCAATAATAGGTCAACCTTATCACCGTGCCAATAGGCTAACGAGTGTCGATAGCGTTTTTTCAGAACATCAATGCCAACTTTTTTTTCATTAACTAACGCGGCGGCAAGCTCATTCGGCAGATAATATTGGATCAACTCCCGGCTTACGCCAAACCGCCGGCTGATTTCCTCAAAAAGCGCCGAGATGTAGTAATGCGCCTGGGTGAATATTTCCTTTTTATAATCAAGCAAAAAAGCCGCTTGGCGCATGCATCGAAAAAGTTTCCTGTGATAGCCGTCAAGGCGCAGCCTGTCCTCGCATTGCTTCTGTTCGGCCACAAGTTTGGTAAAATATTCTTTGCTTTTTTCCAGGTCGTTCTCGATATTTCTTTCTCTGATAATTTTCCCTAAAACCTTTTTGAAATAAGCCGCGTCCCATGTGTATACGCCGTAATCATACGGCACCCAGAAATACCGATCAACATGCCTCTTGATTGACTTATTTAAATCTTTTTTTTTGCTGGTTATCGCACGATGCGCGATCCGCAACAGTTCATCCTCTTCTCTTTTGACAAACGACTTGATCGGAGAAGCAATTAGCAAATTATAATATCGCAAAGCCTCACACTTATCAGGTACTATTTTTTTTAAATGCTTTTCAAGATATCCGGCCAGTATGTCATTCAGGCTTATGACCATCGGCTCGCTGTAAAGGTAGGCAGCTTCGTATCGGCGCAAATATCCCTGAAACAGGCGGAATAATTGATGATTTGACGCTCGGCTGAAACCAATCCTGACAATTCCGCTGGCAAATTTCAATAATTGAGGGGCTAATTTTTTAAATTTGTTGATAGTCTTTTTGATAATCCCGGGATCTCTTTTAATCATTTGGAAACTCATTTGGGAGACTGCTTTTAATCCGCTGGCGGAAGCGTACCAGAACATTGTCCCGTTTTTATATGAGGCTATAGTGGGCCCAAAGCTCCTACCGGCGAATAATTTTTTCATTGAATAAGCGTAGACCCTGCCGATTACGTAAGCATTGGGTAAAAAATGGATTTGCTGCTTCTTTTGCACTAGTAAATAGTCTTGTTTCATACCGTCCACTCTCACATTGTATATTTGAAACTTATAGACCAACTCATGGTTCGAATCGCAAATGTCCGTTTTATAAAAAAATTCTCTGCTGCCTTTTCACAATCCTATTTATGGTCCGCCAGAGGCGGACTCCGCGAGGTGCAATGTTACAATTTCTTTACAACACCTCGCTCCGCATCCACCCCGCACCACTGAAGGGTGCGGGGTTGCCGTGAATTCTTTAGTGGTTCAGGGCACCGACAAACACAATTAATGTTTTAATTTCCGCACAACGCCTTGAGTAGCGTCAACCTCCACCCGGTCTCCGTCTGCCGATTTCGTCACCAAAAACAAACGAAGTGCAGTTTGAGGTGGTGCGAAATCGAGCATCCCGACCCGCCACTGGGCGGGGAGGGATCTCACTTTTTTAACTTTTTAATAATACCTTTAGTCGCATCTACTTCAACTCTGTCCCCATCCTTTAACACTTTCGTGGCCATTTGGGTGCCGACCACGCAGGGGATTTTCAATTCGCGGGAAACAATAGCCGCGTGGCAGGTCAGGCCGCCTTCATCGGCGATGATAGCCTTAGCCCGGCGGATGGCGCTGATGTATTCCGGAGCAGTCATAGTAGTGACTAAGATGCGGCCCGGGGGGAAGCGCCGCAGATCGGCGTGGTGCCGCACCAGAAAAACGCGGCCCCTGACCGGCTGGCCAGCTGAAAAAACAACCAAACCCTCCAGCTCCCTGCCTTTGGTAGCGGCTCGGCGCTGCCAATAGCGACGGCTGATTATTTGCGCGGCCCGCCCGGTGAAGGAGTGAAAAACTCTGCTGTTATAGTGCACGACAAACAGGCGCCGGCGCGATTTTAGCTCCTTAATCAGGCCTGCAGAGGGATGAAGGTTTATTTCCCGGTACCAGGCCATATGGTAGAGCGCCGGCGCCACTTGGTTGCGCCTGGAGAATTCATGCACAAATAAATCTAAATAATGAAGATAACAGAAAATCAAGCCTTTCCGCTGGTCCTGCCACCAGATGCAATACGCTAAACCATCACTGATTTTTTTTATTAGCTTTTTCCGGCGCACCAGGGACAACGCCTGGCGTTGGTTAGTTTGGGCGAACGCCAGCTGACGGTAAATCTCCGATATCTGGCGGGCTGGACTTAATTTTTTCTTCATAAAATGCCTGATCCGGCCCAAGAAATGTGCCTCTGGCATGACCCGGACCGCTCCGTAACTATTCCCAATCCAAAAATATTTCCGGCAATGCGCCGTTAACCGGTGTTGAAAATCTTTTTTGCCGTAACGGCTGGCGACTTTTAACAAAGAAATTTCCTCCTCCTGGTAAAAAGACGGCTTCATCGGCGCGCTCAGGTGCGAGAGCGCGAGCATCTGCTTCTGTCCAGCCAGGCCTTCTTCGGCTAATTCCCGTTTCAAAATCGCCTCACCGCCGTAAGCGCTTATTTCCGGAACAACGCCGGGCTCCCAAAATTTAAAGATTAACCTGTTCAAGAGCCGCCAATCGCGCTCTAACGCCGCCCCTGACATTTTCCTCAAGGTCAGAGCGTCAAATTTCCCGCAAAAGGAATAAAGCCGGCTGACGCGCAGCTGCCACAGCTTGAAAAATTTCCGCCGCTTCCCGGTTAAAATTATCTTTCTGAACATCTCGCTGCCTGTTTTTTGCAACGGCTCCAATTCATTAACGAAAAGCATCCTGCCGCCCCTGAAAATCTCGTAGCCCGGGGGCCAAACATAGTGGTGAGGCCGGCCGGGATAATCGTGAAAAATCGACAGCCAAGCGTCGACATTTATCAAATACCCCGGGATAGGCCCCCAGCGGAAAAGCGGTTCTTTTAAATCATGCATAATATCTATATTTTCCATTATTAAACGTAAAAAATCAAGCACCATTACCGCTAAACAGGCGCCATGATCCGTCTACTAAAAGCAGCCTATTTTTAATAACCCAAAACCGTCCGGACAACTGCCAGCCTTTTCTAATGGCGGAATATGTGCAACAAAACCCGCGAGGAATAGTTTTCCTGCTCTGCCGTCCCCTCAACAAGCGCGCCTTCTCTCATCCTTGATTCCATAGATTTATATCATTATTTCGTTTAACATTTTCTTGTCCTCCTCCATCTGTGCGATCAAATCTTCCTTGGACTGGAATTTTTTCACCTCGCGGATTTTCTCCAGCACCTCCACCCGTACCTCTTGGTTATGCAGTTCACCGTTGAAATTGTGGAGATACAATTCCAGCGATAATTTGTCATTGAAAGTTTCCTTGAAACCGAAATGCAGGAGCGCCGGATAAATTTTCCCATCAGCGGCTACTTTCGCGGTATAAATGCCATGGGTTAAATCCAAATCAGTCTTGTCCAGGTTCACCGTCGGCGTGCCCAAACTTTTGCCCCGGCCTTCGCCGGCAATAGCCTTGGCCGTAAAATTGACGGTTTTGACCTTCCCGCGACGGACCACCATATACATAGCGCCAATCAAAACAATAGCGGCGCCAATCTGCGTGGCATTCAGCGTATTGTGGTTGAAAAAATAATCCAGAATCACCGCGGAGAACGGCCAGAACAGCTCGCAAATCGTGGCGACGGAAGCGCTTACCCGGCGCAAGCCAAAGTAGTAGAAGAACATGGCCACCGCGCCGCTGGTAAAGACAATCAAGGCGAACATCCACCACTGTGTACTGGAAACGATTGAATACTGGCTGAAACCGCTGGAAAAAATCAGATACACGCCAGTAATGATAATGGTCAGCCCGAAACGTAATGCGGCCGTGCTCTTGAAATCCAAGTGATTAACCAGCCGCTTGCCGAACACCGTGGACGAACCGAAAGCAAATGCCGCTACAATTGCATAAAACGCGGCGCTATGCCAGAAATCGATGTCGCTCAGCACAAAGCCGTGTTTGCCAAATGCAAGAAAATAAGCGGCTACTACCGCCAGGCCCGCCCATGCATAAAACTGCTTGGAAAGTTTTTCCTTGAGCAACAAACGGGCTATTAATAGCGCAAATAGCGGCTGGAGTTTTTGCAAAATAACTACCGTGGCAAAGGTGACTACGCCGTCCATCGCGGAAAAAAATGCCTGGGTGATGGCCAATGTCCCCAGAAACCCGCCGAAAAAACTGACCCACATCGCCGCGCCCCAGCTTTTCCTGTCTAAATTCTTCAGCTGTCGCAGTCTGGGGATTAAAAATGGCACCAGTACGATAAATCCAAGCAAATGCTCGGTAAAAACGACCAGGCCGGCCGGCAAACTGTACAATTTTGGCCGGATGAACGTGCCGTCCAGGCTCCAGAACAAAGCGGCCAGCATTATTGCTAATGCTCCAACAAGCATGGTTGTATTGAATTTCTTGTTTAGCATCTGAGTCATTGGTACATTGTAATGTTATTTTAACTTTTTTACAATCCCCTTTGTCGCGTCTACTTCAACCAAATCGCCGTCTTTCAAAACTTGTGTGGCGATTTTCGTGCCGATGATGCAGGGTTTTTTCAGTTCCCGGCTGACGATGGCCGCGTGACAGGAAATACCGCCCTCATCAGTGACAAATGCCGAAGCGACCTTCATGGCTGGCACATAGTCTGGCATGGTCATGCTAGTGACGAGGATATCCCCAAGTTTAACTTTAAAAGATTCCTTGCTAGAATGGAGTATTTTGACCGTGCCGCGGACGATCCCAATATATGCTGGCATACCTTTAATCTCAGACACGTTTTTAGTCGCGCCTTCAATATTATTCCGTATCATGCCTGCTAGCTGGAATGGAAGCAGGTATATTTTATTTTTATCAACAATAAATCCGTGGCCTCTTTTTCGACCAGTAATTGGCAACCTTTTAAAGAATGGCTTGGATAGAGCATCTAATGTCTCAAAATAGTACAATGCCATAATATCCTTCACGTTTATCGTCTTTGCGATACGCCACAAGATACTACGGATACGGTACGCCCCTTCGATGATTACTTCGCGGCGGCGCAGTCGAAAATACGGCAAATCGCTTGCCAAACGGATCAAGGTGCGTGTTGATGAAGAAAACCTTAGTTCCCGCATCAGTTTCAGTTTTTCCTGCTTGGCCCTTTTTTCTTCCTTCATAAATATCGCATAACGCCTACATGGTTTATTTTTTACCATCTGGCGCAATTCTACAATAAAATGCTTCAACGGCTCAATCTTCATTATCAAATAACTGTCTTCAGCCCAAGCGAATAAGTGAAAGATTTTTTCAACTTTTCGCTTGAGCTTGTTCAATGGAATCCTGCTCCACGATTTTTTTAAAATGTCCCGACGAAAGTTCGGTTGTTTAGCAATTTCCGCAGCTAAGACCATCATCGCTCTGTGTCGACCTTCCAGTCCGGAAACACGAAATGGTCGGATCAGTTTCTGCAATATTTCCTGATATGCCGGCGAGGTCGGGAGGACAATCTTACCAAGCGCCTGTTCGATGGTCTTGATAATCCAATCCTCCACGCCCAACGGCGGCCAAAGCGCACCCGCCACCATTTGTGATTCACGGACAAACACACTAAAAGCCCGGCGTAACTCATGGGGTGCATCTGTAGCCCCGTGCTGTTGTGCAACTCGGTCCATAATGACCAAATACCTAATGCACTCTTTATCGATTTCACGCAACATGCGTTTCAGAAATGAAATACTCCTACGGCACCGGTCTACCAGCAAATCGCGTAATTTAAAAAAATCCCCTTCCTCTGCATAGACATCTTCATTGAGTACTATTTGCACACGCAAACAGTTATCATAGGAAAAGCGCGGATTTTTTAAAACTGCTCCCGTCCTGATCAGTGAAGTAAAAAGTGGAGAATTCGGCCGCTTTACGGCCTTGTAGAATTTTTTATCCTTCACAAGCTTGCGGAATACTGCTGGTACGACGTGATATCTCCTACCTTCAAAAGAATAAATTTTGAAAAATGGTAATTTGTTACTTGAAGTCATTTTTTAAAATTCATATTAAGTATAATGAGACATTAATTTAATTTTTTAACAACGCCCTTATTCGTCCTCCATAGGCGCCCGTCCGCCTCTGGAGGAGACTCCGCGAGACGTAATGATTTATAATTTTCTTACGACGCCTCGCTCCGCATCCACCTCCACCCGGTCGCCATTTTTTAATACGCTCATCGCCTTATAAACGCCTATGACGCACGGTATTTTGAGCTCGCGCGAGACAATGGAAACGTGGGCGGTAATGCCGCCTTCCTCGGCCACTATAGCCGCCGCTTTTTTCATAATAGGCACGAAATCAGGGGTAGTGTTGTTAACCACGAGGATATTGCCTTTTTTGAATTTAGGAAAATCTTTCTGCGACCTGACAATACGCACTCGCCCACGGGCCAAGCCAGGGGAAGCCACGCGCCCCGACTTGAGCGAATGGCTAGTCTGGTAAAAACGAGATAGGAAATATTTTGCTTTTTTACCGTAAAAAATTTCAAAACGCCCTTTATATGAATAGTACACATACAAGCCTTTTCTCTTTATTAAAACGTCTTGATCAGGCATCTGCCCGCTGGAAATCATGGTAAAAACTTCCTCCACGCTCATCCGCCACATATCCCGGATCCTGACGCCGTATTTTTTCGACATGGCGGCAAAAACAGGCATGAAATAAAAATTCGCCAGATTTACCTGCAATTTGACGGCGTCCTTCAGGTATGGCATCATCGCTAACAATTTTCGTAACGGCCAGTGCCGACGTTTAACTAACATCCTAGCCTTATCCCGACGGCGTAAGCTTTGTTTTCGCTCAATATGCATTTCAGCCAGCACCTTTTCCGGCTGCCTGGAGCCCCAATACTTGATTTGCTGGATATAATAATTCAGCGGACGAGGCGCTTCATTATGCCAACCCATGGTACAAGCGCCAAATTGCCGATATATTTTTTTGGCCGAAGCGATAAGCTTCGTTTTTTTTCGGTCGTGCCGCCAGTGTAATGCGGCATGCAATATGGCCTCCTTTTCCTGCATAATGACCGAACTTTTTTCGGGGAATGACAGTGCCTGTATGATTTCCGCCGAAAGATAGCCACAATGGTCGGCCATAAATTCCTGCAAAGCGGCATCCGTCTTTCTCAATATATTGATTCCCCTGATCGGCAGATACCTGGCCTGAAGATAGCATAAAAACAAACAGCCCAATACCGAAGGCCGGACTTCGCCATGCCAATTATCAACCTCACTTTTTAGCGCTTTGACCGTCCGGCACGACTCCACATACTGCCGAGTAAGCCAGGCCGGGTGATTCCAATACCGTAAAAATATTTTTCTAAAAGGGCGCCGAAGGTTGTCTTTTGGATGGAAAAAATTAATGCGTTCTTTCCGGGAAACGCCGATGTAATTCGATTTCGGCAGGTATTTATCGCTATACGACACCGCATGATCAGCCGTACTCAATAATAGAAAATACCCCGGCCTGTCCGCGAAATCAAGACAGTCCGTTTCCTGTAAGTATTTTTTACCCCAAATTTTCATCATATTTTTTCAACCACCCCTTTAGTGGCATCCATGCTAATCAAGTAGCCTGGCATCGGTCCCCACCGAAACTGCGGTTTATTCCCGTCAATCATGCATCAATTTTATCCGTTTTTAACTAAAAAATCAATTATAAAAAAACGCTATATTATGCTATGATGACTATGCAATAATACCTTATTACTTCACATATGAGCACGGTAAGAGAACAGGAAAGGGCAAATAACGAAACCTGGGAAGGGAAGGAAAAAGTTAAGTTAAAAGTGACCGAGGACGAGACCCCGGGAGCGAACCCACAAAAGAAACAAGATACTGAATTAATGGATGAAAACGACATTAAGCGTACTCTATTCCAAATAAAGCTGCCAACCCAGCCATCTAGTGACACTAAAAAATTAGGCCCGGACAATCAAACTGCCGCAGATGGTGGGCAGGCCCTCGCGGATAATACTCCTATTGTGGAACCGAATTCCTCACAAGAAAAGGCGGCCAAGAGTGCATGGGCTCAGCGGCAACAACAGTCAGCGCCGATGCAATCCATGCCGGAACAAATGCCGGGGGGGAAGGCTGAAGCGTCTTCGGACGGCACTGGAGAGAATGAAGAAGAAAATGAGGAGCCGGAAACTGTCGAAGACGAAGATTTAACCAAACGCGAGCTGTACCAGGAGCAATTATCAAAACAAAAACAACAATCTGCCCAAATGAAGGACGCCACAGTATCCGCCGAGGAATCAGGCGAAGGAGAAGCTGAGGAGCCATCGAAAGATAATTTGATATTATTTTTCGCTGCGTTATTTGTTGCGGGAGCCAAAGACCTACTGGACCTCATTGGGATTGAAACCTTCGGACTTTTAGGCACATTCGTCAATATTTTTATCAGCGGCGTTTTCGCGCTCATTCTCCTGCTCCGCGGTTCCAAGCTGAATAACAGTAAAACGATTATCCGGTATGTCATTGCCGGCATCGCTGAATTCATCCCGGTCGTCAACTTTCTCCCCATGTGGACGATCAGCGTGCTATGGGAAAAGCTGGAGAAAAAACTGCCGGCCAGCATGCAGGTTGTCAGCAAGATCGGAGGCGACGCTGGACAAAAAAACCAGCCTACAGTCAAATAGGAAGGGTCGGACGAAGATATGCGCATGGCCGCGTAATAATCGTCCGATAGAGGTTTGTTCAATAACCAATTATTAACCTCCAATTGAAATATTGGTACGGTATTTTAGAGTATTTTCTCGGTAATTCCGTTTTAACCGGGTTGCGTTTGATGTATTGGATGACTGTTTCTAAATATTTATGCGTTGAAACGATCCGGGCGTAAAACCGTGTGTGCCAAATTGAAAACGGGATAGCGTACTGGACGCGAATACGCTTGATAAAATATGATTTGATGCAATACATAAATTGAGAAATAGTATACTCCTTCGTGGGCGTGGGTTTCGTGGTCACCGCAGGCGCAGAGACCTGCGGTGGGAGGGCTATGGAATGTCGCTCATCGGTTAAACTATCGCGGGTCCCCGCCTGCCGAAGCCGTGCGGCGGGCAGGTCTGCGCCCGCGATGGGACTCCAAACCGCACCTGCGTTCCCATCCATTCGTTGCACCAACACATGCACATGGTCTGGCATTATTTGGTACGCCAAAATACCAAAACGCTTCAATCGGCCGGCATTAAACATAATTTCCGATAATAACTCCGCCATCTTTTCATCCTCGAACAACCCGAACCCCACCCGGGTACGGAATGTCACGAAATACGGGCATTCATTTTGATATATTCTTCGTTGGGTCATAACAAAAACTTCCCGTGGTTTTATTGGGAAGATTGATATGTTTAGGTTATAACGACATCGGGGAATAGTCAAATAACCTTACGTCTCACTGACCAATTTCCGGTCAGCGATCTTGTTTTTTACCCATTCAAATTCACCGGTCTCGGCATTGCCGTACGCCATGCTCTGGTATTCCCCGCCCGTCATCTGCCCGATTTCCACCCCGATCAGCGCGGATTCTGACCTAGAAATTCGCAGCCGGCTCTCTAGGATGAATTGGAGGAATTCTGAAATGACAGCTGGTGTCGTTGGGTCGTATTTCAAGTCACTGACCGCCAATTTTACCTCCGGCACCGGCCACCGTCTGGTATATTTTTTCGTAATGTATTCGGCGGTCGCGGCCCACCAGGCTGGGTTGGCTTTTAGGGACTCTGCCAGGGCTTTCTGCCGGGCCAATAATTTCAGGCAGGCGATCGATCGGAACTTATCGCCGGTTTGGACTGCTTCAGAAAGTTCGTGATAAATCGCTTGCGGCTCGCCTTTTGTATTCACGAGCACCTTGTCCTCCAGGTCCAGGATACGCTGGCGATTACTTCGATACGTTTGGTATTTTTGCTTTAAACTTAGTAATGGGTCTTTTGCAACCGGCTGTTCCGTAAAAACAGACGTACGAGGCTCTGCTGCTACCCTTCTCATATCAGGAAATTTTTTTGCTGCGGGGCGGACGGTTGTAAATGCCCCATTTTCAAAAATTTTCAGTGACCCATCCTTATCCTTTATCGTCATACTCCCTTCATATCCCTCAATATCATATGTTGAATGATACAGCCATTGATAAATGGTAAATAGCATTTTCAGTTTTTCCTGGTCCGGTTCAGGCAACGACCTGAATGAGACGTTTTTCGTGAAAAACTCGGTACTCCGCAGGGTATCAGTCATTTTCCCTTCCATGAATCCGCGGAAATCCTTCAGCCAGTTGGCTAATGTTGACGGCTCTTTCGTACCGTCCGGATGGATGCGCGGCAGTGCTGACATGGGCCGCTGGCACTGTTCCATGGCTGTTTTGATTTCTGTCTTATACCCATCACGATCTTCCGGCACCATGGTCATGAGCTTAAACCGAAGTTGTTCCCATAAATCAATGTCTGCCATCAGAACATCGTCCAAACGATCCCTGATAATTGCAGTCACGTCACGGTTGCTTAATAATGGGAGCGCAATAAAATCAAGCTGACCCTTGAGCTTCAGTAGCTGTTGGTAAATATTCTGGTCACCACGGGAGGCGATGGGCAGGCGCTGACCTATTGCTGGTGAGAGCAGCAGAGCTTCCTTGCGTAAATGGAATTCAAAAACATCCTGCGCTGCCTGCTGCCACGTTTTAAGTTCCTGATCGTCGACTTGTGATGATGTAAAAACCGGAATATCCTCCATATGTTTATATTATTCTTCAGGCGAGCCGGCTGGTGGCGATGTTTGTTCACTGCCAGTCTTCTTCGCATCCGACTCTCCGCCTTTCTTCGGTGCCTTGTCACGGAAAAACTTGTACAAGTGCTCCATATTATACATGAACTTCTTCCATTCTTCGCTTTGGACGCCAAATTGTCCCGTACTTCCTGCTTGCGCCTGTTTGGATAATGGCGAGGTAATATGCTTCACGAATGCCGCAGTATCTTTTTGACTGCCCTGAATATTCTTTGACAGGTCCATGATTACCTTATTTACTTCATCCATGCTCCGCTGCGCGCTTTCACTGCTGATATTCACATTCTTCAATGTTTCCATTAATACCTCCAGGTGCTGGGCCGATTCTTGGACAGGCCGGCTCATGCTGACAGCCTCTGATGGCGCCACTTTCTCCATTTCCTGCCGGACTGCCTGGTCGATATTTTTCCTTTCGGGTTCTGGGGTATTTTTCTTAACTGCCTGGCTAGCCAGCTTATCAAGCTTGATCGTTTCTCCGGACTTGGCGAACTCCAATTGTTTGATCTGATTTTCCCATTCGCCAATATCCCGCTTGATCTGTTCTGCTATCTTGCCACCGATTCCGAGCTTGAGCGACGTCTGGGCGCCGGCAATCTTTTGCTGCAATTGCGTAATTTGGGAATTCATCGGACTTTGGAGCTTGCCGAGCTCTGATTGCCAATTCGCCATATCCTGATTGATCTGTTCTGCCATCTTGCCGCCGATCCCGAGCCTGAGTGAGGTCTGGGCAGTCTTGATCTTCTCTTTTAGCTGTGCAATCGGTGATGACGCCTCAACTGGCTCAATATCTGGAGCGGCGGGTATTGGAGCTGGGGCAGTTACTGTTGGGGCAGGCTTGAATAAATTCTTGGCCTCGGGAATTTTTTCGGACATGTCCTTCATGATTGCGTCGATTTGTCCGGTCATGCCATTGGTCAGCTCGGCAACCTGAGCCTGCCATTTGGCAATATCTCCCTTAATCGAATCGGCCATCTTCCCGGGGACGCCAAGCTTGAGGCTTGCATTGCCCCGCTTAATCTGATCCTGTAGCTTGGCCGCTTCACCTGAAAATGTTTCTGGATGTGCCATAATATTCTTCCGGGCGTTTTCCATCTCGGTAAATGCCGCTGAATAATCCGACCGGGCCAGCGCACTGTCAACTTTTGCGGCACTGGCATCATCCATGACCCGACTACCGCGTAAATTTTGTACTCCACGCTGTGCGCGCTGCCTGGATAACGTCACATCAATCTGGCTGTTTTTTTCTTCTGCCGTACCTGTCTTTTTTATGGATTTTTCCATGGCTTGTACGGCTACCAGCCTGGCTAATTCCTCCTTCTCGTCAAATTCTGACAATTTTTGCTCACCGACCTGCACACGTTTACGCGCTTCTTCTATCTGTTTACTGATGGCATTAAAATTTTTACGGTGGCTATCAGCACCGGACTTATCGCCTGATCGTATGGCCTGCTGCATGAGCGCCTGTTCATTCTTCGCTTGGTCGGTCAATGAGCGGACTTTTTCACTTTCCTTACGCTTTAAGTCTTCTTGATCTTTTTCGGCTTTTTCCCTTGCCTGCTTCGCAGTATTATACTCATATGTTTTCGCATTAGCGTCACGCTGAGCGTCTTCAGCTTTTTTATCTAATTTTATGGACTTCTTGACTGTTTTCTCCCCTGCTTTTTCCTGCTTGCGGTCTGTCTTGAGCACTCGTTTCATGTCACCCTTGCTGATCTCTGCTGGCGGCTCAAGTGAATCAAAATCAAGACCCGGCTGGTTGACCTTGACCTTCTCAGCCAATCGCGCGAGTGCGGACGGCGGCAACGTGATGGCCGAAATTGAACGATCGGCCCGATTCGTCGGTCCGGCATTGGCCAGGCCCTCGGCAAAGTACTCGCTTATCACCTGCGCTTCGGTCATTTTCTGGTTCGTCATTTTGCGTTTCACCTGCTGTGTGGCGATCTGCCTGGCTTCCGGTGACATTTCCTTCCAGATCTGCTTCTGCAGCTCGCCGTCCGGATCTTCCTGGGCCAACTGCTCATGCATATCCTCATGGGACAACACATGGCGGATATTGACACCGGTGCGGCCAAGGTTTGCCAATTTCAGTTTCTTGAACGTCTCGCCGTCATTCACCTTGTCCTTAGCCCGCTGGAGTGCCACCAGGCGCTGGTTGTCTCCTGCTGTTCGTTCGCCTATCGGTTTAGCCTGCAGCTCTCCCATTTCCTGGTCGATCATCTCAAGCAATCGCGGCTTTATCTTGTCGAGGACGGCCGGATCGGAAATAAATTCACCGGCATTCTTGGACAAATCCATGCCCTCGACTTTCAGGTTCGAGAAATCCATACCAACGACATTACTGGAGCCTTTTGCCCCATAATTTGCCATACCGCGCAAGCCCTCTGTCCCGTGTTCAGCTTTATATTTTTCTAGCGCTTGCGCTTCATCAAACCGTTCCTGCTCCAGGAATTTGCCGCTGGCCGCGCCGGTTTTATATTCATCAGAAATGAAAAAGTCTGACTTGTATTTCTTCTGGTATTCTTCTGCCTTTGCTTTGGTGGCCTGGTATTGTGTTCGGTCTACGTCTTGCAATGGCGTACCAGTAACAGTGCCGCCAGGTGGAGTCGGCGGAGTGCCAGGTGCTGGTACGATCGCTGGTCCGGGTGTTGGGCCTGCTGGAGGGGGCGTACCGGCTACGGGACGTGCTCCTATCGGAGGTAAAGTACCTGCCAGTCGCTGGTGGCGTAAATTTTCTATTGCATCATGCTGGCCTTGTAGGAAATTATTATCATAATATTCTTTCTTTTCCACTTGAAATTGCGGACTCTTTTCGTCAGTGGTAAACGTTCTTCCTGTAGTTGCCGTTACATCCTTCTTCCACTCATCAAATTTACCAGTCAAATGTTCATCCCAAAACTTTTTACTGGTTTCCTCAAATGGTACCGAAACACCACCTTCAAATAAATTCTTTCGGTCTAATACTCTGGTCACCTGTCCAGTATTCGGGTCCGTTACAACAGGCTGCTTGGTATACTGTTCCATTTTTTCAAGCTCTTCCGGTGTCATCTGGGCCATGCTTTCCCATATTTTATTATAAAGCACTGGCGCAATTTGCTTAGCCTCTTCTGGATGATTCAGCATGACTGCGGCCCGAGCATTTGGCTGGAATCGGTTCGCATGAGCCGGGTCTATATTGCCTAGAGAAGCTTTACCGGCATCATGAAATCCAGCATCTGCCTCGACCCGCTTCGCTTGGCCATTTTTAATCATTTCTTTCTCCTGTTTTCTGGATACGTAAATCGGATTGCCCGTAGCAATGTCCATCAGGAAGCTGGTCTCATTTTTGTACGCCGTCCGGTGGTTTTCACGAGGGATGACTTGAGGATCGCGCTTGGCTTGTTGGGCAGCTACAGTATTCGCCCACCCTTCTACCGTTTGCTCTGAAAACTTACCGGTATCCGGATTAAAATTGTATGCTCGGGCCATGCCCCATTGGCGGTTGCCCTCAGCGAGCTCACCGACGTCATTGCCGAGCCGGTATGCTTCCTGTTCAGTCATCCCGCCTTCCTTCATGAAGACATCGCGGATCAATGCCTGGTAATCTTTCGCCGAACCATCAACGCCGGTATGGTACCCTCGGCCGCGGACAAAATTATCAAAATCAGCCTGCTTGGCCAGTTTACGCGAAGCACCGGCGATCTTGTCCGGATTTTTCTCCTTGATGGCGACCTCCAGCTCCATGATAATTTCATCATCCTTATTGGACAATATCTTTCTTTCTTCCTCTGATTGGCGTTGCCGAACGGCCCGATCATGATAATTCGTTTTTTCCCGACTAAAAACCTTATGGAACATATCTTGAGCCGCCCCCTTTGGGGCTGCATAATGTTCAGCCTCTTTCTGCGCGCGCCAGTCCTTCCAGGCTTCTTTCCAAACAGTGGGGCGCAAAGTTAACGGCGCTTTGACCCCCAGCCTCTTCTGGATATTCATCTGGGCCTGGTCCGCTTTCTTGCCGACCGACTTCACGCCTGTCCAGCCGAGCTTGAGCGAGCCTGATCCTAATTTAGACATACTGCTCGACATGCTCCCGGCCCATTTGCCGGCGAAACCCCCGAGCGCCTGGGCAAACCCCATGGCCATGACCAGCAGGGCTACGGCAATAATGAAACCCATGATGCTTGACGAAGAAGATACTGTCCCTAAGCCGGCACTGATCAGTTCGCCATTTACATTTCCGCCCTGGCCGCCGCTCAAATTAATGACTGTTGTGGGATCGCCGGTCGATGTCGTAAGGATGGAGAGCGCCAGCCAGATGAAAAAAGCGAGGATCGGGCCGGTCGTCACCCATTTTCCGAACGTCGACCACCAGCGCGAAGCATACTGCTTGCCCATCGGCACCACGGCCAGCAGGTAAGCAAGCGGCGACAGGACGATCAGCACCCATAGGTACACGATGCGCGCGATGAACACCACGATCATGGCCAGCATGACGAACAAAGCGACGACTAACAGAACGATAGCAAATAACGGCAGGCCAATCTTCTGCCAGTCACTGAGCGTAGACGTGGCTTGGGGAGCTGTCTTGTCAACAAATCCAAGCATGTCCTTCAATTGGAACATGTGGACAAAATTACCCGCCGCCGAATCCTTGAACGCATTCACGAACGTCAACAGCACCACCTGGCTCACGTCAATCAGGAAACCGGCGATCAGCTTGGAAAAATTGATCAGCACCGCCATGATGATCAGCTGGGGCAGGAGGCGCTGGTATTTATATGATTCAATGCGCAGGATGGTGCCAAAGGCGATGATCAGCAGGACGGCCACGAAAAACATGTTGCACAGGTCGCGCACCACCACCCAGCCCTTGCTGACCGCGGCCGAACTGACAAAATCTTTGTACTGGACGATGCCGATCAGGATGTCTATAAGTACGACCAAAAACTTACCAAGTACTGAGGCGATAGCCAATAAAACTTCGGAGATTGTGAAAACAACGCTATCCCACGCCCATCCAAAGAGGTCTAAAGCATGCGCCGGCCGAACAGCGCCAAACAGGCCCGCGCAAACCACCAGCAGGATGAGCGCGACCGTCGTCCACCGCACCGCGCGCGGCTGGCGGGTAATGAATAATTTTAATTTAAGCCAAATGAATTGGTACATGAAAAATGTTATTTACCCGCGCTTACAGACAGCTCGCGCCGACTTTGATGATTTTCCCGCTGTCAATCCAATAATCAGGATCCGTGGCCCGCAGAGACAGTAAGGCCGTGTCTACGCCTTCTTCCACTCCTTGCCAGTCCCAATTGTCGATCACCCGGATGCGCGGCCGGTACCCGCCGCAGTTCGGGACGGTGTAGCTCTTGGAAAGCGTGATGGTGCCGGAATCGTACGTCCCGTCCAAAGTGACCGTGTCGTCGCCGGTACCCCCACTGGTCCACCCCCAGTTAACCTGGATGCGGCGGATCGGCTTCTGGTCTTTATCGGCCAGTATCTCGAAACTCAATTGGACTTTGTTGCCCGGCTGGACTTTCACCGTATCCTTGGTCGCGTTCAGGACGTCTCCAGTGCCGATGGCAATATTCCTGACCAACGGCGGCACGCCGCAGTATTCATTCTGCCAGGCAGTCGGCCGCTCGACGCGCCGGCTCGAGGCTATGTACGGGCAGAGTGTCATTAACCTATAAAAATCATCCCAGTCGTCTGCTACAGATGACGACGGGCTATTACCGTAATCGTTAGCCACAGGCATCCATACCCACCCGGTCTGCGCGCTGACTGGGCCGGCGAATAACGACCGCAGTTTCATGATCGCGTCATCATTGCAGACGTCATTAGTATAAGCGCCGCCGTCAACATTGCACAGGCTCCGCGGGCCGGTGCCAATAGTGTCAGGCACCTGGGGACCGACGCACAGGCCTTGGTTATTCGGGTCGGACGCGGTATTGCAGGTAGTAGTGCCAATAATGGCGCCAGTATCACAGCAATCAGGGAAGCTGTTCTTACATGACAGTCCATGCCTGTTCCCGCCGCCGATGCACATTGTGCCATATCCAACGCCTTTCCATAGGCGGTACGGACTGCCACCGCGGATCCAAGCATTCGGGTTGGTTTTCGAGCTCTCGATATAAAGCGGCTGTTTGCCGACTTCAGGCCCATCACGGCTATCCCACAAGGGCGACGAAGGATCGCCCTCCGGCGCGACAATGCCGCCATAAGGCGCGAAATCCTGGGCATATTGATATAGAATCGCGTCAGTCGCGGTAGGCGCGGACAGCATCGGCCGTACGCGGTAGCTTGAATTCGCCTGGAGACGCGAGGCCCATGCCTTATTGGCCCCGTCTTCGTCCACCACCTGGACGATTTGCTCGCAGGTCTCGCGCAGGTAGAATATCGGCGCCACCCACATGCCGCCGTTTAGTGGCGAACCGTCAACCATGTCCACCCACAGTCCGCTAAAAAAGCTGGTCTGCGTACAAATACCTCCGGCACTGCAATCCGCATTTACTTCACAGGAGATGCCTCCTTGGGGGTTGAAATGACCAATATTGCACGTACCGAAAAGAGCTTTCACCGAAAACCAGTTATCGTTGTTTAGATCACATAGGGTATTGCCGCTGGATTTCCAATTATGATACGGACTGGCCGGATCGCACTCTGTCGCGTTCCACCCGTTACTGGCGTTCAGCCTGACCATGACCCGGCCATCGTTATTCGTTTCAATCGGATTGGTGCCCCAATCCACTGCATCTGCACTCTGGTACAAGAAATCTAACCGTTCAACTTCCGACTTTTTAAAGTTGTCTTCGAAAACCAGATCAGTGAAAATTTTGTCAAAAATTATATGATTACCAAACCCGCAGACACCTCTAACTACGCCACCGCAAGTACTAATATTGGTTTGCATTGGCCGGCGGTATTTAAATTCCTCACCTAAAAGCGGCGATATATTCGGCAGTACACTTCTGACATATTCGCCAGTGAATGTGGTCAGGGCGCCGATCGGCCGGTTGTAGTTCCCGGTCGCGCCCACGCACATATAGAGCGGGCTCCGGCCCGTATACCGCGTTTGCGGCAGGGTCCCCAGGACATTGGCTTCGCCCCGCAGGAGATCCACCGGCCACCAGTTGATGCAGTATTTTTGGTTGTTCGGGTCGCGCTCCAGGCAATACCCCGTCCAGCCCTGGTAGATAGTGTTCGTTTCGTCCGTATAGCTGCAGTAGCGCGAATCTGATTTCGGGTACAGGCGGCAGGAGCGGGTAATCTTGGTGTAGTCATAGCAGACGCCCGGGGCGCAATCCGCGTCCGCCGTACAGGCTTTGCCCTCGTCTTCCGCGTCCCCGCCGCGGCAGCGTTTGTCCGCGTTTGACTGCAGTACGGGCTTCATGGAAACGTCATCCAGGTAAAACGTCAGCTCCGAATCCGGACATGGCAGGGCGGCGCATGTCTTAAAAATGCGGATGTTCGTGGTGGAAAAATCCGTGAAAACATTCGCCGCGGTCTCGCCGGCCTTGAACGGGCCGAACTGGTACTCCTCCCATTTGGGCAGGCTCTGGTTTTCCTGCCGCAGAACCGGGATAAACGGACTGCTGATATTCTGGTAGGCGACAGGATCCCCCCCGTTCGGGCCAACCAGAGCCAGCTGTACCTGGACGCGGTCATTGGCCGCCGGCTGGCCGCTTGGCCGCAGTTTGAATGAAATCACGTACTGGTGGCGCGGGATCAGCGAGTTGCCCAGGTCATATCCGATCCCGTCGAACTGCGCAGTCGTCCTGACCATGGCCACGTTATTCTCGTCCAAACCGCCGTTCGGGGAGGGTATCTGCCCGTTATTGGCGTCTTCTTCCGCCCAATAGATGTCCGCCCTAGTTCCTACTTCTGTCCATTTAGTGGAAAGCTCGGCGAGATCAATTTCAGTCGTGCCACTCGGCGTGTATGTCGGCGGCACGGTTGCCGGCAAAGTCTCATTCATATAGGTAAGCTTGTACGATAATTTCTGGTTTTCGGCATAATCACTGTCGCCGAAATCAGGATTCTTGATCAGTTCGCCGGTGTACGCCGTTTCCCCGAGCTCATTCATGGCCGGGATGGAGAAATCTCCCTGGATGATCTTCTGGTTCGGGGAGCAGGTATTGCCCGTCTGGCAGATGCCGCCGTTCTGGCACTGGCTGTCATTGAGGCAGGCGCGCGTCACGTCATTATTGCACCGGTCGCAGTCCGTATCCGCCTCGCAGATGAGGTTCTCGTTGTTCTGGCATCGCCTCCCCCAATCCAATCCAGCCAGCACCAGGCCGGACTTGTTCTTGATCTGGTCGACGAAGGCCGGGGTGTTATACGTCTGGTTCACCTGGTCGCTCCGGACCGGATGGACGCACTCGCCGGTCTGCGGATCCATCTTGTCGCACAATTCACGGGCGAGACAGAGCTGTTCCTTGGCCTGGTCCTTGTTCGTAAACGGCAGATATTCGCTGCAGTCCAGCCACTCGCCGCAGACGCGGTCGCGGATCACTTTCAGGATGACGTTAGAATCGCACGCGGCCGGATTTGAGCACGCGGCCGGTTCTTTGCCGTTCGCCGCCGATTGGCTGTCGTATTTCAGGGTCTTGTCCGACGTGTCATCAAACAGCCGACAGCCCTCTTCGCGGCTGACGAGGCCGTTACAGCCGGTCCGGTCTACGCTGTCTGACAGATAATAGTAAGCCTGACAAGAAAATTGGGAATTATCATCTTTATCAATGACTGACACGCCATCTGGCAGGGAGGGATTGCAGTATTTAGGCGATGCGGGATCGGTAAGATCAGTCGGATCTTCCGGATCGCGGTATTCCGTACAGCTAGAATATTGGGCTGGGCAAGTGCCGACCCAATTGCCGACCGGCCGCGGAGACAGCGGGAAGGCGGCATCGCACAGCGCGCCAACGCCAGTGCAGTCAGTATTACTATCGCACATGCGGCCTCTTGTACTGGGGTCGCTTTTTTCATTGCACGTACCGATGGCGCAGAACGCGCCAATGCCGGTACACGCGTCATATTGCGGGTCGGGATTGCAGGGCTGGTAGGCGTTGGCTGATTCTGACGAACAAATACCCACGGTCACCGGGCAGTCGGGCTGTCCGGCATTCGTGCCGGTCTTGTACCACCCGGCCGTGTTCTGTCCGGTGACTTTCTTGTACTCGCAGGTGCTGCCTCCCGGATCCTTGAAATAATACTTGGAGCTGGTGCTGGAGGAATACTCTTCGCAGCCGATCTCATTGCTCAGGCAGATGCTCGAGCTGTAATTATCCGGATTATTTTTCAGGTAGGCATCCGTGAAGCTCTTGATCGTGCCGTTAGCCTCCAGAGTCCGCAAACCCATCTTCTCGCAACCCTTGTCAGACGCGGCACAGCTTTTCTTCGGGTCATTGACCAATGTCAGGACGCGGTCCTCCGGAATGATGCCATAGATCGGCAGATGCCGCGGCGCCGGTCCGCCCGCTAAATAGTTTTGGAGGTAGGTGATGTCCGCCATATCGATCACCCCATCGTCGTTCACGTCGCCAGTGTCTGGGTTAGCCGGAGCTGGTCCGCCTTTGAGATAGTTTATCAGGTAAACTAAATCTAATACATCTATGTTACCATTATTATTGGCATCGCCGCGGAGCGGCAGACGCCGCGGCGCCGGTCCGCCGCCGTACTTATAGTCAATGAGGTAGGTGATGTCCGCCATATCGATCACCCCGTCGCCGTTCACGTCGCCTGTGTCTGGGTTGGCCGGAGCCGGTCCGCCCTTTGTGAGATATTGCAACAGGTAATTGATATCAACTATATCGATGAGACTATCATTATTGACATCGCCGCGGAGGGTACCGACCGGCTCGTTCACCCCGAGCGTGACGCCAGTCCGGTAGGAGACAGGGAAGACCGAGGTGGTGTTGCGCGTATCGATCATCGCTTCACAGCCTATTTTCTCCGGAGCGCACAGATTGACGAATGATTTCAAGTAATGGGTGCCGAGCGCCCGGTCGCGGTACTGGTCGCACCCCTCGTACCCGGAACATAATTTGTAAGAGTCCTTGATCAAATATATATTTTGCGACACTTCGGTGATGACGATATTGTCTATGTAAAAAGCATTGGATGAGTATACCTGCAGCTGTACGCTTGCTAGGCTGGCGCCGGCCGGGACATACAGCGGGCCGAGCTTGAACTCATTCCAGTCGCCGGCGCGGGCTACCGCCTGGCCGGGAAACGGCAGCGCCGGTACGGTCACGAGAGCGGCGCCGATCGCGGTATCCGCAGCCGCCGCCTTGGCAAAGAATGAAATGGTATACGACTTGTCTTCGGCCATGCCCAGGCCGGTGCCGACGCTGGGATACGCGGCGCTGTTCGCCACGAGCATGGAGTGGCCTCCGATCACGGTTGACTCGTTGCTGTACAGCCCATTGCCGATCCACGGGCTGATATTGCCTGATTCGAAATCATTGCCATAGACACTGCGGTAATTATCCCCGGCATTCCCCTTGTACGCGCGGCAGCCGGCGTACTGCGCCTGGCAGGTTACGCCCTCATTAGCCACCATGTGGTAGAGGACATTCCCGCCGTCATTGGAATTCCGGTAGGCCTTGCACTGGTCAGAGGCGAAAATGACTTTTGATTTTTCCCGGTAAAAGACCGTGCCGGCAGCGTCAAAAAATTCCCGGCAATCCAGGTTCTTCTGCAGTTGCGACTCAATGCAATCGCGGTCTGACGTACAGCTCGCGCCAGTCACGTTACATACATTGGCCACACACGTATCTGCAGTATTGACGCAAGAGGTGGCGGTAAAAGTTTCTTCCGGCTGGATTAACGTATCTCCATTTATATCTGCCGACCGGTTATCAACACAGTTCGGCCAGTTCAGGGTCGGATCTGGCGCCAGCCATCCGGCTCCGTCCGGATCATAATCGCCACCCGTCTTTTCAGCCAGGACATTCATACACGGCGCATTGTCGACATTGCTCTGTTTCAAGGTGTATTTTTTCAATTGGTAGCCGAATTCATCGGACCCCTCCCAGGTGTAATAAGGTCGGACATCGGCCGCGTCCGCATTCACGCACAGCCTGATCTGGCTGTAATATTCTTTGCCTTCGCCGCCTGCCTGGACTTCCTCCAGGTTGGTATATTCCTCGCAACCGACGGCTGTCGCTGGACAGGTCTGGCCAGTGGACGCCACGAATGATATCGGGTCGCGGGCCGGACGGATGGGCATGGTTTCGGTCGGCATCTCCCGGTACGCCTGGCAGCCGAGGAATTCAGCCGGACACTGGCTGCAGGAGGCCGGGTCATTCGGGTCGCATAAGCTTGGGTTGGTGATCGTGCCGGTAACCACGCGGGACGTGGTCATGGACGTATACGCCTCACAGCCTACTTCCGTTTGCTTGCAGGACAGGGCGAAATCAGCGCATTTGGAATTATCCGTCGCGGTGTTACCAGTACATCCGAGATAGTCCGGCGGCAGGCGCAAATACGTCTTTGGCGACGATTCATATGCCTTATAATTTGTCGACGCGTTTACTTCCAGCTGGACATCGTCGATCAGGACGTCGCACTCGTCTCCGCTTGGCCGCTGAAGAACCGGGTAAAGCTGCCGTTTCAACGAATCAATTGACCAGGCACTGTCCGGTACGCTGACAAAACTGGCCGAGACGACGTACCGCGTCCAATTCGCGCCGGTCGTGATAGTCGCGTCCTGTGAATAATCCCAGGTGCAATTCGCGTTGCCAGGATCGCAAACAAACGTAAATGCCCCGCTGACAGCCAGGACGCGTCCAAGTTTTGCCACTACCTGGCCGTTTGCCGGAGTACAGGCGGCATCGCCAGATTGCTTCGCGTAAAACGAAAGGGTAAAGCTCTGGCCGTTCGTCGCCGTGCCGATATCCACCGGGTACAGCGTCGTGGTCCAGTGGCCGCCGCTGGCGCAATCCGCGTATTGGCGAATACGCGCCGCTGTCCGGCCGTCAAATGCAGTGGATACGGCAATCGTATGGTCACCGCATAAAGCTCCGCCCTCCACCGCGCCGGCCTGCCATCCCGAGAAAATGTCCGGATCATAGGGCGGGCCGTCCTTGACCCCGTCAGTCATCGTGGCGGCATCAGCGGTGGTATTAAAATATTCAAAATCAGAATTCTTCAGGAGATTGGCGCCGCGGCCGGCTACGCTGATCAATTCACCGCATCCTTCAGCCGACGCCTCGCAGGTTTGAACGTTCCGGTTCAGGTTGATCTGATCGCCACCGGCCGGCCAGGCCTGCGTGGTGCATGTCCATCGGTTTGCCGTCGCGTCCCAATCGCGGCAGTAATTCTGGCAGCCGACATTATCCGCCGTACAGCCGTTCTTCTCAACAGTATCCATTAAATAAGAAACCTCACTGCCAGTGCGGCTGGAAAGCGCCAGACAGCTGGCATCCGCGGCTGTGCAGGCATTTCCGCTGAATTTATATATCGGCTTTTCCGCGACGCAATATCCCCATTTCTTGCATGATCCGTCGTCATTCTCGGCAATGCACGACTGCTCGTCCGCGCAATAATCCGCTTGGCGCTGGATGATATAGCCCGCGGCATCATTGCCGTCTACCGCCTCATCATTATTAGTATTAGACTGCTGTACAATTTCCCGTGATTCGATCTTGGCGCCGGCTCCGGCGCGATTGCAGGTTACAGCCGGCAGTTTCAGCACCCAATTCGGGTCGATCAAATGGTAAAACGGGGATTGTTGATTATCATAATCTTTGACAATTGAGTTGAGCGTATAATTTCCTCCGCTTATCTTTTGGATGTACTCTGCCGCCAATTCCCAGCCGACCGGGATGACCCGGTATTTCCTCAGGATGACCAAACTGCGGTACGGGTACCCGTCATAATACGCCGGCTCCACCCCGCGCGCGTTATAACCGAAAATTTTCGCCCCATCAAGCAGGCCGGCATCAAGCGCTTCCTGGACAGTCATCTTCTGCTCAATGGCCGCAGAAAATCTGCTGTCAATGACGCACGTATCGGGAGTCGGGTCATTTTCATCCGGACAGCTGGAGATGCTGGACAGGACATCGCGTTCGCCCCCGATTATATAGTCAGTCTGCTTCAGGTCAGCCAGCTGTATTTTGGCCGCCAATACCCCCGACGACGTTCCGCTAAAACTGTCTGACCCGCGCGGCCCCGTGCCGACGGTCCGTTTACTGCCTCCGGGAGACGGCGCCAGCCCTTTTGTAAAAAATTTTTCTATAAGTTTTGAGGCAAGGGTGTTCGTGAATGTCCCGATAGCGTCCGCGATGGCGGTGCCGGTCTGTTTGCCGACAAAATCCAATGATGAAGGCAATATTGCCGTCAATGAGCTTTCCACCACCTTGCCCGGTGTTTTTACCGTCTTGGATATCGAATTGATGACCGAATCGATGGGCCCGGTAATCAGCTTGGCAAACTCCGCCGCCTTCTCGGCCGCCGCCTTCTCTTTTTCGGTGGCATTGATGATCGACATGTAGATGCCGAGCTGGCTGGATTCGGGATTGAACGTCTTGGAAATTTCCGCCAGGTATAATTTTGACTTTTTCGCGCTGTCCAGGTTGGGTTCCCAGTCAGTCGTCGCGCTTTCGAAATTATCAATGATGCTTGAGAGCGGGCACGTAGAAGTGTACAACGGCGCATCCTGTCCGGTGACATCCTTCCTGGCCAATACTTGCAGCTGGATTTTCAACGGCAAATTTACCCCGAGAGTCTTACTGATCGGGGTACAGAGGGTAAAACCGGCCACGCATTGCGGCGCGCCTTCAACTCCCGTATGAGTCCCAGCCAGCATCTGCTTGTCCGTCTCTATTGATTCTGGGGGGCAATTCTGCTCGTCGCACTCCAAGACAACGCACCCTAATGAGATACACTCATTCATATTGTCCAGGTTTGATTTGCAATCTTTTGAGGCAACGCTTATCGGACATTTCAAATACACAAACGGACAATCTCTGTCGACTGCGCATTTTTGAAATGAACTCCCAAGGCATCTAGATTTCCCTGATTGCGTAGAGGCGATTTCATCCAAAATGTCGCCGACCGCCGCGTCGCCCGCGTCTTGGAGATATTTCTCCGGATTCTCCGGCCAGAGCGGCTTTTGGCCCGGCTTGCCAGTCGCGATTTTGGTGGCGACGTTATAAGCCAAATTATTCAGGTAGTTTTTCAGGACATTCTTGAAAGCCACGTCAGCGGCCTTTTTCAATACTTTGCCGATCTTCTCAAAAATAGTCCGTGGGGCGTCTTTAACCGTGATGGTGGGAGTGGGCACGGGAGTAACCTGCGCGCGCGCCTGCCGAGGCGCCAGCGCAATAGGCAATATTAATTGCGCAGCAAAAAAGACCAGCACTCCGGCCAGGATCCATCGCTGTTTTCTATTGAATTTTTGCGTGCCTTTCGCCATGATAAGCGATTAGTTGGGTTGCCTTGGGTCCCCCGCCTGCCTTGCCAGTTCGGCGGGCAGGCTTGACCCAGGCTGGTTAATGACGAAACCAAGGGACCTCACCCGCCCTGATTGCAATAAAAAGGTTAATGCCTTAGGTGTTGGTATTCGTCGCTGTCTGCTGGATATTCTCGGCCAAACTGTCCAGATATATCTGCTTCAGCGTCGCGTCGTCCACCTGGTCCAGTGTGGCCTTATCCACGCCGCTCTGCTCGAGGAGAGACCGGATATCCGCGATGGAAAGATTTTTCAAATCTTCGTATGTGACCGTCTGGTTCGTACCAATAGCGTTAATATTTACCGTATTATTCGTAGTTGATGTTGTGCTATTCGTAACGGTATTTATGTTTGTCGTCCCTTCTTCCTCGGCTAATACCTGCTGGTACCATTGCATCAGCGTCGCGTCGTCAACCTGCCCAAGTTCGGTCTCGGACACGCCAGAATCACGCAGTACCGCCCGCAGCTGTTCAGCGGTCAAATCCGTTCCGTCCGTCAATAAGCCGTTCGTCAGGTCAGCTGTGGCATTCATCGCCGAATTGGCGTTGGTATCCGCCGCCTGACGGCTGCACGTTTTGTCTTTCGGGCAATTCGGGTCCGTTGTCTGGTCAATCTCTTTTTTATCGTCGATCCCGTCCCCATCGCTGTCCGAGAGGTAAGGGCTGGTTTGAAAGACATACAGCTCGTCATAGTCCGAGATGCCGTCCTTGTCCGTATCTTTGGTCCGCAGACTCTCCAGGGTCTGGCTCGAGGCCTGATTACCCGCCGCGACAGTATTTTTCGTGGAAGAAGTGTTGGTTGATTTTTTTTCAAAAGGGCTCTTCAAAACTCGGCTCGTCTGCCATATACTAAAACCAAGGATAAGCACTCCAAATATTACCAACCAGGTAAATACTTTTTTCCGCTCCTGATAATCACGCGTAGAAGCCGAAATAGAATTTTCCTGTTTTGGCTTACCTTGGCTATTTTCGTTTTTGTTTTTCCAAAATAAAAATGGTGACATTTATTGCCTCCATTATATCATATTAGGCCAAATATGTCAATTTGAACTTTGACCCATTTTTTTAAAAATCCGCGCCAGCCCAACCCAATCAACAACTGACAATTCCTGGGCGCGGGCCCTGGGGTTTAATCCATTATTTTCAAGGATTTCCCGCACTTTTTGGTCAGGCAGGCGCAGTCCAGAGGCGATGTTATTGTGTAATTGTTTTCTCCTTGCAGAAAAACCAATTTTGGCGATTTGCCACAATTTTGGCAAGCCATCCGGCCCCAGTTTCTTTAAAACTCCGTCAGCATCCTCACCGATATGGTCGATTTTCAAAATTGCCGAATCAACGTCCGGCTCAGGCCAGAAACATTTCCGGTTGACTGGCGCGACAATGTTCGGCTCGCCGTATAATTGCACTGCCAGTGTCAGGAGACTAAATCCACCTGGCTTGGCAGTGACTCGCTCGGCCACTTCCTGCTGGACCATCACCACCATGCAGGATGGCCGCGGCCGCTGTTCCAAAAAAAGCCTGAGGACCAATGAAGTGATATTATAGGGCAGATTTGAAATGAGTTTATATTTTTGGTCAGGAAATTCACGGGCCATCCTCGGCCATGCTTTAAATATATCGCCTTCATGAATAAAAATGTTATTATGCGCCCTCGCTATTTTTTTCAAAGCAGGAATAAGCCTCTGATCCATCTCCACGGCCGCCACCTGCTTCGCGTGCTTAGCCAATTCCGTCGTAAGCACGCCGAAACCCGGCCCAATTTCTAAAATAATGTCTTCCGATGATAAATCGGCGGCCTCCGCAACGGCATGAAGCACGGCTTCATCTATTAAAAAATTTTGGCCCGACCGCTTGTCCGGTCGGACATTGTACTGATTGCATAAAAATGTAACCGCCTCGAGGGAGGCTAATTCCATATATTGTTAATTTCCAATTACCAAATTCCAATATCCAATCAATGCCAAATGACCAATTTCATAATGTCTAATTGGACATTGATTAATTGGGATTTCATTGGAAATTGGATATTGGTTATTGGTCATTTCTTACGTTGCATCTTTCATGAACATGTACATGAGCGAGCACAGGCCGGCCAGGATGAAAATCGGCACCCAGGGCGCGGCGAAAAATTGGATGATCAGCAATAAAACAGCGGCAGTCAGGCATTTCGCCACAGCGATTGACTGCTCGTAAAACACGGTATACGGCAGTACGCCGTACTTGCGGGCCTGGTTATAGGTCATGGCTACCAACGGCACGAACAGCACCTCTTTTGAAAAACGGGAAAATGTATCCAGACTGAAAACGTGCCAGACTTGGGTCGCGCCACCGCGAACCAGCCAGCTGGCGAAATAAAGAATACTGCCCACGCGCAATACATGTTCTTTGCGATATTTGTCTACCGCCTGGCCGACGTAAAGAATCAAAAAACTCGTTATTAATGTGGCAAATGCCGCGACTATGCCGATTTTCAGATAATCATTGATGACGAGATAAATGAATATTGGCCACAGAGTTAACACGATGAGCTCCTCACCGAAGCCGAGATACGCCAAAAAATTCCGCCGATGCTGTTTGTCCCACAATTCACGGAAGGCCTCGTTATATGAAAATTTCACCGGACTGTAAATTTCCTTGATGCGCAGCAGGGGGAATGCGGACAAAATAAAAAAAACAGCCACGACGCTGAACAAAACGCTGAAATTCGACCATTCCAATATCGCGCCGCCGATGAACGGCCCGACAATAAAGACGATCATGTGCAGCGATTCAATGCCGCCCACTTCCCGGCCGCGCTGCTCTTTTGAGGAAAACTCGGCGAAATCCGCGTGATAAGCCGGCCAATACAGGGATTTCTGTACGGCAAAAAATAACGGCGCGATAAAAAAGAGCGGGGGGAATTTCGGGATGGCGAAAAGAGTGATGTAGTAGGCAATCAGGAAAAACTGGCTGTAAAAAATCGAGTGTTCATAGCCGATCCGGCCGACCCATCGACCGATAAACGGCAGGATGAGCGTATAGAGCGCGTACACCAGGAAATAAAAAAAGACCACTTGCTTGAGCGAATACCCGGCGATAAACAGGTAAATCGGCTCAAATAAAGTAACCGCGGCTATGCCCAGGTCCATGAGGCCGACGGACCAGAACAGCTCTTTCAGGTCGCGCGACGGGTGCTTGGAAAAATAATGCGGCAGATGCAGCTGGAATTTCCTGAAAATCGACATGGCGGATTATTCCTTGTGAGTTTTTATCTTTATCGGGCCTTCGCGCAAGATCTTCACCTTTTTCCCGTCAATCTGCGCCACGGTTGACACGGGTATTTCCGGCAAGTCGCCGGCATCCAAGATGAGATCCGGCAAGCTTTCGGACTCCTGGAACATATGCATGACGCATTCCGCGGAATAGCAGTTGCCGTGGCCGCTGATGTTGGCGCTCGTGGAGGTGAGCGGGCGGTCGCAGGCTTTCACGAGGGCTAAGGCCACTGGCGCGTCCGGAATACGCACGCCGATCGTCGGCAGCCCGAGCGTCAAGAACGGCGGGACGGTGCCTTTCTTTTTGAAAATTATCGTCAATGCGCCTGGCCAGTATTTTTTCATCAGATGCTGCTCTTCAGGCGTGACGTCGGCGATCCGGCCGAGCATTTTTGGCGAATCGATAATGACCGGCAGCGGTTTTTGCATGCGCCGTTTCATGATGAACAATTTGCCGATCGACCGTTCATTCAGCGCGTCAGCGGCCAAGCCGTACGCCGTGTCAGTCGGATAGGCGACCACGCCGCCGTCAATAATGACTTTCGCGGCTTGCTTAATAATCTCCATTTCCGGCTTCTTTGGGTTTATTTTTATCACTTGCATAGTCGCATATTATTTATTTAAATATTTTTTTAATGGAATTTTTCTATCGAGTCGAGAATGTAGCCGACGTACTCCTCGTACAGCTTCTCAAAGTCTGCCCCCAGGCTGATCACTCCCCGCCAGACCTCCTCGAAATCCCGAGCGGTAGCAGGGGATTTTTTTAGCTAATATTGGAGATCCCTCATTCCATTCGGGATGAGATTGTTGAATTATTCAACAATCTCAATTATACACAATATCCGTCGTTGGTTGCATGGGTCATTCGCTAGTCGGTAGTATTCCTTCCTTCTCCCCCAGGGAGAAGGATCTGAGGCCCGCTTCGCAGCGAGGCGAGATGAGAGGTCAAACCGCGATAGTGACTATCCGGCCTTTGATATACTTGGCCATCTTCGGCCTTTTACCGTCCAGCCATTTCTTAACCTTATCACTGGCCAATGCCAGCCTCAGTACTTCTTCTTCATTGGCTTCCGTGGGGAAAGTTAGTTGGTCGCGCACCTTGCCATTGATCTGAACGGGAATAGAAATCTCCTTTTCAATTAACCTTTTCTCATCTGCCACCGGCCAGGGCTCGCTGTCAATTAAATCCTGATGGCCAAGCTTTTCCCATAATTCCGCGGCAAGATGCGGAGCGAAAGGGGAAAGCAGTTTGAGGAATATTTCAATTTCATCCTTTGCCACCAAAAACTCCGCTGTCAAAACTTTTCCCTGGACAGTGACATCCTTGAAAAAAATCATCAACTGCGAAATGGCCGTATTAAACCTAAAATTTTCGATGTCCTCGGTGACCTTTTTAATTGTCTTATGCAATATTTGTTTCCGGCCCTCATTTTGGACTAACACCCGCTTGTCGCCTTTGGCTAAGAGGGATGCGATGGTATTCCCCCATTGCCAAATGCGTTCCAAGAAACGGGTCATGCCGACAATCCCATTCGTATTCCACGGCTTGGCATCCTCAAACGGGCCCATGAACATCTCATACATGCGCATGGCGTCAGCGCCAAATTTTTTGATGACGTCATCAGGATTGACCACGTTTCCGCGCGACTTGGACATTTTCTGGTTATCCTCGCCGAGGATCAAGCCCTGGTTTTTTAATTTAAGGAACGGCTCGTCCCCGCACTCTTTAGGCACCACGCCGATGTCGAATAAAAATTTGTAAATGAAGCGGGCGTACAAAAGATGCAACACGGCATGTTCCGCTCCGCCGACGTACAGGTCAACCGGCAGCCACTGTTTCAACTTCTCCGGGTCGGCCAGTTGTTTTTCATTTTTCGGATCGCAATAGCGCAGGAAATACCAGTTTGACCCGGCCCACTGCGGCATGGTGTTAGTTTCACGCTTGGCCTTGCCCCCGCACTGCGGACATTTCGTGTTCACCCATTTATCAATGGAGGCTAAAGGGGATTCACCCGTACCGGTCGGCTCGTACTTCTTGACATTCGGCAATTCGAGGGGTAAATCCTCTACCGGCACGGGCACCAGTCCGACCGGCATAGGCTTAATATCATTTAGGATTTCAGGGAACTCAAGCACCCCGGCTGGTGCGTTGAAATGCCCTTTGCCGGAAAAAATCCTGACATCCGCTCCGAGCGGCTGGTAAGTCTTTTTGACTTCTAGCGGGATGTAGGGGTCGTTATCCGAAAAATAAATGAATGCATGTTTTGCCAGCTCTTTCACTTTTTTCCAATCGATTACCGTTTCGTTGATGGAAAAAATATCATTGATCGAGTTCTCGGCCAGGCCGATTTTCTTCAAGGCGTCGCGTTTTTGCCCCTTACCGGTCGGTGCTATTAAAAATAACTTTTTTACCTTGATACTTTCCCGCTCTATGAACTTACAAATGACAGGTGCCGCCAAGCTATGGCCGATAAAAACAACATTATCGCCCAGGAGCGGTTTGAGCTTCCGTAATTCGTCCAGCCACTCTTCCAATCTTGGCCGGTCTGCATTCGGCAAATCCGGCGTTAATACCGTGTGGCCCAGCTTTTCCAGCGTTTCCCTGAACCATGGCAGCCAGTTTTCCTTTGAATGCCCGAAGATCCCATGCACGACGACAAACGTCTGCTTGTATTTCTTGGCGCACTCATCGCAATGCACGATCGGGATCGGTTCGCCCCAATACCGCTGACGCGAAAACAGCCAGTCACGGAGCTTGTAATTTACAGAAATTCCGGCTTTTCTTTTCGGGAAAAATGGTAGAATTTCCGGTATAGATTTTATCCCCTTGGCTTCGCTGAAATGATATTTACCAGGGATGAGATGAATTTCAGCTTCTGGCAGATTTTTTTTATAATACACCATGCTGTCGACGGGGATATATGGATCATTTTCTGAGTGCACGATGATAAAACGATTCGCCAGTGTACGTATCTTTTCCCAATTCAAATTTTGTGTCTGATTCATTCTTTCAACCGAACCCCAATCATAATCCGGATATTCTTTTTTTAGTTTCTCCCAATCTTGCAATGGGTTTGTCGGTGCAACAAAAATGACTGTATCGACTTTTTTACCCGATTCCTGGAGATAATACAAAATCGAAGCGCACCCGAGACTATGCCCAACCAGTACCGAACTTTCATTTACCTGCGTGTCATAATGACGCAAAAAATCATTCCACGATTCTAATGTCGGATGGCCTTCGCCCGGCATGGTTGGCACTATTGTCTCCCAACCATATCTTGCCAATTCCTCTTTTAACCACGGGAACCAATTTTCTCGTTTATGCCCACCAATCCCGTGGACGACAAGGCAAGTGTTTTCTGTCTGGCCTGCCTTTGAATTTAGTTGTTTTATTATTACGTCTTTAAACTTCACCGAGTCCATGCCGTCATACTGGCCGGAATTTACCATCTTCCCGTCACCAGAATAGCACCCCTCCCTCGCCCCTTTGGGGAGAGGGGTTGGGGGTGAGGGGGGGTCAATAACTTTAACAATCGGTAATTTGAATTTCTTGGCAAACTCGAAATCCCTTTCATCATGCGCCGGTACGGCCATAATGGCACCGGTACCATATGAGCTAAGGACGTAATCCGCTATCCAAATCGGGATTTTTTTATCATTGGCCGGGTTGATGGCATAAGCGCCGGTGAACACGCCGGTTTTTTCCTTGGCCAGGTCAGTACGGTCAAGGTCTGATTTCCGTGTTGCTTCAATCTGATATTTTCCGACAATACTTCGTTGTTCCGGAGAGGTAATGTCATTTACTAACGGATGCTCCGGCGACAGAACGATGTACGTCGCGCCGAACAGGGTATCGGGCCGTGTGGTAAACACCTCAATAACATCGGACTCTAAACATTGGACTTTGGACTTTAAACCAGCCACCCATTGAGAATTTTCGGCTCTTTGTTCTCTGTTTTTTGTCCAAAGTTCAAAGTTGACCAACGCGCCCTCGCTCCGGCCGATCCAGTTTTTCTGCAATAGCTTAATATTCTCCGGCCAATCGAGTTTGTCTAAGCCGTGCAGCAATCTTTCGACATACCTTTCGTCCGTAATTTTTACCAGCCACTGCTTGATCTGCTTCTTCGTCACGACTGTACCGCATCGCTCGCATTTGCCATTAACCACTTCTTCGTTAGCCAGGCCGGTTTTGCACGACGGGCACCAGTTGATCGGCGCAAAAGCCTCATAAGCCAAACCATGCTTGAACAGCTGCACGAAAATCCACTGTGTCCATCTATAATACTTCGGATCAGACGTCACCACTTCCCGATCCCAGTCATAAGAAAAACCAAGTGATTGGATCTGTTTCCTCATGTTTTTGATGTTCTTCGCAGTAGTCACGGCGGGATGTGTGCCAGTCTTGATGGCGTAGTTCTCTGCCGGCAAGCCAAAGGCATCGAAACCCATCGGGTGCAGTACCGCTTTGCCCTTCATGCGCAAATATCGGCACATGATATCAGATGCCGTATACCCTTCCGGATGGCCGACATGGAGGCCTTGGGCCGAAGGATATGGGAACATGTCCAGGACATACTTTTTCGAGCCTACCGCCTTAGCACTATCGTCAATAGAAAAAAGACGACGGCGCTCCCACTCGCGTTGCCATTTTTTTTCGACCGGAGAATGATGATATATCTTCGCCATACTGACTCCCATAGTACCATTTTTTTACACTATTTTTCAAGGAATGCAAAAAAACACCCCACGATGGTCGTTATTTACCCGTTGACTAGGGTTACTCAACATGGTATGATTCGAAGTTGAAAATAATACCATCCTCCATAAGGCAAAAAATGGCCTAATTTAGCATTAATTTCACGCATATTTCTGAAACTTTAAAAAGAATCTTCCTCAAGACTTTGATGGCAATTTTGGAAGCGTTAATATCGATTGGACGCGGCCTGGGATTTTTCATTTTGTTCATGTTCGGCAAGCCAATCATGGCAATCAGTAAATTAGTTTTCCGTTACATACTGGTGCCGCTCTATAGCACCTACCGGCTGCTAAAAACCAAATTTTCAGTCAGGTTCGCGCCCGCAAAGAACAAAATTATTTACCCCCTCTTGAATCGATCCACGATTCATGTGCTCATAGGGGTTATTATAGTCGGCGTTATCGCCAATAACATCTTCATCAAGCAAACGCGCGCCGAGGAGTTCGGCCAAGGCACAATCATGGCGACGGTCACGACGAACCCGGATGACGTTGATATTACCGAAACAGCCGTGACCAGTACCCAAAAAATTCCCAAACATTACCAAGCCACCAGCTTGGCCAGCGAAGAAGGACAGGCGGTGGCCGGAGTTGGAGATGGCACGGATGGCGGGGATACTATCGCCATCACCTCCCAGGCTAACAATGCCGTGATTAAACCCAACATAGCATCAACCACACAGGGAGAGCGTCCCCGCGAAAATGTCGAGTATTACACTGTCGAGGGCGGTGACACGATCAGTACGATTGCGGAAAAATTCGGCATTTCCACCAATACCATCCTATGGGAAAACCGGCTAGGGCCGCGCGATCTCATTAAGCCCGGCGATAAATTAACAATACTTCCGGCGAGCGGCGTATCGCATCAGGTTAAAAAAGGCGATACGATAGTAAAAATCGCCTCACGCTACAGCATCCCCGCCGATACGATTGTTGAATATAATAAACTGGCCAACACAGACGATATTGAACAAAATGAAATATTAATTATCCCCGGCGGGCAGATGCCTGAAGAAATCTCGCCAAGCGCGCCGAAGTCAACCTCGCCATCCAGCGGCTCATCCATTTTTAACATCCCGCCGCCAAGCCGCGTGGCTACCAGTGCCCGTTTATTATGGCCGACGCCGAGCCACAAGATCAACCAGTACTACAAAGGTTCGCGCCATACCGGCGTGGATATTGACGGCGACTATTCATCGCCGATTTATGCGGCTGATAACGGCCGCGTAGAATATGCCAACAAGGATAGGAGCGGCTACGGACTGCATATTGTCATTAACCACGGCGGCGGAGTAAAAACACTGTATGGGCATGAAAGCAAATTGTTCGTAAAAGTTGGCGATTCTGTGAAGCGCGGCCAGACCATCGGCATGATGGGCTGTACCGGGCGTTGCACCGGCACTCACCTTCATTTTGAAGTAAGAATCAATGGCGCCATAGTCAACCCATTGATATACCTATAAAAAAAGCGCTAAAAAACAGTCCCGCGCTAAAAACGTCCGGGTTGTTTTGAAGTTATTTTTTCAGCAGGCGCCTGATCTTCTCAATAATCTCGTCAATGGTGAAATTTGATTTAATCAGGTAATCATCAGCGCCCAGCGTACGACCCTTCTCAACATCAGTTTCTTGGCCCAGATTTGACAATAGGATAATCGGCGTCTTGGCCACATCCGGCAGCGCATTAGTCCGGACTCGCTTCAATATCTCGAAACCATCAATGCCCGGGAGGATGATATCCAGCAAGATGACATCGGGGTGGGTATTGACCGCCTTCTCAGAACCGCCCGGCCCGTCAATGGCCGTATCGACTTCGAAATTTTCCCTTAATAATTTCGTCACCAAGAGATCGCGCAAGAACTGGTCATCCTCAATAATCAGCACGCGGGCTTCGGGCGCGGTATTTTTTGGCTTGGCGGAAAACTGACTTGTCATAACACTCGCCTCGACTACGTCAGTTTTTTGCACCCGGTGCAGCACGCTGTTCACCTTGCTGACCACCTCTTCCGGCGTAAACTGGGCCTTAATAATGTAATCTTTCGCGCCCAAATCAATCGCTTTGTCAATCTCCACCGGCTGGCCGGAATTTGAAATGATAATCACGGGCGGAATTTTATTCTTGCCGAACTTTTTCTGCAAAGCCTCCAGTACCTCATACCCATTCAGTTTCGGCATGACGATATCCAGCAATATGACATCCGGCGCTGCTTTGTCAATAATCGCCAATCCGGCTTCGCCGTCACCCGCGGAATACACCCGATAATTCTCCCGCTGCAGTTTTTTTGTCAGGACATCAACTAAAATCGCCTCATCCTCGATAATAACTACGGTCTTTTGTTGGTTGGTCATATTTTTATCGGATTATTTATTGGGTCATCGTGCGGTAAAGACTGGCGGCGGTAAATGACTAACAAGAATATCACGAGATAGGACAAGAGCGACAGGACATCGGAAATATACACGATTATTGGGGTTTCGGCCGTATAATAAGTATACGCTGTCACTATTAAAAGCGCCAGGCCGAAAGACAGTCCGATTGAACGACGACGGACGATTGGGTCACGCGAACGGCTGCCCTGCCAATAGTAAAAAACCGCGCTGGGCAGAAGGACCCCGGTAAAGATCAGGGAGCTTAAAATGCTCACCACTGGATGGATATCCCAATTCGTCATGCTGTCGGCCGGATTATACGTCGGGTGGTTGAAAAAAATTACATTAAAAACGACCGCAATCACTGACAGGAGCACGACTGCCAAGAATGCTTGACGGACCAGCTGGCGGCGGAGGAAAAAAACGGTAACTTTGGCAAAAAAAGCTACACCGCCGTACAAAAACGCCTGCGCTACGACAAAACCAATGCCCAATACCAACGAGTTGTCCGGTACGGCCAGTCGCGGCACAGAAAAAAAGAAATATGAAAAAACCAGCAAGGTATACCCTTGGGCAAAATATAAAAGAACGGTATTATTCCGGTCACGCTGCCAGGATCGGTACAGCTGGTACCCGCAAACGGCGCAAATAATGCAATTCGCCAAATCTATCAATGGAGTGATGGGAATATTCATGGATGATATTAAATGCTTTTCATGAATTTTTCATACTGGGTATTGGCAACGGCAGCTATGTTCGGCCGCAGCGGCAAGGCAAAGAAAAAAGTAGAGCCCCGGCCCTCAATACTGTCAAACCACACGGTGCCATGATGATTTTCAATGATATTACGGACGATAAAAAGCCCAAGTCCGGAACCGTCAGTCTGCATCCTGATCACATTATCCGCACGGAAAAATTTGGAAAAAATCCTGCTTTGTTCACGGGCCGGGATGCCCACGCCAGTATCGGTTACACTAAAAACAACTTGATTGCCGTCAGACTGAATCCCGACGGTTACGTTGCCGCCTTGCGGGGTATACTTCACCGCATTATCAATGAGGTTCTGCAAGACAAGCCGGATTTTTTGGGAATCAATATATACCCGCGGTAAAAGTTGTGTGGATTTTTTATATTCAAAATTGATCTCTTTTTTCTTGATCGTATTATGCATTTCCTGGATGACATTCTCGACTAATCCGATGAGCGAGGTATGGACGAACCGATACTGGAACCGGCCTTCTTCAATGCGTGAAACATTCAATAAATCATTGATCAGCTGGATCATCCGTTCATTCGTCTGGTACCCTTTATTCAGCAGGTCCGACTGCTGGGGATTTAATGGGCCCATATCGCCATCCAAGATCATGCGCAACACCCATTTGGTCGCCGATAATGGCGTCCGCATCTGGTGCGAGGCCACCGAAATAAACTCCGTCTTCATTTGGTCCACTTCCTTCAAGCGGCGATTGACCTGGGAATAAATCTTATTCAGCCGGGCTAATTCCTGGTTGGCTTTCAACAGTTCCATCTCCACTGTTTGCAGGCTTCGCACGACATAACCGCTCCGGTAGCTGGAAATACCCATCAAACAAATCATAGTCATGGACACCATGAATATGTATATTTTATTCAAATATAACGGCTGGGCGATAACAATAGTTGAAGCATGCGGCAATATGCCATGGAACTCCAGGATGACCATGCCGATAAGCATGCCGCCGCCAAACACAAGATTCAAAGGGGCGGCCACGCCGCTAAAATGCACGTTAGTGCCTACCAATTGCAACAGGTACAAAGCAAGGAAAATACTCTCAATACCGCCAGTCGCGTGGACAATCACCGAAATGACCACCATATCCAAAAACACGCCCAAATACGGCCAGAACTTTGGGTAATAAACAGTTCGGTAGACGAGGCTTGAGGTCAGGTTGAATATGAATCCGATGGTGGCGGCGATCAAGACGCCGATCAGGTCAAACTGGAACCCCACTTCATAGCCCACAACGGCAATCACGGACACGGAAATGACCATGATATACCGGACTGCCACAGACCAGCGCAGACGCTTAAGCTTCTCCTCCTCACCGAGGCGGAGAATATTTTCGGTCTGCGTAATGGCCAGCTCGTCTTTTATTTTAGACTGCTCCTCCATTTGTGATTTATTTTTATATTATATGTATATTTTATCATATTTTCCAATAAAAGTCAAGCCCATTAAGAAAATGTACAATTATTGTTAATACAATAAAGGAAGTTTATATCAATTACTGTCCTTCTATAAAGAAATGATTTTTCATGCATTTTCTAACGGGGTTGTCCCGAATGCAATGAATGACTCCTTTGTCATTACAAATTAAAAATCCTTTCCCAATAAAAAACTGGTCTGAGTTTGAACTCAAACCAGTCTGTATTCGCCGAGTAGCTGGTCATGCGATTGCACTCTTTGCCCCAAAAAAGGTGCTGAGATACGTCGTCAGAGGAATCACCAGAATGACACAGAAAATGCCAGGAAGAAAGACGGAAAAGCCCGGTGCCGCCCATGCGAAGCCAACGAGGCATATGATGATTGCCTCACTGACAAAGATGACCCACCGATACTGTTTCATTTCCTTCAAGATACCTTTCCATGAAACCACCCAGTACTGTCCATCAATCACGACACAGCACTGAACTACAAAGTAGTTCATAAGCGAGAGGATGATCACGAACCCAGGGACGAGCAAACGCATAGATGCATTGTGGATCAGGATAAAGCATGACGCCGCACAGGCAACGGATACGAAAAGTGTCCACCAGAAAAAACGGTTTATCATCAAACTTCCTCCTTGGATAAATAATGTACTATTTTATTAATTACTACTCTACGCCTCTTAAAAAATAAGTCAATCTCGTTAGAAATTATATTAAAAATCCTTTCCCAATAAAAAACTGGCCCGAAATATCATCTCGGACCAATTATTCTGGCATAAAAACCAGGCTATCTGCTCACACTTCTAACTCCTAAATAACCGCTTGAGTAGGTAGTGAGGGGGATTACCACCATAACACTAACCACTCCGACTAGATGGACACTGGCATAGGGCAGTACCGCGACGACTACGACGGCCAATAGTATGGCTATTTCTTGATAAATAATCCACCCGCGGTAACCGCTGGCGCGACGATAGAACTCAACAAATGACGACGCCCCCGGCCAACAACTATTTTCAGCGTTGATTTGCATAGTGAAATAATTCGCCATGGTAAGAATAATGACCAGGATCGACACCATCCAATGCAGGAATACATTTTGGATCAGTAGAAAGCATCCGGCGGCGCACACAATGGCAATTAACAACACAAACACAAAATAACGGGTTATACTCACAACATCCTCCTTGATTTTGCAAATAACTATTTGTCTTTTTATTTACTACACTCTACGCCCAATGAATACCTGGTGTCAACTCGTCTGCGCCCGAAACTGCAGCGCCTCGGCCACATGCTCAGCTTGGATCTGCCCAGAATCAGCCAAATCGGCTATCGTCCGGGAAACTTTTAATATCCGATGGTAGGCCCGGGCAGAAAGATAAAAATGGTTCACTGCCTGCTTCAAGAGCGCGTGAGCTTCCGGCGCAGTCTGACAATACTGGTCAATTTGCTTCACTGACATTTCAGCATTGACCACAAGCGCTGTACCCTGGAAACGGTCAGTCTGGCGCAGCCGTGCCTGCAAGACCCGCTCACGCACGGCTGCCGAAGATTCGCCCTGCTTTGATTCGGCGATTTTCTCAAATTCCTGGCGCGGGACGGTACTATGGATGTCGATTCGGTCAAGCAATGGCCCTGAAATTTTCTTCTGGTATTTAATAACGCTTATAGCGCTGCACGTGCAGGCTTGATGCGGGTCATTGAGATACCCGCAGGGACAGGGGTTGCGCGCCGCGATCAGGGTAAAACGCGCGGGGAATTGGACAGAGCTGTTTGCCCGAGAAACGGTAATTACGCCATCTTCCAGCGGTTGGCGGAGGCTTTCCAATGTCTGACGGGAAAACTCGGAGAACTCATCCAGAAAAAGTATGCCCCGGTGCGCCAAGGATATCTCTCCCGGTTTTGGCCAGCTGCCGCCGCCAACCAGGGCCACCGAGGACGTGGTGTGATGCGGCGCGCGGAACGGCCGGTGATGGATGACGGGCGTATCCTTTGGCAGCTGACCCGCGACAGAATATATCTTGGTCACTTCCAATGATTCATCCAAATTCATGGTCGGCAATATGGTCGATGCCGTTCTTGCCAATAGTGTCTTGCCTGACCCGGGCGGACCAGTCATCAGGAAATTATGGCCGCCGGCCGCGGCAATTTCCAAGGCCCGTTTGGCCTGCTCCTGTCCGCGGATAAATGAAAAATCCATCGCTTCCGGCTCCATGACAGTACGGGTCGGCCTCTTTTTTTTAAATAACGGAGCTGGTTGGCGGTGATTCAGGTGGTTGATAATATCTTCAAGATGACGAACGGCAAATATGCGCAAGCCATTGACCAGGGCCGCCTCGCCGGCATTAGCGGCCGGGACAAATAACTCTTTAATTCGCTTTTGTTTGGCCAGGCAGGCAATCGACAAAACACCGGCCACCGGCCTGACCCCGCCTTCCAAAGACAACTCGCCGATAAACAAGCTCTGCTCAATCGGCCAATCTGAACCGACTTCGCCTCGCGCCAGCAATATGGCCACGGCCATCGGCAGGTCATAACCTGACCCTTCTTTCCGCAAAGTCGCTGGCGCTAAATTAATCGTCACAACCCCCGTAGGCCATTCTGCGCCGCTATTTCTAATGCCGGATTTTACCCGTTCACGCGCTTCCTGGACGGCCATGTCAGGCAAACCGACAATGATAGTCTTCGGCAAGCCAAGGCCTAAATCAGCCTCCACTTCTACAATTTGAGCATCCAGCCCGACTACCGCCGCAGACAACACTTTCACTGACATAATATTGATAAATAAGAATAAAACCTTCTCACAAACGTGGGAAGGTTTTATCTTTTTCTTCTTCAAAAATATAGTATCAAAATGACTACTTAAAGTCAAGTCTTTTATCGAAAAGCGCTAAAAGGACGAAATAAAATCAGGCTTAACGAACGCTAAGCCTGACAAATTGTCAGAGTGACTATCACTCCTTAAAAAAAATCTTGCGCTCCCATCTATCAGCTTCCGCCTGGTAGTCCGGGCTCCGTGCGGATTGATGAGCCAATTCCCATGCCGCGCAAATGTAATGTTCGGCTAATATCTGGGCATTCGGATCATCAATCGCCAAATACGGATTATGGTAATATTTCGCCCACGTCAGCCATAAGAAAAAACAACCCACCGTGTCATCCGACAGCACCTGCGCATTGAGATATTGCAAATCTTCACGCGCCACGGCAAGAAGTTCAGGCAAATATTCCGCGCTTTCTACGGCCGCTGTTGACCGCAAAAATCTCAAGATGAGATTGTTCGGATCATCCTTAACAGCCTGACTGATCCGCCCAAACGCCTTGCGCGCCGTCATATAAGGCGACTCTCCGCCAAAAATACTTCCCACAATCTTCAGGCCATTGACTATCTTGCCCTTGTCCCGCACTTTGATCATCTGGACAGATCCGAGATACGCCTCCACCAGAGTGGAAGTATCGTGTTTTGCCCATTTCTCCAGGAGCTTTTCGGCCTTTTCGCGCATTTTTTTATCGCGGTTTTTGAAGGTGATATTATGAGCCAACACCACCATCGTCATCGTGTCCGGAGATTTGCCATGCTCCAACGAATCCAATACTGCCTGGGCCTGCTCTCCGAAACAAAAATACGGGGCCTGATCCACTGCAATAGCCGGATACGCCAATCCAACGCTAATCAAAGCACAAGAAACCAGCATTAACGCTAATCTCATTATTTCCTCCATTTGTATTGTAAAGATCAATTGAGCCATCTTACCAGCCCAATAGGATTACGTCAATACTTTCCTTGACTGACAGATAGTCATGAAATAATTGGCCGCCGGATTACTCGTACTGCCAGCCACACTGCCCCGGCCAAAATTAAGACATCGGCAATATTGAAAATTGGCCAGCCGGTAAGCGTCATGTAATCCACCACATACCCGTACTTCAACCGGTCGAGCGCATTTGAAAAGGCGCCGATGATTATATAGGCTGATGGGAAAACAATCCACCATTCATGCTTGCGGTAGGCAATCAACGCAATAAACACCAGGGCAACAATAACCACGGCCAATACGAAAACCAACAATGCCTGAGGGAGAAGTATGCTGTATGATATGCCATAATTCTTAGTAAAAATAAAACCCAATTTTTCTTTAATGACAAACAGTCCGGAATCCGCCAGCACATTCAGGGCCCACCATTTCAGGGCTCGATCAAGACAAAATAACACAAATACCCCCGCCACCCCCAGAGAAGCGCGCCGGGTTAAATTCATACAGTGAAAGGTTACGCCTTATGGCCTGAACAGTTCATGCATAGGTTAGCCTCTGGAATTGCCAACAGTCTCTCCTCTTCGATCCCATTCCCGCATGTATCGCATATACCGAATTTACCGGTATCAATTTTTTCCAAGGCTGTGCCAATTTTTTCCAGGCTAGTCTCAAGATTGCGCTCCAGGGCGATGGAATCCTGAAAATCCGCTACCTCGATTGCATTATCCTCATCCTTTTCCCCAATATTCTCCCATTTGGCCTGGACGCGTTCTTTATTGAAGCTTTTTTCATGGGTGATGCCCTCAAGCTGGGAAGAAATTTTATTCTTTTGATCTAGAAGCTTTGCCTTCAGGGTGTCGATATATTGCTGGTCCATAATGATTGTTTCTTGGTTTAATGTTAAATCCCTGGCCGTCAACTCGAATAGTATAGCAGGATTATACCAATCAAACCATAAATTAACAAACCCCACGCCATTCACTAGATGAATGGCGTGGGAAGCGTTATCTGTAAACTGTCGACTCTTAGAAAGTGGGAATAGACGTGATATTTAGACCGCCGCGGAACCCGGTCGCGTGGGTGAAAAATGTCTTCAATGCAGTCCCGGCATAATTGAATACCCTGACCTGCGGGCCCATGCCAGCACCTGGCGCCGTGACGATCTCATTAGTCCCGTCAGAATTGACGTCAGCCACGACTGTCGTGAAACTGCCGCGCAATCTCGATGAATACGCGAAAAAGCTCTTCAGGGCGGTGCCTGTGTAGGTGAATATCCTCACCTGCGGCCCGGCCTGGCTTTCCGGGGTGGCGATAATCTCGTTTGTACCATCCCCATTAACATCCCCGACGGCCGCATATAGCCCGCCGCGGAACGTGGTGGCATAAGCCATGAACTTCTTAATGAGCCCGCCGGCACCATTAAATATTGCCACTTGCGGCCCCAGGCCCGGCTCAGGCGTAATGACGATATCTATGCTCCCATTGCCATCCGCATCTCCGGTTGTCACATGATACCCGCCGCGGATCGTCGTCGCATAGGCGAAGAACTGAGTTACGACAGTACCGTCATAGTTGAAGACCCTAACTTGTGGCGCTGATTTTGAAGCGGGCACGGTAATAATTTCCGGCACCCCATCACCGTCGACATCTCCCGTGGCCATATTCACGCCACCGCGAAACGCCGTCCCGTACGCCATAAACTGCTTCTCAACAGTCCCGTTGCTATTAAAAATCCTGATTTGAGGGCCGGCTCCCGCCATCGTTGATGTAATGATTTCCGCTGTGCCGTCTCCATCCACATCCGAGACTAGAAGATTCACGCCAGTCCGTAGCGAAGTGGCATAGGCGAAAAACTGTTTCAACAGCTTGCCTTGCAAGCTGAATATTCGCACCTGTGACGCTCCGCCGACTGCAGGTACGACGATGATTTCATTCACGCCATCGCCTGTGACGTCACCGTACGCCACCTGAATACCAAACCGCAGCTTGGAATCAAAGGCGAAAAATGAAAGTTTAATTTTGCCGTTCCCGTCCCATACCGTTACCTGAGGACCGCCTTTTGATGACGGCGTGGCGACAATGTATTGAGGACCACCGGCGGAAGCGGTGACCCGAGAGCCCGTTGCTAGGGCAAAATTTGTGAAATGGGAAACGCTGAAACAAACCTTGTGGTTCTCGAAGTCCTGGGTGGTGCCTTCTGGCAACTGCCAGGTGCCATTCGTAGAATTGTAATACTTGGCCACAATCGTATTCTCGTCAATCCCAATATTATCCAGGTACCCCTTGTCGTATGGGATGCAGATGGTCGCGTTCGAGTTAAACGTCTGGATCAACTGATTATTACTGTCCAAAGCCTCAAAATTCCAGGCAAAGTTGATCGGCTTCGTATCCTTGGTGTGCATTAAATTTACATCAGGTGTAGCCATCAAGGTCACATTCCCGCTGGTAGCCAGTGCATTGGCCGGAATAGTGACTGTCGTGCCATCTGGCAGAGTTAATACCTTTTGCGTAGTGGCGTCAAATGATTCAGTCACGCCTTTCGGAATATTAAACAATCCTTCCTGCATCTTCACGCTTAAGGCAAGGGTTTGCCCTTTTGTGACTGATACCTGGTTCTCATCTGACCGGTAAAATTTGTCTGTCTTTGGATTATATGAATCACAACCGACATTCCAAGTCCCGGTCGTTAATGGGACATTAGATACTCCGCCATTTGCTTCTTTGCCCGAATTACCGCCTTGTTCAGACCAGGCATGGCAGAAACCCATGTCAGGCTTCGTGCCATCCGGCAATAATAGAGTTACCGCTGCCGTGGCGTCAGCCGCACGGAATTGTAACGTTACTCCAGTCGCTGGTGTCGTTGGCGTAACGTCAACAGACGCCTCTTTTGGCGGCATGAAATTTCCGGAGAATTCCGGTGGCATGCCGGCATGTACGTCATATTTACCGGCGAGTACGGCGATTGAAAACCTGCCGTCCGCTCCAGTTTGCGTCCCGGTGTCGACTATCCGGGCGCCAGCGACATCGCCCTTGATCTTACTCTCCATCGCCCGGTAGTTATTCGCATTCACCCAGGCCCGCTGCATCGGCGTTCCGTCAGGCTGCAAAACAATGCCTGAAATTACCGAATCTGCTTTTAAGAGCGTAATTATTTTCGTAAAGGTGCTATTGGCCGGAACAGTAAATGCATCCTCTGGCTTGGGATTTGATGCAACATACCCACTACCGCCACCGCGCACATTCACGCCGGCCATATATTTCTTCCCGCCGCGTACGGAAAACGTGAAGCTGCCATCCGGCTGAAGTCTGGTTCCGCGCCACTGCCAAGAGTCATCGTTTACGTACACTTCCGCATCTAGATTCGTTACTAAAAAACCATTTTGGTCCTTTACAAATCCGGAAATAGTGGAGTCATTCGCCACAAGCGTTACCTTGACAATTTTCGTTTCCCCGACAGCCACGGCTACCTCCACCTCTTCTCTCAAAGAATATCCGATTCCGGCATCCGACGGCAGATTCGCGCCAACGACAAACGTGGCGCCGCCGATCAGTCTGATTGTCGCCGTACCCTGGTTGATGCCAGATCCAAATTCATTTCCCGGGCCAAATCCAGCCCCTTTCTTCCTGGCATACGCATATCCGAACATGTTTGAAATGGCGTTGCCATTCACGTCAACCAATTTTACCTGTAACGTTGCATCGGCCAGCTTGACGACGATATTCCCCGCGCTGACCGTTTGGTTGTCGGCGACCGCGACATCAACTGACTTATTGTCATTCGGAATATAATTCCCTGACTGTGGCCCGTTATCAATATTCAACTGCCAGTTTCCCGGTGACACATACATGGAAAACGTACCGTCAATCCCTGACGTCGTATTCCCCCAACCGCCGCCATTCATGATCCAGGCATTTATTCTGACCCCGGATACGCCAGTCCCATTGTCCAAAACAACCTTGCCGGTGATCGTTGAATTTTTTTGAGCCATCGTTATAGTACCCAGGTCTTTTGTCTGATTATCGACAACGCCGACAGGGATCGTTGCAGAATAATATCGCGCATATGCCGGATTATTCATATCAGGATTCACTGAAACATTATAGTTTCCGGCCGGCACATTAACAGAAAATGAACCGTCTGCGCTGAGGCCGGTACCCAAGCCCATACCTCCATCCTTCTGGATATTCACATTTCCATTTGGCAATGGGGAACCATTAGGCAATACAACCTTCCCTTTAATTACCGCCGTTGCCTTAATGACGGTAAATGTCAAACTTTGCGTTTCAGTGACACTATTTTGCGCAAATTCAACTGAAACCGGCGGCTGGTTATAGGCCCAATCGCAATTACCCGGTGAGTTCGTCTGCTGGTTCCATGGACAATTCACTCCGACGTCCCAGGACCCGCCAGAAACGGTTAATGCTTTTACTCCGGATGAGTCCACTGTGCCACCTACATTGCTCCCGCCGCCGCGCTTATTCGCCCAAACATTCGCATTCGTTACCACGCTTCCATTGTCATATTTTACGGTGATATTAATTGTTTTTGCCGCCACCACGAACGAAAGATTCTTGGTGACTATCGCCCCATTATAAACAAACGAAGAAGCATCGGGAGGGACGATTCCGCTCGCTCCTTGTGGAGGGAAAAGTTCAGCAAAATATGTCTGGCCTGTCTGGAATGTGCCTCGATCAGTCACGACCGGAATTGCGTAATACCCGTTTGAATCAACGCCAGTGCCATAATTAAATGAAAAATCCTGGGTCCGAACATTAATCCCGCCGCATTGCCTATTTGGTTCAGTCCCGACGCATGGCACGCTGCCGTCTGGATTGGTGATCTTTCCGACGACTGCCAAATTTCCGACAAACACGGGATTGGTGCTGACAATCTCATCGTCTGGCGTATACCCAACAGGATATTGGAGCATCAGCCGCAATGAATACGGCCCACTCACGTTCGGATTCGTGACATTATTCATAGTAATGGATACGGTGCCAGAAATGTCGGCTGAGGTAACAAACGCATACGTATCAGGGTCATATGCCTCTTGGGAAACGACCGATACGCCGCTCATACTGGCCCCGGTCACGCCGATAGAACATTGCAGCCCCTCACCACAGCCTGGACCGGTCAAATTGGAATTGAAAATTATCCTGGTACCAGTCGGTATCGTCTGGCTGGTAACGAGCGACAGCGTATACGATGTGGTCGCACTTAATACCGTTGAATAGCCGCTATCAACGGCCAATCCACTGACTCGATTATATGTCGTAGCTTGAGCCGGCTGGACGAGGAGCAGGCCGCCTAACAAGGCCACTCCCGCCAGCATGATAAATCGCCAACGCGCAATGATATTCATATTATTTCCCTTATTACCCCCGAGGGGAATTAATTAATAAATTAATAATTATCAAAAAAACCGCAAAAGCGGTTAATATTCGTTTTTATTGAAGCCAAGCTCATTTGTTATACCGAAAATTTCGGTCACCCCCATAAAATAAGCTTTATAGTTAACTTACCGGCCAAAATTGTTTATTTAACATCCTTATTATACCAGACAATAAGCTAATGCGTCAATCACCCCACCTATTAACGATTATTTGCGTTTTTTAATCGCTTCAATGATCCGACCAACCGCCAGATTATAAGTGGCTGACCGTAAATCAATCTTCTGCGATTGGGCAATGGCCCAGACATTGCCGAATTGCTTAACCATCTTTTCTTCTAACTTATTATTCACTTCCTGCTCTGACCAGTGTTCATGATCCAGGTTTTGGCGCCATTCGAAATAACTGACCGTAACTCCGCCGGCATTCGCCAAGACGTCCGGCACTACATAGACGCCTTTTTTGAACAATATTAAGTCCGCTTCGGGCGTCATCGGGCCATTGGCCATTTCTAAAATTACTTTCGCTTTGATCTTATCGGCATTCTGGCCGGTAATCTGGTTTTCCAATGCAGCCGGAATCAGTACGTCGCCATCCGCTTCCAATAACTCTTCATTGCTCGCCTTATGATATTCTATTTCCTCACACGCCGATCCTTGGCAATACACGCCGGCCAATTTGCCGCTGGCTTTTTTATGCACCATCACATGTTTGGGATCAACGCCGCCGGGCACGAGAATCGCGCCTTTTGAGTCTGACAATCCGATGATTTTATAGCCATGTTCATGCAATATTCTGGCGGTATGAAACCCCACATTACCAAATCCCTGGACAATGACGCGCGTCTTGGCTGGACTTAAACCGATCTTCTTCAGCAATTCTCTAAGGACAAAAAAACCTCCCTGTGCGGTGGAATACTCTCGGCCAGCCGACCCGCCGATATCCAGCGGTTTGCCGGTAAATGAAGCGGGGGTATTTTTCCCGGCCAGCTTCGAATATTCATCCACCATCCATGACATAATTTTCGGGGTGGTATTAACGTCCGGCGCCGGGACATCCTTATCCGGACCAATGGCATTAAAAAAAGCCTTCACCCAGCCCCGCGCCAGGCGCTCCAGTTCCGCTTCTGATAATTCCTTTGGATTCACGGTTATCCCGCCTTTGCCGCCGCCCATGGGGATGTCCACCGCCGCGCATTTTACGGCCATCAGGCAGGCCAGCGTCTTTACTTCATCCAAGTCAGCTTCAGGATGGAAACGAATACCACCTTTATACGGCCCGCGGGCATTATTGAATTGTACTCGAAAACCGTTAAAATTTTTTGGTTCGCCAGTATCCATAATGATGCTTATCGGGCGCTCCAAAACTGCGTCTGGCTGGCTTAGCTTATCTGCATAGGACGGCTCAGCGCCCAGGCGCTTTACCGTTTCATGAATCTTTTTCACGACATTATCAAACGAATGGATAGCATCCATAATACAATTTTTATAAGTTAATCTAACTAAATTTATTTCTTAACACTGGTCTTCCAGTCGATCATCACGGCCGTCTTGCCGCTCTTTTGTTGGAGGTATTTGTATGCCTGCAATGCGGCCTTGCAACCTTCACCGGCGGAAATAACGATCTGTTTATAGGTCACCGTTGTCACGTCTCCGGCCGCGAAAATGCCCGGCACCGAAGTTTCATTATTCGGAGAAATGATGATTTGGTTTTGCGGATCTACCTTAACCAGGCCCTTAATAAAATCAGACTTCACCGTATATCCAATCTCCACAAATACCCCGTCAACGGCAAAGTTGCGTACTTTTGTGGAATCATCAACATCCGTGACAATCAACGACTCCACGCGTTCCTGGCCGGTAATTTCTTTCGCGGCAATACCCGTAAATATTTCGATATTCTTTTTCCCCGACAATTGATCGACGAGGACCGCCTCTCCCTTCAATTTACCGCCGCGGCTAAACAGGTATACCTGTCCGGCAATACCTGATAGATAAAGGGCTGTACTAACGCCAGAATTCCCGCCGCCAACGACAGCCACGCGTTTCCTCTTAAAAAGCGGACCGTCACAGGTGGCGCAGTATGTCACGCCCCGGCCGATCAATCGTTCCTCGCCTGGAACGCCAAGGTGCCGATGCGACAAACCAAAAGCTAAAATGATTGTTTTGGCAATATATTCCTGGCTGGCCGTTTTTACCAGGAATATATCCTTACTTTTCTCAATTTTTTTTACCTCGTCGAAAAGGAACTCCGCGCCAAATTGCTCGGCTTGCTTGTGGAATTTTGCCATCAAATCAGGACCAGCGATCGATTCATGGCCGGGGTAATTCTCAACTATGTCGGTAATCGATGCCTGGCCCCCGATGTCCTGAGAAATCACCAATGTTTTTATGGCCCGGCGACTGGCATAGATGGCGGCCGTTAATCCGGCCGAACCGCCGCCTACGATAATTACATCGTATTCCATAAGTAATAAATAATTTAGGCTAAAACCTTTTTTAACTGTTCGGATAATTGCGCCTTCTGCTGTAATCCGATCCCCTGCCAGACAATTTTGCCTTGCTTAAAAATCGCCAGGGTGGGGATGCTCATTACCCCATATTGCTGGGCTTTTGCAGAATTCTGGTCAACTTCCAGCTTGCCGACTTTGGCCTTGCCCTCGAAATCTTTTGCGACTTGCTCAACAATCGGTCCCTGCATCTTGCACGGGCCGCACCACTCAGCCCAAAAATCGACGAGCACCGGTTGCTCTGACTTGATGACTTCTTGTTCGAAATTTTGATCGGTGAATGTAATTTCTGACATAAAAATATTGTTATTAATAATCAATGCATTAACATTGTAAATGTTTATTACCAATTTGTCCAAACACGACTCGCTACTTGTTTTGATGGTGTGATTGACGTTGACTTTGGCCGTTTCGGAATAGACCCTAATCTCTAAACCCTTAATTTTGGACAGATTTAAAATCCCAATAATCGAAATTTAAAAACAGATAATATTTAAACCAGCTTGGAACACTATATTTTTGAACAAATGTCGTAAAACTGTCCAGCCTTAAGTTGCCTTGAAGAGCGCCTCCACGATTTTTTCTAAATCCCCGATTGACTTCCGGCCGGAAGCGTCCTTAAAACAACCCTGCGCCTCCTGCTGCAGAACAGCTATGGCGACCTTGCGCAAAGCTTCCCGGCAAGCCACCACCTGCTGCAGTACGGACAAACAGTCTTTTTTATTGGCGATCATCTTTTCAATGCCGCCGATCTGCCCCCGGACGCGATGCAAACGGGCTTGAATATTGGTAAAGTTGCACCCCTCTATACCCCCCTTCCTCGATACCCCGGAGTTACTACTTTTTGTTTTGCCTTTTGGCATTAGAAATTAGTAATTAGTCATTTACCAGCATACTCCCCCCCAGTATACCCACCTGCCGATAAACTGTCAAGCAAACAAAAAAACCCGCCTCAGTATATACAACTAAAACGGGCTTATCAACGACTTTTTATTATTGTCTGGAATTGAGAAAAGGAAGCTAGAATCATATCCAACTTCCTTTAATAATAGCGGACACCGTTATTCCCCGCCGAGAATTGCTAACAGGAAACCCAAGACTGGAGAAAAGTAGACTACTAAACTGGTCAGTAAATCTATGACGAGAAACGGGGACATGATGAGAAGCAAGCGCCTATAATCCTTTTACTTCTTTTGATTTTGTTGAAGACTAGCCTTCATTTGTGCTTCTTCGTCATCAATGTACGGTTCGTCCATTATGGCTTTCAGCAGCTTTTCATCTTCGACATACTTTTCAAAAACTTTATCTGCCCCAGCGTCATGCGCTTTCCGCCTATAGGCAAACGCCAGTTTGGACCAGACAAAAATCGGATTTTTATATCCCCTTCCCCGTAACCACTTGATGCAGTTCAGGCCATCATCAGGACCGTTTTTCAAATACAGCCCAATTATAAATACTGCATTATCGTAAAACTTTTCTATCCCCAAACATAGCTCAATTTTCGAATAGACATGAAAAAGTTCGTATTGTCCGGGATATCTTTCATCCAACAATTTCTTTAAACGATTGCTGTCATAATCGTTGTCGCCAAAAAGAAACACCTTTTTCATCTTTCACCTCTTTTGTTAAAGTTCATTTTTTTCTCTTTTTCAGCCAACAACCTTTGTCATTAGCTGGAATAGAAAGGGAAGTCTGAAATATCCTGACTTCCCTAGCAATGGGCGACTTAACTTTCAACCACGGGCGTGGACTTGATTCCATCAATCGCGGCCAGCAGCTTTTCATCTTCGACACACTTTTCGAAAACGTCGTCAGCGCCGGCGTCTAGCGCTTTTTGTCGGTATTCGTTTGCCCACTTGGACCAGACAAAAATTGGATTCTTGTATCCATCACGCCGTAAATACTTGACACACCTGATCCCATCTTCGGGTGATGCTTTCAGATAAAGTCCAATAATGAAAATCATTCCCCGCGTTCTTTCTCCAAGCTCCATGACACCGGCAGTAAACTCCGCCACGTTATAAGCTTGGTAAAAGTCATATTGCCCCGGGTATTTTTCATTTAACTGCTTCTTAAGATAATTTAGGGCAACATCCGTGTCGTCAAGAAGAAACACCTTTTTCATCTTTTACCTCTTTTGTTAAAGTTCATTTTTTTCTCTTTTTCAGCCAACAACCTTTGTCATTAGCTGGAATAGAGAGGGAAGTCTGAAATTTTTCAAACTTCCCCTGAATGTGCTGCGTGGTTTAACTATCCTGATGCAGAAGATCGGGAAGACTGCGGCCCGAAAAAGTATAAGTGCCATTCCTGCTATCCGAACTTCCAAATGTTATTTCGGGCATTTCGCCTTTACGCCGGCAATAAACACTTATTGACCGGTCCAAATCATTATGTTTGGCATAAATGCTCTGGCCGAGCATGAGCACCACTAAAATTGAGGCGTTTTTCAGGTGAATGAGATTGTTAACATCGACTGTCTTGCTTTCATAGTCGAGAGCCACGATTCCGCCTTCGGTCATTACCATGAAAGAATCCCTGCCGGCAATATCCCACTTAACCAGAATAGCTTCAGTTTCATGTTCTGGCTTTCTGAAATGTACCAAGCTGCGACCCAAAACATTACTATTGAGCGAGGCTTGCATAAAGCAAACCTGGGCATTTTTAATGCGATCTTTTTCCCGCTCAACTTCTGGCCAAATATTGATTTTTAACTGGCCGACTGACACAGCGTCATAGGCACTATTTCCGCGTCCAAAATGTTCAAAGCGAATGCCTTCTTTGCCTTTGTCATTGGTAATTTCATAGCATTTCATTTTGCACCTCATTTTTTTTAAAGTTTTAAAGTTCGTTTTTTGATTTTAAAAAGGCTTTCTGCCTATTTGGAAGAAAGCTTGTTTCAGGCTCCCTCCCAAAAACCTTTTATTAACAATAATATTTGATGTTTATTGTTAACAGGCCAGTATATACCCGCCTTATAATCTTGTCAATAGCCCTCGACAATATTTCTGTGGATAAGTATTGACGAATAAAAATAGATAATATATACTAATTATGTCGTCGAAGAATATCGACATTTATGGAAATATCAAAAGAACTAGAAAAATTTGGACTAAACCAGAAACAAGCCGAGGTTTACTTAGCCTGCCTTGAGCTTGGCCAATCCTCTGTCCAAAGAATTGCCGATAAAACTGAGATAAAAAGAACCTCGGTCTATGACCTTTTACAAAACTTAATTGATAAAAGGCTGGTTACCCAGACTATTAAGGGCAAAAAAAGGCTGTTCGTGCCCGAAGACCCGGAAACATTAAAAAAATCCATCCGCCAAAAAGAAATGGAGCTAGACGCTCTCTTGCCCCAGCTGAAATCTATGTTCTACGTACCCGGCGTCAAACCCCGGATGGAATATTATGAAGGCGTGGCCGGAGTAAAAACAGTTTTGGAAAAAACTCTTCAAAGCAAGGAAAAAACTTTAAGAAGCATTTTGCCCTTAAAAGATATTCTGGATTTGGTTGGTGAAGAATTTTTTGAGAATTTAACTCAAAACCGCATAAAAAATGGGTATTATTTACGCACGCTGAGGCCGGAAATCAAGGAAGTAGCCCAAACCGTAGAAAAATATAAATGGGGGACTAGCGTAAAAGATAAGCGTGAAGTCCGTCTGGCACCCACCGATTTCAAATTTTCCATGACTATGTATTTGTATGACGATATAGTATCCATTATTTCCTCAAGGAAAGAAAATTTTGGCATGATCATCAAATCAGAGGAATTAGCCTACAACCAGAAGGCGCTATTTGATGTGTTATGGAAAATTAGTAAATTGTTTTAATTTTAAAAAAACAGCTCGTTTATCCAACTGCTGTTTTTTTTAGTGGACTCCAAGGGAGTCGTTATTCAACTACTTACCGCCTCATTCTTATGGACCAAAGTGGACTTGAACCCCTGACCTCCTCCCCGCCTGCCGAAGCCATTGGACCGTACCGGAATCGAACCGGTAACCTCTTCCATGCCATGGAAGCGCGCTACCAATTGCGCCAACGGCCCACTGGTTTCAGCAGGCGGGAATCAGCCTTTTGAGCCTGAGGCTCATAATTAACCTTATTTTATAACATTTTTCAAAATTGTTCCCCGCCTGCCATGCCTATTAGTAAATTTTCATGATGTTCCACGTGGAACAGTTAGATTATATTATTGCCAATATTGATCAACTTAGCAATGGCGGGCAGGCACGTGGAACATCCATTTCCTTTCTGGTCTGGTCTGGTGGACCTGGGGAGAATCTCTGCCAGAGGCAGACCTCGCCCTACCTTGATTAATTTTATTTATTGTGGCGGGGGAACTCCGATATATAGGTCACTTTGCATCGTGCCGGAATTGAACCGGCGATCTCTGTCGCGTAATTTTTTTGGACCAAAGGGGAGTCGAACCCCTGACCTCTGCAATGCGAATGCAGCGCCCCGCCTGCCATCGCCAATGGACCTAGGGAGAATCGAACTCCCGTCTGAGCAATGCGAATGCCCTGTACTACCACTGTACGATAGGCCCAATGGCCATGGCGGGCAGGTAACCAATTCCGACGTTTCAGTCGGAATCCCGACCGCTTCGCGTCGGGACTGAGCTATTGGCCCTTATGGAAAGGTGCGGGACGAATGCTCTATAGCTTACTGTACTATAGGCTCGGATATTATGATATTTATACTAGGCTTTGCCCTCGAGAGGAATCGAACCTCTATCTATCCCTTAGGACGGGATTGTTCTACCCGCCTGCCATTACCATTGCCCCCACCAGGAATTGAACCTGGATCTAAGGCTTAGGAGTCCTTTGTTCTATCCGTTGAACTATAGGGGCATGGGCAACGGCGGGCAGGTCCATTGAACTATGAGGGCATAATATCCATTGCCCGCCAGAGGCGGGTCCGCCTTGGGCAGAAACTATAGAGGCATCGACAAGGGCGGATTAGTCCATTATCAGCCAAAGGCATGTCCCCGCCCACCTGCTATCCTGCCCGACATGCCGTCATGGCAGGCGGGCGCAGGCTACAGGCGCGGCGCCTTCGGCGAAAAGTATAAGGGATTGTAATATCCACAACAGCGTAGAGTTGGGGCTCCGACTAAAGCGTCGGGATTGCCATGCCCATATCCACGTGTATTTAAAGAATGTTCCACGTGGAACGTATATATTTACGTTCCGTGGAACAATTTAACTATTCAATTGCTATTATTGATCAATTTGGCAATAGCGGACAGATACATTGAACATTCTATACTTATCGAATTACAAGGGAGGTGACTTTCTCTGCTAAATACTGGATATTATTGGTTTTTTTATCAACAAAATAGAGTCCAATGATGATTAGGAGTAGGAACGAAACTAATACTATTACTCTATTCAGGTCTTTTCTGACATATTTATGCTGTAATAAATCGATTGAATCGACATTAATTGCGATGGGAGCCACTTGTGATCCTGGGCTTGCAGGCGAACTTGGCTGAGTCAAATGCTCCATCCCTTGGAAGAATTTACGTTTTCTTTTATCTTTTGACATATCTACCTTATTAATAATCAGTAAATAGAGTTTATACTATTTTTTTTAAAAATACAATTATTGACTAATCTTGAAATAAAGCTTAAAATTACCGCACAATTTTACTATTAACTTCAAGTCTATGGCGTTATTTAATTCAGGAGATGATATCCAAAATAAGGAGATAGAAACAATTATCGGGCCGTCCGTAAAAGTCGAGGGGAATTTTAAAGGTGACGGGAACGTTACTGTTGAAGGCGTTGTCCAAGGAAGCCTTAAAACAAACCATACTTTAAAAATTGGCAATAGCGCGAGGGTAAAAGCAGAAGTTGAAGCGGCAAACCTTTTATTGTCCGGCGAAATCCGCGGAAATGTAAAAATTTCAGAAAAAGCGACGCTTTTGCGATCAGCGAAAATATTCGGCAATTTGGATACTAAAATCCTCAGCGTGGAAGAAGGAGCGATCATTAACGGCAAATGCACGATGGTAAAGGATGAAATCACGGTGAATCCAGAAATAAAAAAAATTAAATAAAAAATTCGGAAGGTAAATGTACTATTATATTTACGACTCATTTTTATCTGACCAAAAGTATTCAACGGCACTCGAACATGTTGAATCACGTTTGATGTCTCTAGGCATAAACGGGCGCATTGAAAAAATGACCTTGCTAAAAAGCTTTCGAGAAATTGTTACAGACGCAATAAAAAAAGGCGCGACCACCATAATCGCGGTCGGCAATGATGAAACGGTCAGTAAAATAGTCAATTTTTTGCCTAACCTTAGCATAACTTTAGGCATTATTCCATTCGGGAACAATAACGCGATTGCCGCTTCCTTAGGCATCCCTGCTGGGGATAAGGCATGCGACGTCTTGTCATCGCGCATAATTGAGCATATCGACGTTGGCAAGGCAAACGACTGTTATTTTATTTCATCATTGAGCGTTCCTGCCCAAAAAGAAGTGGTTTTTGATTGGGGAGCGTACCAGGTTCGGCCGATTGATGAACAGAATCAAATTACAATTTGCAATTTCAGTACCAGTACCGATCTTTACAATAATATTATGCGTAAAAGCTGCAACCCTCATGACGGAATTTTGGAAGCGGTATTCAAACCCCCTAAAAAGCATAGATGGTTTTCATTTTCTAAAAAACAATATTCATCGGCCAGCGTGTTTCCATTTACAAAAATAAAAATAAAATGTTCCGCGGAATGCTTGCCCATCATAGCCGACGGCCAAACCACTATCAAAACCCCAGTCACCGTTGAAGTTATCCCCAAAAAGCTAAAACTGATCGTTGGGAAAAACCGCATGTTTTAAAAACTTTTTTTAATCAAGAAATGATTAAAAAAAACGGTCAGTCAATTGATCGTTTTTTCATCGCCTGCATGGACAAAATGCCCTAAAAACGGTAATATATACGGCATAACAAACGCCCTATGAATGTCACTGAACTGGCCAGAAAACTCAACATCCCGACTAATGAGCTGAAAGTATTATTACCCAAGCTGGGATTTGATATTGGCCGAAAAGCGATAAAAGTGAACGACAATATCGCCGAACGGATTATGAAAAGGTTCCAAACTGAATCTAAGCTGATCGAGGAACTGAGGCGGCCCAAGCAGGAAATTGTAGATACGCCTGCGGTCAGCATGACGAATCAAACGATAACCATCCCCCCGGTAATTACTGTCCGTGATTTCGCGGACTTAATCGGCAAACCAGTATCAATCGTGATGCAAGAACTCATGAAAAACGGAATCCTGGTAAACTTGAATGAAAATATTGATTATGATACCGCAAATATTATTGCGCAAGATTTTGGGTTCAGTACAACAATAAAAGTAGAAAAAAGTAATGAAGAAACCCTAAGTGATGGCCTGGATACCTTACTGCTTGATGATGAAAAAAACCTCGTTAATCGACCGCCCGTAGTGATAGTCATGGGCCATGTCGACCATGGAAAAACACAGTTATTAGATACAATCCGAAAAACTAATGTAATAGCCGGTGAGGCAGGAGGCATTACTCAGCATATCGGCGCCTACCAAGTGATGGTTCCGACGAAGGAGGTACCATCATCCCGACCTCGTATTGACGAGGGAGGGGTTCCTCGCAGTGCTCGGGATGATCACGCTGGTCGCGCGATCACATTCATCGATACTCCTGGACATGAGGCATTTATGACCATGCGTTCCCGCGGGGCCAGGGTAGCTGACATTGCCATCGTGGTGATTGCGGCAGACGACGGGATAAAGCCACAAACAGAAGAAGTGTTCCAAATAATTGATAACGCCAAACTGCCATATATCGTGGCTATCAATAAGATTGACAAGTCAGACGCACAACTGGAAAAAGTAAAACAACAATTAGCCAATGCCAATCGCCTGCCCGAAGATTGGGGCGGCAAAGTGATCTGCGTGCCAGTGTCAGCAAAAACAGGGCAGGGCATCGATGACTTGCTTGAACACCTGCTGCTTTTGGCAGAGGTGGAGAAAGACCGCATCCAAGCCAACCCAAGCAGGCCGGCTATCGGCACGATCATCGAATCGCATGTCGACAAAGGCGAGGGCATCATCGCCACGGCCATCATACTCACCGGCACCCTCCACACCACTGACGTCGTGCAGGTCGGTCAGGTGGTCGGTAAAATCCGATTATTAAAAGACGATCGAGGAAAACCGATAAAAGAAGCGGGTCCGTCCACCCCCGTACGACTGCAAGGATTGAAAAATTTGCCAGAAGTAGGCGATATACTGCAGGCAATCCGTAATCCGGAATCGCTTAAAAAAATCATGAAACAAATGGATTCGCGCCAAAAGACGTACCGCGACCAACAGAGCTGGCGCATGGTCAAGACAAAATCCGAACAGGAGAGAAAGGACGAAAAAGTCGTTGACATCATCCTTAAAACTGACGTCCTTGGTTCCCAAGAGGCGATCGTGCAAGCCCTGGAGGCGCTCAGCACTCCGAAAATAAAAGTAAACGTAGTCAAAAAAGGCCTCGGCAATATCATGGACATGGACGTCCTGCGGGCAGAGGGGACGGAGCTGCATATTTACGGATTCAATGTCGACGCAAACGCGCGGGCCGCCGACCTGGCCAGGGACAAAGGCATAATCATCAAGACTTACCGCATCATCTACGACCTCCTGAATGACGTAAAAAAAGAGGTGGAAAAAATGGTCGGGTACAAGAAAGAAATCGTGGAATTGGGCCGAGTGAAAATCCTAGCAATATTCCGTTCGGAAAAAGGCCAGATGATAATCGGCGGGCAGGTGACAAAAGGAAAAATTGAGACTGGGGGCAAATGCCGAGTCATGCGCGCCGAGGGGGAAATCGGTAGCGGCCTGCTCACGCAATTACAGCAGGCCAAGCAGCCGGTCAGCAGCGTCCCGTCCGGATCCGAATGCGGCATGGAAATAAAAACAAGCCAGATTCTTCAGGTCGGTGATTTCCTGGAAACATACCGCGAAGAAATGACTAAAGATACAAGCGCCTAAAAATAATCCCGGTGTCTACCTTCCGCATCCAACAGCTTAACAAGCTCATTCTCCAACTGTTGAATGAGCATATCCTGCGGGATATCAATATGCCGGACGGATGCTTTGTCACAATCACAAAAGTGGATACTACGCGGGACCTGTCACTGGCCCGTGTCACCATTAGTGTTATTCCGACGGGCAGACAGGATTCTATTCTGGCGTACATGAACAGGCAGGCCGGCTATTCCCAACACGCGATTGGGGGTAAATTAAAAGTGTATAAGGTGCCGAAGCTGATGTTCTATCTGGATACGGGCGGCTCCCATGTAGAGCGCGTAGACGAGCTTATTGACAAAATCCATAACGAGAAGTAAGATGGGTGGTTGGTAAAATTTCACTTTAACCAGCCTGAAAAAAGGCATTGTATCATGAACGAACTCCACCCAATCTTCAATAAAATCCAGGAGGAAATCACCAAGGCTGCCTCCATCCTGGTTATCAGCCACCAGAATCCTGACGGGGATGCCGTCGGCTCACTCATGGGCATCAGCCATTATCTCCAGTACCGGCAAAAAGTCCACGTGCTTTTTTGCTTGACGGGCGTTCCTGAATACCTGCAATTCATAAAAGGCACTGAAAAAATCCAAACCGAGGAACTGATCCTCAAAAAAAAGGAATACGACCTGGTCATCCTGCTTGACTCAGGTGATTTGAAATATGCTGGCGTGGCCGAACATTTCCGCACGCTCAAAGGCATGCCGGTGGTCATCAACATCGACCATCATCCCACCAACCAGCGCTATGGGCATATCAACCTTGTCCACCCGGCCGCATCTTCTACCGCGGAAATAATTTACCATTTTATTGATTATCACCGCGTACCATTCAATAAAGAAGTGGCGACCGCCCTGCTGACTGGCATCATGACGGACACCGGCAACTTCACCAACATGGCCACGACGCCGTTATCCATGGAAGCGTCGTCCCGCCTCATGGCCCATGGCGCGCGCGTAAAAGATATCAATGCCAATACCATGCGCAATAAATCGTTAAACCAGCTCCAGCTCTGGGGACGGGCGCTGTCCCGCCTGAAGCTCAATGCGCAGACCGGCATCGTCACCACCGTCCTGACCCAGAAGGATTTCAAGGAACTCCAGATGGATGAGGACTCAAGCGAAGGGATTTCAAATTTCCTAAATTCTGTCGGCGAAGCAAAAGCAATCATCGTCTTACGGGAAAAATCCGACGGCACGATCAAGGCCAGTCTCCGCACCACCCAGCCCAGCGTAGACGTGTCCAAGATCGCCAAATATTTCGGCGGCGGCGGGCACAAGAAAGCGGCCGGCTTCACCATCAAAGGCACCCTAACCGAAACCGACGACGGCTGGCGGGTGGTTTGATTGAACCGGACTGAAGTCCATTTGAATCACTTAAAAGCGTCAGGAAAACTGTCCACCAACTGCCGCCCATTGCGGAGTAAGCTCCAGAAAATTACCGCCTGTCCCCTTGACAACAGATTAAAAAAACAATAGCATTGCTTTAATTGCATTTATAATGTTCTTTGATAAAGGAGTATGAAATGGGCCTTTGGCCTTGGAAAAAAAAGAATAAACCAGAACCGGAACTGGAACCGGAAAAAAGCCTGCCTGAGCTCATAAATGAGTATAAAACGCAAATCGGGCTGCTCAGCCTGCTTAACGCCGGCAAAACCAAGCCCTTGCCTGATCATTTTTACGACCGTTTCAAAAAAATTGAGCAGCAGATAATCGCCCATCTGCCGGATAAGTTCCAGCAAGAGGTCTTCCAAATACTGGCCAGGCATAAATTCGACATCACTGAATTTCTGAGAGACGAGGACTGGCAAACTTCATTTAAAATAATAGCGCGAAAAACCACGCATTATCTGCATTACGGCGCTCCTTATCCGGAAAAACCCGAATGGCCTCCCTTGCCCTGTCCAGGCAACGAATTTTATTACTGGATGATCCAGCAGTCAAAATCAGATGACCCGTCAAAGCGCGTGGAAAACATTCTGGTTGCCCTAGAGGTAATGTTTGGCAAAGGTGAAATTCTTGGCCATTCTCTCGGCAAATCAGAACTGGGATATATTAACATGTGCTGTCTGGCCATAATCGGAGGCGAATGGCGCAAGCATTCCGCGGTATTGATCGACATTTATTGCGAGCTGGACCAAGGCGATGAATTTCTAAAAACGCTTCTGGGACTTCCCAATGCCCCTGCTGAATGAACTACCTCGCAGTAAACTGACGAGGTATCGTCAGCCAAGAGATATGTTCATTCTCCGTAGCTAGCTATCCTCCTTCGCTTGCGCTTCGGAGGATTCTCCTCATTTGTTTCCCCGCAGTCCAGCCTTCGTAGCCGAAGCTACTTCGGCGGAGTAGGCCAAGCTGCGGAGTATTAATGCGGAGGAGAATAAAAAATTCAGCAAAGATCAACCAACTCCACTCTGATTTCTCGGGTGGAGTCTTTTTATTAGCTTAGCAAAATTTTCGAGCCGATCATAATTCCTTAGTTAAAAAAGAGGCGATGAAAATTTGGCTAAGCTAATAATCCCGAGTAACCCGAAGGGAGCGAGGGATCTGACTAAATTTTCAAGCCGACCATAATTCCTTAGTTAAAAAAGAGGCGATGAAAATTTGGCTAAGATAACAATCCCGAAAAGGCCGGCAGGTAGCATAATTGGAGCGAATATCAAGTTTCGGCTAACCGAATGTTGACTGAAAATTCGAAAAATGCTAATAATTAACCATATAATATGATAGTTTTTGTCCTTTAACATTTTTTAATTGGAGGATCTCATGTCCATAACTGCCAAGGAAAAGCTGATCTTTTGTTTAATTCAATTCGCCTTCATTGGCGGATTGATGTGCGTATCGTTCGTCCCGAAAAATTCGCCGTGGACCGCAATGTTTTGTCTGTTAGGTTTTGAATTGGCGTGTGGCGGAATGTTATTGAGTATTTTCTGGCGCAATAAAAACCTGATGAAATGTACAACATCATGTAAATCTTATCTTTATATCAGCGATGTTATAACATTATTTACCGGGCTATATATCATCTGGCTGACTAACTGGTATGATATTAAAAGTTTTTTCTTTCAAACCCCCGGGGAGGTTGGCCTGCAAATTCTCTTAATCCTCTGGCTCTGCTCATTGATATTAGCATGGAAATACTACGCTATCGAGCAAATCCTGCCGGCTGAAAAAAAGCAGGCCGTAAACACCTATTGTTGTGGCGGATGCCATACTGGATGATGACCATATTCGCAACTGCCAAGGGCGTTAACAAAAACCACAAACACCCTCGTTTCACTAAGACGAGGGTTATTTTTTTGTTTTAATCTCGAGAATCCCGGGCATAGCCGAGGGGGATAAAAGATTTATTTTACGCCATCCTAAGCTAACTAAGATTATTTAAGTTATTTGTCGCATTTCTAATGGGAATTATGGGGCCTCTGTCCTAGACGGACTGGGTTGACACATATTAATTGCCCGTGATATATTGGATTACTGCTCTTTACCATTTTCGCTGGCTGCATGTCCGTAATAAAACGGGTGAATGCAGGGCGAATCAATATTAAACCCTTAAAAAACTACACTGGCTGCGGCACGGAAGTGGATCGCGGAGTGAATAGGAGGAAGCCATGCCAGACAAACGATGTTTGCCAGTCGTGCTGTCAAATGAATGCAATTTCTATGCTTTCTTTAATGACAATTCGGATCGAATAATCATCGGGCCTCACTACCAAGAAACCATCCAGGATAAATTCCGACTCACGGAAAGATGTCCAGGACCGCTGGTTATAACAGTTACTAAACGTGATAGCTGTGATAGGTTTGATAAACTTATCAAAATCGAACTCTGCTGCGCCTATTGCGGATACCAGGTCACCACAGATGAATACTTTTGGTTTGATGGTTATCAGGAGATGTTATTCGCCTTCAGCCGTTGGTTTGCCATGACTGAATCGCCGTACCCACTCCCTCTAGGTAAAATGCCGGAAATCCCTTATAAAAGATCACCGAGCGGCAAACTGTTCTGTCTTTATACGCACACGCGTAACCTCTATCTGGTACTGCTGCCCAATAGAGCACTTCAACCTTTTGCCTGGCAAGGAACCTCGATCATCCTAAATAATCTAGCAGAGGCTGATGGAGAATGCCGCACAAAAAAGAAAAAAGGCCTCGGGTTTTAAAAAAGACGCCGCCTTGCGTAATGTAAGGCGGCTTTATTTCACTATTGCTGAATTTAATAATATCATCTAACATTAAAAAAACAACCAAGGAGGAATTTTGGCAAAAAGAAAAAAGCCTTGTCCCAGTGGCAATCATACCAGCTCCAAAGAACAGATTGTCGTTCGATATTGCATCCTATGCGGTGGTGAGGTCAATAAAAATGCCGAAGCGGCGCCTAATTGCTCGCAATACCACTTGGAAAGAAGAAATAGAGGTTACAATTATTGCCCTGATTGCGGGAAAAATATCAGCTCATAAGGAATCGACGGGTAGCACTAAAATAATGCTCCCGTTTTTTTATCAGCAGGCGGAGCAGGCTAAAAGGCCATGCGATGTAAAATAAAAAAAGCCCAGGTATGACATTTTAACTTCTCATTGACACAGAAATCCCTAAAATTGACAAAACAATGCCCGCATAGTATACTGCAAAACACGTTTTAACCAACTAAATAAGTTATGTATCTCATCCCGACGGTTATAGAAAAATCCAATTTCGGTGAACGAGCTTACGACATTTACTCTCGGCTACTTAAAGATAGGATTATATTCCTGGGCAACCCCATTTCGGACGATGTGGCCAATACGGTCATAGCGCAGCTTTTATTTTTGGATTCCGAGGACAAGGCCAAGGATATAAAACTTTACATCAACACACCGGGCGGCTCGGTCACTGCGGGTATGGCGATCTACGATACGATGCAATATGTGAAGCCGGACGTGGCCACGATTTGCGTGGGCATGGCCGCTTCCATGGGCGCGGTTCTGTTAGCCTCCGGCAAAAAGGGCAAACGTTTTGTCCTGCCGAATTCCGAAATCCTCCTGCACCAGATCATGGGCGGCGCCGAAGGCCAAGCCATCGACGTCCAGATCCGGGCGGAGCACATCCTGCGCATCCGCGATCGGCTCAATGACATGATCGCCAAACACACCGGACAGACCCTGGATCGGATCAAGAAAGACACGGACCGCGATTTCTTCATGAACGCGGAACAAGCTAAGAAATACGGCGTCGTAGACAAGATCATCTAGCCCTAAGCCCACAACATCTTTAAGTAGCTGAGAGGACTCCCGACGATACGTCGGGAAAGCCGAAGATTTTTTATGGCCAATATCAGCACTTTATCACGCATTAATTAACAATTATCAATAGGATACTTTCGTATGAATGATGCAAGCTTAATTTGGATCATCCTGACCTGCGTCGGCCTGCCTGGCGGTATAATTACCGGCTGGTGGGGACGCAAATTTTGGGCGACCAAGCAAATCAATACCGCCGAAGCTAAGCTCAACCAGCTTATCCAAGAAACTAAAAACAAACAGAAAGAACTGCTGATCCAGGCCAAGGACAGGGCCATGCAGGTGATAGAAGACGCCAAACGCGAGGCGGACAGCCGACGGCGCGAAGTCATGCATCTGCAGGATCGCATGGAAAAACGCGAAAGCCTGTTTGACCAAAAACTCCTTGACCTCGAAGGAAAACAACAGCAGTTACTGGACAAGGCCAATCGTCTAGAAGCGGCTAAACAGGAAATCCTCAAGATCAAAGACCAGCAGATGAAAAAACTGGAACAGATCGCTAACCTGACCCAGGAAGATGCCAAACGGGTATTGCTCGAAAATACCGAAAGCGGGATGAAGGAGGAACTGGTCCAGAGAATAAGCAAACTCCAGCATGAATCAAATGAAACTGTGGAAAAAGAGGCGAAAAACATGCTCTCCCGCGTGATCCAACGGTGCGCCGCCCCGCATACTGCCGAGACGACTACAACCGTGGTCAACCTGCCGTCCGACGAAATGAAGGGCCGGATCATCGGCCGCGAGGGCCGGAACATCAAAACTCTTGAACAGCTCACCGGCGTGGAAATAATCGTCGACGACACGCCAGAAGCCATTGTCATTTCCGGCTTCTCGCCCATCCGCCGCCACCTGGCCAAGCGGGCATTAGAAAAATTGATCCAGGACGGCCGCATCCATCCGGGCCGGATCGAGGAAACTATTGAAATCGCAAAAAAGGAACTAGCCGCTGACATCAGAAAAGCCGGCGATGAAGCGTGTTATGAAGTCGGCATTGCCGGCATGGACAATAAACTTATACAAATCGTCGGCCGTCTGAAATACCGCACCAGCTATGGGCAAAACATCCTGCGCCATTCAATTGAAGTGGCCCACCTGTCCGCGCTCCTCGCCGAAGAATTAGGCGCTGACGTGGCTGTGGCTAAAAAAGGCGGATTCCTCCATGATATCGGCAAAGCTGTTGACCATGAAGTCCAGGGCACCCATCCGGAAATCGGACAGGATATCGGACGTAAATTCAAACTCCCCCAGTCAATCATCAACTGTATTGCCTATCACCATGAAGATGCGCCTCCGTCATTGGAAGCGGTGATCGTCAAGGTAGCTGACGCCATTTCCGGCGCCCGGCCTGGCGCGCGCAAAGACACCTACGAGCAATATATCCAGCGATTAGACGAACTCGAAGGGCTGGCAAAGTCATTCGAGGGCGTGGAGAAATCCTATGCCATCCAGGCCGGCCGGGAAGTGCGGGTCTTTGTCGTTCCGGACAAGATTGATGATCTGGCTGCGGTCAAATTGGCAAAAGATATCGCCAAACGCATAGAAGAAGAGCTGAAATACCCCGGTGAAATCAAAGTGAATGTTATCCGGGAAAAACGCATCATCGAATATGCCAGGTAAAACGCTTTCCATCCTATTTTTTGGCGATATAGTCGGCAAACCAGGCCGCAAAGCCCTGGCTGCCGTATTGCCTGGCATAAAGAAAGAGTTGCAACCAGACCTGGTCATCGCCAATGCCGAAAATATCGCGCATGGCATCGGCATCACCTCCAAAACCCTGAATGAATGCCGGCAAGCCGGCGTGGATTTCTTCACGTCAGGCAACCACGCCTTCAAGAAACCCGACGTCCTGAATATTTTCGCTGATCCGGACGCGCCGCTCATCCGACCGGCCAACTTCCTGGAACAAGAGTCAGGCGCGGGGTTTCGTGCTATCACGATTGGCAAAATGTCGCTTCTCGTGGTAAACTTAAACGGCCAGGTATTCATTGAAGAAAAATTTTCCTCCCCCTTCGCCGCCATTGACCAGATTTTGGCCCAGCGCCACGACACTGAACTTGCGGGAGTTTTCGTCGACCTGCACGCCGAGGCGACGTCCGAAAAAGTGGCGTTTGGCTGGCACGTTGACGGCCGCGTATCAGCGGTGATCGGCACTCATACCCATATACCGACGGCGGATGAAAAAATATTGCCAAAAGGCACGGCCTATATCACTGATGCGGGAATGGTTGGGCTGAAAGAATCGGTCATTGGGGTGGATAAGGACATTATCCTCAATAACTTCACCAATACCGAAACGACAGCGCATGACATACCGGACTATGGGGCATGCGTAGTAAATGCAGTGCTTGTCACTATTGATCCAGCTACCCGCAAAGCGACTGATATCCGCCGTATCCACCGTGAAATCTCTATTTAAAAGCAAAATTAACACCCTAAAAGGTCGAGGAATACTAACCATCAGCTTGGCCCGGAGGAGCGAGCTAAACTAACGATTTATTACCCATGAACAAAGCTGAACTCATTGAAAAGATCGCCGAAAAAGTCGGCGTCACTAAAAAACAGTCAGAGGACATGCTCGAAGCTTTTGAGGACATCACCACCGACACCCTGAAAGGCGGCGGTGAAGTAACTCTCACCGGCTTTGGCACGTTCATGGCCAAACACCGGTCAGCCCGCGGCGGCGTCAATCCGCAGAACCCGACAGAACGCATCCAGGTACCGGCCGTAACCGTCCCGAAATTCAAGGCCGGCAAAGCCCTGAAAGACGCATTAAAAGGCAAAGCATAACTTCCGTATTGTACGGATAAAAAAACTCCCTGGTTGTCTCAGGGGGTTTTTGTTTTGGGATTGACAAGCACCCCAGCATGAACTAAGCTTCACTAATACAAAAATCGTAAACCGTTCACGTGGAGGTAAGTATGTATATAAAAAACGTAGAGCTCAGGTGTCTGGTACTGGAATTTAACAAAGCGCGCGGCGGTTTGATTCTAACAGTGTTATCTAACACGCTTCTTCCATACCCATCCGGGTATCCCGTGCTCATTGTTGTTCCCTGTGAACAGAGAGTTGGACATACCTATCACGGCCAGGGACTGCTCTGGATCCCCTTCGCACAAGCGCTGGCAGAAAGTGGCGTAAACCAACCATTTGTAGTGCACGTCACCGGTGAAATCGAACTGGTCAAATCACTGGCTCTCTATCCGCAACAGCCGAAAGAACAGTGGCCGACCAAGCCGACGCTAATAATTAAAGCCAGCTACCTGAACATCGAGTAATCCAGGCAGCAACCGTAACGAAAATACCACACAAAAACCCGACGTCACCAGGCGCCGGGTTCTTTTATTACCAGAAAAACTCCCTGGTTGTCTCGGGGGTTTTTGTTTAGTAAAAACAATATTTCGCCCAATGACCAAAACCCGGCGCGATGATCGGACATGCAAAACTTAGTAGTAAGACATTTTAACTTCCCGTTGGCAATCTCCAAATTTTTGTTGACAACCTATTGTGCTCAATGCGATAATAAATCAAAGAAAAATGGTTTTTTGTAAGTCACGACAGAACAGAACCTTAGGAAACCTATGTCCATTGGAGAGTCTGTATTGTTTGGGTCATAATGGAGGATTGATGAATATGTACACGTTATCAGAACAAGAAAGTAAAGAGTTGTGGAGCGTTATAGACAACACGTTCCCAGTTGAGATGAGTCCCATTACACCTCAGGGAGCTCTAAGAGAATGGTGGAGTATGGTACAGGGGCCATTGTGGGATGCATTGACTGAAATTGACCGAGATCAAATGCGGTCAGCTTCAGAAGCGCACGAAATCTGGATCCGGTAATGGCTTCGTTTTGGACTTCAATTTAAAACGTAAAAAGTGGCGATAGGTCCGCCACTTTTTTTGTGCATCATGACAGTGATCCAATATACAGTCTTTGATCCTCAATCCCAGGAGTTTGGCAAGCATATAGAAGAATTGCTTACTCCGTCTACGTTGACTGACCGCCACAACTACTCTCTCGCCAGCATTCTCAACATCTTGATTGATCGCTTAGGGGCAAAAGCCGTGGTGAACGAGCCGAGATATATCGATGCTGACTACGCCAATATGTATGCCCATTGGTATGCTACCGCGTTGCATAAGCACGACAATCTCTGTACTCGACTACACTTCTTCAAGACTAAGGTGTCACTTGAAGACTTACGGTCGTTCGACGTAAACTCGATAGACTACCTCGGCGATATGATTTTTAACTTCTATGATACGTGGACGAGTTGGAAAAACGGCGGTTGAGGTGTTTTATTTGAGCGAAGAATTACTTCTAGGGGCTTCCAACAACTTTCTTCCGAATAGACTATGACGCCAGAGCTGGTAATTAAAGCCAGCTACCTGAACATCGAGTAATCCAAGCGGTTGCCATACTGAAAATACCACATAAAAACCCGATGCTATCACACGCCGGGTTTTTAATTTCGGGAAGATATCAACCGCTGGTGGGTGCACCAGGATTCGAACCTGGAACCACCACTTTATAAGAGTGGCGCTCTACCATTGAGCTATGCACCCATAATAATTTCGCAAATCTTTTTTAACATCAACCCCCACGGCACCTGTCCCCCGAAGTCCCGAACGAAGTGAGGGAACGAAGGGGGATAAGAGTGGTGCTCCCTGCCCCGTAAAAACGAACGTAGTGAGTTTTGTACGGGGTAACCAACTGCCTGCCCCGATAGAAATCGAAGATTTCGTACGGGGCCTGCCCGCCGCAGCGTACTCACGAAGGCGGGAGCTATGCACCCACGCATTATCATCCTAATATAAATTATAACAAATTACCAATATCCAATTACAAATATCCAATCAATTCTCAAAATCCCAATAAAGCAATTGAACATTGGTCATTCATTGGATATTGGCTATTATAAAATTGGATATTAGTCCCCGGTAACCGAAAACAAACATGAATTACCTGCATAATCATATTACCGGCGCTTAAAGCGGCTTCACTAGCGGCAGCTTAGAAAACCAGCGCATCAGCTTGCTTGGCGCCTTGTCTTCTACCAGTTTGAGGAACAGAAGCGTCCAGGCAGAATATTGATAGCTGACGAATATGCCTCCCAAAATTCCCACCGCCAGAAACCAGGCAATGCCGCCAAGAGTGATTGCCACAATCAGGCCGGTACCGCTGCCGAAAAACATAGCCGCAATCCCAATCAAGGCGAACGGTACGGCAATGAGGCCGAGCACGAGGATAATGGCTAATCCATATACTATGCCTAATACGAGAATTACAATCGCCATTTCAACGCTCACCAGCCAGTTTTTCTTGAATAGCGCCCAGGCCAACCGCATCGCTTCACCGGCCCGCTTTCCCTGGATGACGATATATGCGACAGCGAATTTTACGATAAAGGCCGCCATGGCAGTCAGCGGGATATAAATGAAAAACAATAAAAAGACGAATATGAAACCGCCCCACAAGTTATCACGGATAAGCAGCCAGGAGATCAATGGCAGGCCCACTACCACTAATATGCCGTAAAGTATCACTTTTACAATCACGTTCAATGCCAGGACGGGCATAAAAAAACGATTCCCGACGACAAACCCTTCTCGATGGGACGCTGGCTGATTTTTGTTGATTTTATTTACCCCGTCAAAAAGGGCGATTTGCGCGACTATCGCCAGCCACAGCATCACTAGGCCAACCACCACAACCATCAGGATGAAGAAAAAGGCCTGCACCGGCTGGGTGCTGAAAGCATCCCTGATATTCGCCAGGATCGTCCAGATCACGCCGCCTTCCATCAAGCTGCGCATGTCCAGGATCCGGCTCGAAGTCTGGCCGATGCTGGTATAATCCCGAGTCAATGTTTCAAACTCGCCTCCGATGCCCAAAAAAGACGCAAAAAATCCGAATATCCATAAAAATTTATTAGCTTTAATGATATTAAACGCCCGTTTCAGGACGTCGCGGAAAACACTGCCGGGCACGGTCACCACTTTTGAATTAGCCATAAAGCCTCCTTGGTTATTTTATTGAATTTTTTATGCTAAAGCGCTTGTTTTTACCGGCTTGAAGATTGCTGCAAACTCATCTCGTTCCAGCGTTTCTTTTGTAATCAGCTGATGTACGATTTCGTCCAAATGGACGCGTGATTTTTTAATGACTCTAGTCGCCACCTCATACGCGTTATTGAGGAACTTGGAAACCTCCGCATCAATCTGCTGGGCGGTTTTCTCGCTATAATCACGCCGTTCGTGGATTTCTTTGCCCAGGAAAATCAGCTCTTCCTTCTCGCCATAGGTGCGTGGCCCGAGCGATTCGCTCATCCCAAATTCCGTCACCAATCGCCTGGCCAGCTTCGTAGCCTGTTTCAAATCGCTTGTCGCGCCAGTGGTGACATCCTTAAAAATTTCTTTTTCAGCGGCATGGCCGGCCAACAGGACCGCCAATTCATCCAAAAAATACGCCTTGCTATGCAGGTGCTTGTCTTCAGTCGGCATCTTCAGGGTATACCCGCCAGCCTGGCCGCGGGAAATGATTGATACTTTCTGGACCGGGTCTGAATGCGGCATCTCATGGGCCAATAAGGCGTGTCCGGCCTCATGGTAAGCCGTAATTTTCTTTTCCATGTCGGACATGATCCGGCTGCGGCGCTCTGGGCCGAGGATGACTTTCTCAATACTTTCCAAACACTCTATTTTGCTTACTTTTTTCCTGTTCCGGCGGGCGGCCAGGATGGCGGCCTCATTCAGTAAATTCGCCAAGTCTGCTCCAGTAAAACCAGGCGTGCGTTCGGCAATGTGCCGGAGGTCGACATCGGCATCCAACGGCTTTTTCACGGCGTGCACCTTCAGGATAGCCTCGCGATCAGCGATATCCGGCTCATCCAAAACTACTCGGCGGTCAAAACGGCCTGGCCTGAGCAATGCCGGATCCAATACATCCGGCCTGTTTGTGGCAGCCATGACGATAATATTCGTTTCATTTTCAAAACCATCCATCTCGACCAGGATTTGGTTCAATGTCTGTTCGCGCTCGTCATGCGATCCCCCGAGTCCAGCGCCGCGCTGGCGGCCGACCGCGTCGATCTCATCGATAAAAATGATGCACGGCGCGGTCTTTTTGGCTCGCTTGAACAGGTCCCGGACGCGCGAGGCGCCGACGCCGACGAACATCTCGACGAATTCCGAGCCGGAAATATGGAAAAACGGCACATTCGCCTCACCGGCCACCGCCCGGGCTAAAAGCGTTTTGCCGGTGCCCGGCGCGCCGATCAGCAGAACGCCTTTCGGGGTACGCGCGCCTAAAGCCAAAAATTTACCCGGGCTCCTCAAAAACTCCACCACTTCCTTCAGTTCCTCCTTGGCTTCTTTGACTCCGGCCACATCCTTGAATGTCGTCTGGCTCTTCTTGTCCTGGGTCCGCTGTTCGCGCACGTTGCTTTGGCCGAATGACATGGCTTTGGAATTCGCCCCTTGGACCTGGCGCATCATAAACCAGAAAAAAGCGGCAATCAGCAGGAACGGGAGCAGAAAGGGGAGGATAGCAGACACCCAATACCCGACGCCAGAATTCTGCTTGATCTGGACATCAATACTCTCCAATTTTGACGGGTCAATCTTATAATCGCTGATGAGTGAGCTGAGGGTGTCATTGGATTCTTTATATGACACGAGCGACTGGTCGTCTTTTGCCACTACGGTCAGCTTATCGCCAGCTATTTCGATCGATTTGACCTTATCCTGGCTGATATCATCCATCACCTTGCTGATACTGACGGCCGAGGGCTTATTAAATGAATTATTGAACAGGCTGAAAATGCCCATGACGATTAGCAGTACTACCACCAATGTCAGGCCATTCTTTAACAACTTATTATTCATGAAATTGCAGAAAATATTAATTATTATTGAAACCAAGAAAACCGTAAAATCCAGTACTATTATACCGGAAAATCGCGATTTCCGCAAATAAACCAGCTGGAAACGAAACGCGTCCCGGATTTTTGCCCGAGACGCGCTGAAAATACGATTTAACCTCTTACTCCTTGGCCGGAGGCTCTGCGGGCTTCTGTTCAGGGGTATCGGTAGGTACTTGGCCGCTGGCCGGTTCGGCTTCCGTCTTTATCGGCGGCGCTTTTTCGGTCAGCGCCTTGAGCGACAAGCCTAACCGGTGATGTTCCGGCTCAATCGAGAGGATCTTGAATTTATAGCGCTCGCCGGGCTTTACGATTTTGCTCGGATCAGCGATCCGGTCAGAAGATAATTCCGAGATGTGCGCCAACCCGTGAATCTGTTCGTCCAGCTCGACAAACGCGCCGAACGGGTTTATCTTCAGCACCTGGCCCTCGACGACCTGGCCGACTTTGTACCGTTTGGTCGCCTCTTGCCATGGGTCCAGGACCATCGATTTCATGGATAATGAAATCCTGGATCCCTCGATATTAATGATCTTTGCCTTTACCTTATCGCCTACCTTTACATAATCAGACGGATTATCAATGCGCTGCCAAGCCAGCTCGGAGATATGGACCAAACCTTCCAGATTATCGCCAAACTCTATAAACGCCCCGAAGTCCACTACGCCCGTCACGGCTCCATCGACGACATCGCCAACTTTATATTTTGAAATCACGTGCTGCTGCTGTTCTTCCCAGGCCGCTTTTTCCGAGACGATCAGCTTGCTGTCCATTTCCATGACGTCGATGACTTTTACCTTCAGCTCCTGGCCGATAAATTTATTCAACAGTTCGAGGATGCGGTTCTTGTCGCCGCCTTCTACCCGGGGATAATGCTCGACAGTCAATTGGGAAACTGGCAAGAAGCCCTCAATCCGGCCGACTTTCACCATGAGACCGCCTTTATTCGCTTCGGTAACCGGGACGCTGATGACGTCAGCGCGGTGCATCAGATCGATCAGGTCGTTCCAGGCCTTTTGGTGGCCGGCCTGGCGGAAGGACAATTCCATCTGGCCGTTTTCGTTCTCCAACTCCAAAACTGTCGCCTGCACCTTGTCGCCGACTTTTAAATTCGTATACAATCCGGATTCGTCAATCAGCTCCTTGCCGCGTACCACGCCAGTCGTAAGCCCGTCTATATCGACATGCGCCTCATTGCTGGAAACGGTCAGGATGGTGCCGTCGGCCACTTGGCCGACTTTCGGCAATACCGGCTGGTCCGCGCTTTCTAAAAGCTCGGCCATCTTTGATTTTGGCTGGATCGTTTTGTCTGTCATAAATAAAAAAATTGCCTTAACCCGCGCAGATTTTTTCCACCGCCGCGAGCCCCATGTCCTTAGCCATCAAATGCCAAGCGAACACGAGATTGATTAAGTATTAAGTTATTAATGGTTAGCCGGCTAAGTGTAGCGTATACAGCGTTTTTTGGCAAGGACTGGCTATTAACAACTCCTACATTATGTTATTTGTCACGTTTTTATTGGAAATTTTTACGGGATTAAAAAGGAACCCCCGACTATATCGCTAGGGTTCCCAAGCAAACAAAGTACTTATAGATGCATGATATCAACTCCGTAATTGAGAAGTCTCTCATGCCTAACCTCGGTTAATAATCTGAATCGATCCTGGCCAAGCTGATATTGACGAAAACGCATTTGCTCACTAAAAGCTGATGAACTGTAGTAATCACAGAACAACCGACGCTTTGCTTCAATAAGCTCTTGGTCTGTCACATACGGATCATTAACCACCATTGGCCGTAAAAAGTGAAATTCAGAAAAGTCACTTGTCCTAAGCTGTCCCGCAAAACGGTCATCGGCAAATCCAGGAAATGGCGTAAAGAAGGTCGCCACCAATTCATCCGGTCGCAGTTCCTGGACTGCCTTGAGAATCGCCGGGAACATTTCCAATGTATCGCCAGGGCACCACAACATGACATTAGCGATAATGAAAATACCAGCCTCTCGGACGACCTGGAAAGCCTCGACCGTCTGTGGCCAGCTCTGGACTCGCCCGAGTCGAGCACGCCCCTCCACGGTCACATGCTCAACGCCCATGTTAAAGCCAATGACTCCTGCCTTGGCCATCAGATTGATCAAATGCACATGTTTTTTGACCAATCGGACGTCGCCAAAACACTGAAACATAACCTTCCCTGACAAATCACTATTAAGTATTTGTTCGCAGACTTCGGTAAGGAGTCCTGGATAAAGCAAAGGATTTTCATCACGGATAAAGATAAAATTCACATCTTTCTTAACCAGCCCTTCTATTTCGTCCACAATTTCATCTGCTGATCTTCCTGGCGCCAATCCTCTGCCGGACGGACAATACTTGCACGAAAACGTGCATCCGCCACGCATAACGATCGAAGCTGTCCGTTGATTATGGGACATGCCAATGAAGGTTAAATACGGGCGAATGGCCGGTTCGATTGTTACATTGAATGGGTACCGATGTGGCAAAATTGAAACTACATCCCCATCAATAACAAGGCCGGCATACTTACCAGGTGTCAGCAAGACGTGGCTCACTCCTTCTCCGCGTCCTGTTACTATGACACTGCCAGGATAACGTCGTAGGATAGCTGAACGAAGTGCTTCGCCGCACATTGATACGTGCCAACCGCCGAAGATAAAAGGGATGTCTGAAAGGAGTAATCGTATGCGTTCGGCAATGCGTTCGGTGCGCGGCCAGCCAGCCGTGAAACTAGAGAAGCCTATACATGACGACGAAAAACTCATTATGGCGTCAATCAGCTCATCATCTGACAATAAATCACCATTGAGCACCTTCACCACAGCCTGACGATGTAAAGCCTCTGCCACCCAGGCCACCCCAGGCTCCAGATAACTGAAACTAAAGCGCTGATCAATAAGTTCCTGCCGCTGCTGGCTGTTTGGTTCTGAGCTGATAGTAAGCTGTACAAAAAGTAACCGTTGCATCATGTTCTCCTTCAATTACAATTATTTCCAGCGCAATATGCAAGCGGCAGCTATCAATTCATTTGTTTCTTGCCCCGGGCCAAACGTTACTATTACACCATATGATCCAGGCTTCGGCTGCTCTTCCTGCACTTTTTTCAAGACAAAGAATACAGACGAACCGCTAATATTCCCATGTTCGCGAAGCGTCTCCTTAGAAAAATGCAATGCCTCTTTTGGCAGTGAAAGCGACTGCTCAATCTGATTTAGAATACGGATGCCTCCAGGGTGGACGATCCAGTAGGATATTTGCTTTTGGCCAACGCTAAGCTGATTCTGTAGTGCATCGAGGCAACCCTCGACAAGCAGAGGAATCTGGGCTGGTAGCTTTGCATCAAGATGAAATTTTCCGTCGACCATGCCAACGAGCTTGCTCTGTTCTTTCTGATACACGCACCCAAGAATCTCTGGACACCCTTTCGGCACGTTACCCCCACATTCAACTAAGACTACCGACATTGCATCACCCATAATACTATAATTCACGACATCACTGCTGTTCGTGAAATCTGGTGACCAGCGTAGATAAGACTGGAGGTTGCATGCGACAATTAAGGTTCGCCCAGGATCATTCTTGGCGTAGTCGAGCGCGAAAACCGAACCGGGGCACCAACCATAATGCGCATAACGCTTACCAGAAATCGCGTAGGCAGTTGTTAAATTCGACACTTCGACTACCGAATCGACGTCGGGTACCTCTGGAATAATTTCGTCTAGCCGCGGGAAAAACCGTTCTTCTCTGCATGGGCCAAGCAGAACCTCTGCCGGTACACTAAAGTAACGTCGATCTACCTGGGCACGCCTGAATATAACCTTCGCGGCCCGGTTATTGCCAAGGCCGAATTTATCAACCAATTCTGCCTGCGTGTAACTGTAAGGCGGAAGCCACGTTGCTATCTGTGAAATGAATGGCATATTTCCTCCGAGTATTTTATTTTTAAGGTTCTTTGTTTAACTAGAAATTTTATATGACAAATACAATATTGTCAATAGGAATAGACTATCTATCAATAATCTATTAATCATAACTAAATATTGACTAAAACTAGCAAAATATGATACAATTATTATTGTCAGCGACTATTGACAAAATATATGAATATATTAGAAAAAATTGGGCTATCAGCAAATGAGGCCTCTCTATACGAAGCTTTATTAAAGCTGGGGTCGGCTAATGTTCGCCAAATATTCAGAACAACTAACATAAAGCGGCCGACAATTTACTTTTGCCTGGAAAGGCTCATTAAAATAGGCGTGGTTAACGAAAAAATCACCAAAGGCAAAAATGTCTACTCGGCGGTAGACCCGGATGAGCTTCTTAAAATTACCAGGAACCAAAAAGCTGATCTGGAAGCCAGAGAAAAAGGACTATTAGAAGCCATTCCAAAGCTGAAAAATATGGCTAAAGCAAAAGAAGCAGCAGTAGAGGTTAGGATTTATGAGGGGCCAGAGTCTATTTGGAAGCTGAGTGACGAGCTTTTACATGACCATAACGATTTTCTATTCGTCTACTCCGGCCAAACTACACTGAAGCATGTTTCCACTGAACAATTGCTATTAAAATTTACAAAAAGGCGGCGGCAGATCGGTGGGTCAAAAGTCTATGCCATCAGTGATATTAATCCCATCAGCGAAAAACGTCTGACCGAAGGGGACACCGACTTTCGGGAAATTCGTATCCTGAAAAAACCTATCACTTTTAATTCGATCTTTTGTTTATGCGGCAAAAAAATTATCCTCATTTCCTTACAAGGTAATCCTAAAGCAATTGTTATCGAAAACGAGCCGATTGCCGGCATTCTTGGTTTCCTTTTTTGGACACTATGGGAGTCGCTGGATACACCACGATAATCGTACGGCAACGGCTTTAACCTAACTGTTTATGTGGCTCGGGTAGTCCGAAGAATCAAATTGCTTAAAAATACCTAAACTTCTTTACTACCCTAAGCTACTCATCCTTGGTTGAATTTTTGTTTATCGCATACGGTATAATGATTGAAAAAACTCCAAAAAAAAGATATACTAGGCATACAAATGACTAATAACCAATATCCAATTTCCAATAAAATCCCAATTCCCAAATGCCCAATTAATCATTGTGAAATTGGTCATTGGACATTCATTGGATATTGGAAATTGGTAATTGGAAATTGTTAAACATATGGCTCTCCCCCCGAAATACCTCCCGAAAATCAAAATGAGCACGGCCAAGACTATGGCCAAAAGCCTGGTTGCCAACCGGGTTGGCCAGAAAATCAGCGACTCCAAATTCAAGCAGATCCTGAAAAAAGAAGATGGGCTGAAAACATACTACTACAAACCGAAAGATGCGAAAATCTCCAAGCTGCAGGCGAAAAAATTCTTCAACCAGGTCGTTTCGACGGCCAAAAACACTCCCGGCCTGAAGATCAGCCGGCTGGCCCAAAAAATCGGCATCAAACCGAAAACAAATTTTACGCCGTCAAATATCGCCCTGAATAAACTGTACCAAAAAGCGACTGACACCCAGCTCCAGGCCCAAGCCCCGACTGGACCGTCTCCGGAAGAAGTCCGCAAGCAACACCGGCATGACGAGATGATGAAAACTATGCGCAAGCACGAACGGGCAGATGAAAACACCCGCAACAAATTAGCCCAGCCAGTCAGCCAGCCAAAACCAGCCAGTCAGCGTATTGCGCCCCCGACCATGCAAGGGTCGGTCAGTGGGGCAACCATCAAGCCAGTTGGCCAATCCACCGGCACACCGGCTGACCAGGCCCAACCGGCAGTAAAAAAAACCAAAGAGCCTGACCGGCCAACTTTAGCCATCATTCCGTTAATAAATTTATCTCCAGCCGCTGACCGCACCGCGTGGCTGTGCGAACGTATCGACAAGCAAATCCGGCAAACATTGCATAATGAAAACATGTTCAACCTAGTCTCAGATCCGGCCATGCATGACGCCATCCGCCGGTATCCCCTGTCCGTGCCGGCTGACCATGGGACGCTGCACCTGATCGCGAAGGATGCGCATGCTCAGCTGATAGCCTATGGCCATCTGAAAAAAATCGGCCCTCTGGTTGAAATCAGCGTCAATCTGGCAAATACCCAGAATGACCGGCAGCTGACCCTGGCCTCCATCCGGCAGGAAACTGACGATGTTTTTGACCTGGAACGGCGGCTGGCCTGGCAGGTCTCAAATGCCCTGTCAGCCGATGAAATCGGGCCGGCGCAAAAACCGCCCGCTCCAGGAAGCAGCGAGGCGATTGACATGCCGATATAAATTTTCCAAACGCTGTCGAGGATGTTTCGAAGAAAAATACCAAAAAACAGGGTTTACTCCTAACCCGAAATGTGTTAATATTCCCTTACAAATATATCCAAACTTACGTACCACCGGTTTCCGAAAACACAAAAAAACTAAGGAACTAACTCATCTCAAAAAATGCAAATCACTTGGCTTGGACAATCATGTTTTAAAATACAGGGCAAGGACGTGACGGTCATCACCGACCCGTATAAAAATGACATCGGGCTGAAGCTTCCTCGACTGAACGCGGACATCGTCACTATCAGCCATGACCATCATGACCACAATAATATTGATGCCGTCAATGGCGCCCCTTTTGTCATTGACAAGGCCGGTGAATATGAGGTAAAAAATGTTTTTATCCAGGGCATCCCCTCATTCCATGACGGCGCGTCAGGGACCGAACGGGGGAATAACATCATCTATTTCATCCAGATGGAAGAGTTGAAGATCGCCCACCTCGGCGATCTCGGGACGAAATTATCAGACGAACAGCTGGAAAAACTTGAGGGAGTTGACATCATCTTTATCCCGGTCGGCGGCGTGTTTACCATTGACGGCAAGCAGGCGGCTGAGGTGGTCAACCAGATGGAGCCCCGCATCGCCATCCCCATGCATTATAAAATTCCCGGACTGAACATAAAACTCCAGTCTGTCGATAAATTCTGCGATGAAATGGGCGTGAAGCAGAATGGCGCAGAAGACAAACTCAAGATAACCAAGAAGGAACTGCCGGCAGAAGAAACTCGCGTCATTATCCTCAAACCAAGCTAATACTATGTCACCAGTCGATTCTATCCGCCCGCCCAGTCGGGCAAAAAAAATCACCCCGCCGCCCAGTGCCCCCGCACCGCGGGAAACCGTCCCAGCTGAAAAAAATATAACTATGCCTGACGAATCTCCCAAAAACTTTGAGGCCAGCCTGTCACCCGCCACGACGTCACGGAAGCAAAAGACTATCGTCATGATCGTAGTGGTCATTATGGCCCTGATCTTCATCAGCTGGGTAGCGTTATTTATGGGCGGGAAATTAACGCGTTCCAGTGCTTCAAATTTCGGATCAGTCATATCCAGCCAATTGAAAAACCTCTGGCAAACCATCAAGACTGACATCCTAAAAATTAAAAATACGGACCTGAATGCCAATAGCGCCAATGTCAACGATGAACAGATCAAAAAATTAGAGAACGCCGTTTTCCCGCAATTTAACGACCCGACAAAACAATAGCTATGCCAAAACCGACCGACACCCCAAAAAAAGAACCGAAACAGGCCAAACTGCCGTCCGCGAACCTCGGCGCCATTGAACCGCGGCCGATCGTCCAGGAAATGCAGGAATCATACCTGGACTACGCCATGTCAGTGATCATCTCGCGCGCCCTGCCTGACGTGCGCGACGGGTTGAAACCTGTCCATCGCCGCATCTTGTACGCCATGTGGTCAATCGGCCTGCGAGCCAACGTAAAATTCAGAAAATCTGCCACCGTCGTCGGTGAAGTGTTGGGCAAATACCATCCGCACGGCGATACCGCAGTATATGACTCAATGGTCCGCATGGCCCAGGACTTTTCCATGCGATACATGCTGGTGAATGGGCAGGGGAACTTCGGCTCAATGGACGGGGATACCGCGGCCGCCATGCGCTATACCGAAGCAAAGCTTTCCCGCGTTTCAGAAGAGCTCCTGTTCGACATCGACCGCAACACTGTTGATTTCATCCCGAACTACGACGGATCGCATCAGGAACCGACCGTCCTGCCGGCCAAGCTGCCCAACCTGCTTTTGAACGGCACGATGGGCATCGCCGTCGGCATGGCCACCTCAATCCCGCCGCATAACCTGACTGAAATCATAGACGGCATCAATTACCTCATCAACAAGCCAGAGGCTTCTGTCGCCGAGCTGATGCAATTCGTGAAAGGTCCCGATTTCCCGACCGGCGGCATCATCTACAACAAGAAAGATATCGAGCAGGCCTACGGCACCGGCAAAGGCTCCATTGTCATGCGCGGCAAAGCGGAAATCATCGAGACAAAAACGGGATATTTCAACATTATCATCACGGAAATCCCTTTCCAGGTGAACAAGGCCGGCATGATCGAGCACATCGCCCAGCTCGTCACGGATAAAAAGCTTGAGGGCATCAAGGATCTTCGCGACGAATCGAATAAAGACGGCGTCCGCATTGTCGTGGAACTGAAAAAGGAAGCCTACCCTAAAAAAGTCCTGAACAAGCTGTACAACATGACCGACCTCCAGACGTCATTCCACGTGAACATGCTGGCGCTGGTCGACGGCATCCAGCCGCGCGTCCTGAATCTGAAAAACGTGCTGGAAGAATACATCAAGCATCGCGAAATCGTGGTCAAGCGCCGCACGCAATATGACCTGGACAAAGCGAAAGACCGGGCGCATATCCTGGAGGGTCTGAAAAAAGCCGTAGATAAAATCGACGCGGTTATTAGGGTCATCAAAGCGTCCAAGGATAAAGAGCAGGCCAAAGTAAACTTAATGAAGCAGTTCAAGTTTACCGAACGGCAGACATTGGCCATATTAGAAATGAAATTATCGCAACTGGCTAACCTGGAACGCCTGAAAATCCAGGAGGAGCTGAAAGAGAAATTAGCTTTGATAAAAGAACTTGAATCCATCCTGTCCTCGCGCAAAAGGATCCTGTCCGTCATTACCAAAGAACTCGACGAAATCAAGGAGAAATTCGGCGACGCCCGCAAGACTGACATTAACGTATCCGCCATCGGCGAATTCAAGCAGGAAGACCTCATCCCAAACGAACCGACGGTCGTCATGGTGACCCGCGACGGCTATATCAAGCGCGTCCCGCCGGAAACATTCAAGGCGCAGAAACGCGGCGGCAAAGGCGTTATCGGGTTGACGACAAAAGAAGAAGATACCGTGGAACACCTCATTACCACGACCACCCATGCCGACCTCCTGTCTTTCACCACCCGCGGCCGCGTGTTCCAGCTGAAAGCCTACGACGTTCCGGTGGCATCCCGCACCGCCAAAGGACAGGCGATTGTCAATTTCCTTCAGCTCTCGCCAAATGAGAGCGTCGCCGCCATCATGTCTCTTGAGGAGCTGGGTGATTTTAAATATATCGTCACTGTCACCGAACACGGCATCATCAAGAAAGTTGATATTGACGACTTCAAACAGGTCCGCCGGTCGGGGCTCATCGCCGCAAAACTGAAACCGAACGATGTCCTGCGCTGGGTCAAGCCGTCGACCGGCAAGGATGACATCATTATCGTCACGGCCAACGGCCAATCCATCCGCTTCCACGAAAAACAGGTCCGTCCGATGGGCCGCAACGCTTCCGGCGTGCGGGGCATGAAACTGAAAGGATCCGACAAGATCGCCGGCATGGACATGATCAATGAAGGCAAGGCCGAACAGCACGAACAACTGTGCGTGGTGATGGAAAACGGTTTCGGCAAACGGACGGCACTCCGCAGCTACCGCGTCCAGGGCCGTGGCGGATCAGGGGTAAAGACGGCCAAGATCACCCCGAAAACGGGAAAGATCGTCTCCGGCTTTATCGTTAATGCCAAACTGGAGGGGGAAGACGTCATTATCATGTCAGGAAAAGGCCAGGTCATCCGCCTGCCGCTGAAAACAATATCCGTACTGGGCCGCGCTACCCAGGGCGTCCGCCTGATGCGCTTCTCTGAGGCGAATGACAAAGCATCAACCGTGACGTTTGTGTAAACAATTCAATCTTTATAAAGTAAAAACCTTCCCCAAACTCGGAAGGTTTTTATGTACACATACTACGTCTACATCATGACAAATAAATTCAATCGTGTCTTATATACCGGCGTTACTAATAATTTAATACGCCGAGTTCTTGAACATAAGACAAAAGTTTCGTCTGGTTTTACCAGCCGATATAATGCCACAAAACTTTTATACTACGAAGAAACAAACGATATTGGAGTAGCTATAGGTCGCGAGAAACAGATTAAAGGCTGGATTCGGAAAAAGAAGGTTGTGTTGATAAAAACCATAAACCCCACTTGGCAAGATTTAAGCGAATACTTTTTCTAATTGTCATTCTGAAGCCGAGCGTCAGCGAGGATGATGAATCTCCTGACCGCAGGTCAGGAGACGCTTCGCTTCACTCAGCGTGACAATAAAGGGGATGGGACTTGCCGAATTTGTTACAGCATCCATAACTATAACGGAGGATGGTTTTTTTATCTCCCGAGCGCACCTCTCCGCGGGTGCGCGTCTATCCAAAAAAAGGGGGGTTGCTTCATTGTTCCACTCCTCACTATGACAAACTATAAGCGCTTCCTCATAAATAAAAAAGGCAGCCAGAACATTCTTGCTGCCTTATCCAATAAAAGGACCGCTCTCTAGAGCTGCGGAAAATCGTACAGGCGCACTGCCCTGCTGGTGCCGCAGGCCTTGCAATTATGCAAATCGAATGGGAGTACGGAAGTGCCTCTCGTATCCCAGTGGCCGACGCAAGGGCCATAAATCTTGTTCTGGCAGTTCTTGTTGGCCGGCCGGAGTTGATCTTGCCCCGCGGCCAGTATCTCCTCCCGCAGCTGGGGATCATCACCGATGGTTCCAGGCATAATATACAAACCTACCTTTCTGGATTGACATGATCAAAAGAACCATTTACAATGTCCCCACATCTTAGTGCAATGGACGCAACTTGTCAACGAAGCGCCAAATAGGTATAATTTACTCAATCTAAACTAAAAATTTTATGGGATTACCAGCAAAACGCCGGACAAAACAGTCAAAACGAGAACGCGCTGCGCACTTTGCGCTCACGGTACAGCAATTGGCCAGCTGCCCAAAATGCAAAAAACCGATCCGGCCGCACCACGTGTGTGATTTTTGCGGTTTTTACAAGGGCAAGGACGTGCTGATGCTGGATACGAAAGCTGACCGCAAAAAAAAGAAAGCCAAGAAAAAAGAGGCTAAGGCAAAGAAATAAATAGCCAATTCCTAATTACTAATTTCCCCGCCTGCTTCGCCTTTGCGAAGCAAATGGCGGGCAGGTAATCAATCCCCAATGATTTAATGACTAATTGAACATTTAGGAATTAATCATTGATTAAATATTAGAAATTGAGTATTAGAAATTCAGGCACAGCATCTCCATAACACATAAACCATCCACGCGTACATATTCCGCTTTTCGAAAAAACTATGTCAAACCGCCATCTCTCCCGGACCATCGCCATGCAATCCCTGTACGAATGGGATTTCAACAAGCTGGACGAACGCGTGCTCCCGGCTCTCATTGGGCGAAACTTAAAAGAGTTTGCGCCGGCGTTTGAAGACAACGGCTTCAGCATGCGGCTGGTCAAAGGCGTCATCCATAATCTCGCTGACATCAACCGGCTCATTACCTCGTTTGCGCCAGAGTGGCCGCTGGAGCAAATCACCGTTGTCGACCGGAACGTCCTGCGCATCGGCATCTGCGAGCTGAAATTTTCCAAAGGAGAAATCCCGCCCAAGGTGGCGATTAACGAAGCCATCGAACTGGCTAAAAGCTTCGGCGGGGAATCGTCCGGTAAATTCATCAACGGCGTCCTTGGTTCCATTTACAAAGAAATGGTCAAGGCCGGCGAAGTCGCCATTTCCGAAACTGGGCCCAAGCATCCGGCGCCAAACGACCAGCCCATCCAACCAACTAACCAGCCATCAGTTTAAACGAGCGTTCGGTGTTCCGCGAACTTTCGTTTAAGCTCGTGCATACGCATCATGAAAGAAATCAACGAGCTAGAAAAAAACATCAAAATCACCTTCAAGAGCCAGGACCTCCTGCGGCAGGCCATGGTCCATCGTTCGTATCTCAATGAGCATCCGGAGTTCCCCCTGCCCCACAACGAGCGGCTGGAATTTTTAGGCGACGCGGTGCTGGAGCTGGTCGTGACGGAATACCTCTACGCTAAATATCCGAACCCGGAGGGCGACCTGACCAACTGGCGCGCCAGCCTGGTCAACTCAAAAATGCTGGCGCAGATTGCCCAGGCCTGCGACCTCAACGGCTACCTCTACTTATCGAAAGGCGAATCAAAGGACGCAAACTCGAAAGCCAGGCAGTTCATCATGGCCAACGCTTTCGAAGCCCTTATCGGCGCCATCTACCTGGACCAAGGCTGGGAATCGGCGAAAAAATTCATCCATGAACAGATCCTTTTCCATCTGGAAGGCATCATCGCCAATAAAGCCTATCAGGACCCGAAAAGCCGGTTCCAGGAATTGAGCCAGGAAAATTACGGAATCACGCCGTCTTACCAAGTATTGTCCGAGAACGGTCCGGACCACGCGAAAAATTTCGTCATCGGTTTGTTCTTGGGCAAAGAGCGAATCGCCACCGGCGAAGGCTTGTCAAAACAGGAAGCGCAGGTCGCCGCCGCCGAGGCCGGGCTGAAAGTAAAAAACTGGTAGTGACAGGCAATAAAAAATATTCCATACTCCCCTGCGTATTAAGGTAACGACACGATAATTATTAATAAGAAGAATTTTATGCGAAAAATGACCACTCTCATTGGCAGTTCGGCCATTCTTTTTGCGCTACTCATGGCCCTGCCGGCTCACGCTGAAAGCGTTTCAACCAGCGCGATCAACGTCACAGGCACCCTCACCGCCATGAGCGGCACCAGCGTCCCAGCGACAATTACGTTAACCGCCGGCGCCACGGTCTACACGGTGAATGTCGACTCGGCCACAGTCCTGGTCAGAAAATATAATAGTTTGGCTGACCTCTCGGAATTCCTGATCGGTGACATACTCCTGATACGTGGCACCCTGTCGAAAGACGCTGTGAATACCATCACGCCGAAAACAATCAAAGACCTTTCCGTCCAGCGCGCGGGCGGCACCTTCATTGGCAATATCGTAACAACAAACTGCGCCGCTAATTCTTTCACCTACAAGCCAAAAGATCGGGAGCAGCAAACCGTAACCATTACCACCAATACAAAAATCATCCGCGGTGGAGAAAAAATTACATGCACCGACCTGAAAAACGGTGAACTGACACGGGTCATCGGACTCTGGCGGCCAGCGACCAAACAGATAGAAGCTGACCGTATCATTGTCTATATGAAAACCCTATCCGGAACAATCTCGGCAATTGAACTCACTGATGGCGGACTGCCGGCAACCTTTACCGTTGACCTGGCCAATAAACAACAATGGACGGTAAATATTACCTCCACGACGAAGCTTTTCCGCAAACACATGCTCGCGGCTACAATCGATGAGTTTTCCGTGGGGGACAAGATAGAGGCCCGCGGCACGCTGGGCACCGGCAAGACGCTCAATGCGAAAATAGTCAGGAACAATACGGTCGTCGCAAAGTACCGCGACATGAAAGGCACGATCAAGTCCATTGACGCCGCTGCCCGCACGTTCGTCCTCCAGATGGGCAATTCGAAAAAAATGGCAGAGGTGACGGTCACCACTTCAAGCTCGACAAAATACCTGTACCTGGAAAAACCGGTAGCGAGCACCGGATTCGTGAAAGCCGCCTGCAATACCACTGTCAATAAGACATTTGACGACCTGACTGTCGGCGAAAAGGTCAAAGTGGTCGGAGACTACGCCTCTGCCACGAGAATATTGGCCGCCTCGCGGGTCATCTGGGACAACAAATAATTTCACTCTTTATAAAAAATCAAAACAGTAACCTTTAAAAAACAAGGGAGGAAAAATGCCTATCAGAATCGGCATTAACGGTTTCGGCAGAATCGGCCGGATTTTCCTGCGGCAAGCATTTGAAGATTCAGGAATTGAGGTAGTCGGTATCAACGACCTGATGACGGCGGGAAACATGGCCTATCTTCTACAAAACGACACAACCTATGGCCGGCTGGATCGCCATGTAGAGACAGCTGATGGTAAAAACATTGAAACAACTAATAGTAAAACCATTGATCTGGGCCAATCGGTGATTCCAACTTTCAGCTGCAAAGATCCCGGTGAACTGCCCTGGGGCGACCTGAAAGCCGATATTGTCATTGAATCAACCGGCAAGTTCCGCAAACGGCCAGACATTGCCAAACATCTGACTGGAGGCGCTAAGAAAGTCCTGCTGACAGTCCCGTCTGAAAAACCGGAAGATGTTGACGCTACTATCGTTATGGGAGTGAACGACGACCAACTCGTTCCAGAAATGCAGATTATTTCCAACGCTTCCTGCACCACCAACTGCCTGGCGCCCCTGGCTAAGGTGATTCATAAAAACTTCGGGATTGTTTCCGGCCTGATGACCACCATCCATAGCTACACCAATGACCAGGTGCTGCTCGACTTTCCGCATAACGACTTCCGGCGCGGCAGAAGCGCGGCCGCCAATATCATACCGACCAGCACCGGCGCGGCCAAGGCCATCGGTCTGGTCATTCCCGAGCTGGCCGGCAAGATGAACGGGCTGGCAGTGCGCGTGCCAACTATCACCGGTTCAATGGTAGACCTGGTGGTTAGCCTCTCCCAAACGCCGACAGCCGAAAAAATCAACCAAGCTGTCGCCCTGGCCGCTGATAATGAGTTAGAGGGAATACTGGAATATTCAGACGAACCTCTGGTTTCGAGCGATATCATCCGCAACCCAGCCAGCTGTATTTTTGACTCCTTGCTGACCATGCGGGTCGGTAATCGACAGTACAAGCTGATCGCCTGGTATGACAACGAGTGGGCCTACTGCAGCCGGCTAATCGATCTGGTTCATAGAATGTCCCAATAATGTTCATTTCCAAAAACCACAGAATTATCTGTGGTTTTTTTCTATTATAAATAAGGGGCGCACCATGTCAGACAAGCAGTTTTTTATTATTTTTTTTAATTAACGAGGAGGCTTGACAAAAAACTCTCCAGAGGATAAACTCCTCAGAAAGCCAAAAAATAGGAGAGAATATGGTACCTTTAAAACTTATCAATTCGGTAGCCAGAAACCAGCTGCCCTCTGGCCAATTTCCCACCCTCATGAGAAATGTGGAGGAAAACTGGCAAAGACAGGTGGGGACCCTCACCCCGACATATCTGGTCTGCCTGTTGCTGTCCCTGTACCGGGAACGGCATCAATCGCACGCGATAATTGATCGAATTATTTCACGATGCCTAGATTACGTCGAATCTCGGTGCTACTACGATCCGATCGAGGGCTATCGCGTCTGGCACTTCAATTGCTTCTACCCGCCGGATTGGGAAGAAATCTGCTGGTGCACCTGGATGCTCTGCGAAGCCAAACGGATAAACCGCCGGGAGCTCGAGGCTCTGTACCGCCTGATACGGGAAAACGAAACCGAAGAAAACGGCATCGGCGTCTGGATCCGCCACCCCTACAGCGAAGAAAGCAAATACAAGAATGCGTTCGACGGCTTCGTTGACCTGTCCATCACCTTTTGGCTGAAAAATGTCTTTCGGACCTGCTCAGCACCGACGGACGCGCTCCTGACCCGTTCAATCGCGGCCAACAATCTTTCGAGATACTATTTCCCCGACTTTGCCAGATTTTTCTTCTCGCTTTTCGGGCATTTTGACCCGCCGGCGCAGCTGCCTTCGCCAGACGCGCCGCTTTTCCATCAAGGCAGCCGCCGGCAGGTGCAGTATTTCTCGCCTGACGTGTGGCTAGCCGCCAAATTGTTCGTCTAATAATGCTATCGACTGCTTTTTTTTAAAAACTCCTGGAAAAATTTCGGGAGTTTTTTATTTTTTACAGAGTAAAAAAAACTCTGCTGCCGCTGACTGTGGCTGTAAGCGTACAGACACTGACCGCGGGAAACAAAACCGCTAAGCTCATTATCCGGCACTACTGGCGGATCGTGGTATATCAAACGACCACGGCCCATCACTGTCAACAAGGAGGCGCGCACACCACTCCTCTTTTTTTATTAAAATATGTAAAACAAACTATAAAATCAGGCGCCGTCTAATATAGACAGCGCCTTCTGTTGTACTTAGAGCGGCTTTTTTAAATATAATTTATAAAAGCCTAAAGTTCGTTTTCACCACGTGCTTCTTGGGTTAAACGAGCAGACCCTGATGACGTTTCAGCATAATAATGCTCCGCGTCCACGTTAATTGTTATTAATTGCCTGCAGAGACTGCAGTGTTAATAAAGTGCTGTAAAAATCTAAGAGGCAGTTCCTAGTGGATATCATATCAACGATTTATGAAACTTTCAAGCCTAGCGGCACCGTATGGTCGATAACTAATTGACAGGCAGTCTAATTTCAGGTAATTTACTGACAGTACCGAACCTAGAACACTCTCAAGCATAAAGGAGGATACAGTGGATAGCGTACCTTTGCTCAAACGGGGGGAAGCAGCAATTCCCGCCGGTACAGTCATTCGGGGCTTCCCTCGCATCAGAGTGGCTGCCGTCAATCCAAGCATCGGATTCGCTCCAGGGGTGACGCTTATTTTTACGCCGAAAAAATCCAGAAGCAGCCACCGCCCCTGCCGAATCACCGTGAGATCTATGCAGATCAACCACCAACCAGTAGATGCGGTCCAGCCTGGCCAGGCCTGCGGCATAGAACTGGACTGCCCCAACAATAAAATGCCAGAACGCGGCGATACTGTCTGGCTGGTCACGCCGGAGGGTGGGGAAGTAGACTTTCCGCCTCCGGGACTCAGCTTCCCCACGTAACATGTGGCGAGGAGGAAAAACACCGTTCATTTTTAAAATGAAAACGACGGCGCTTGTTAAAAGATCAGCTAAAGACAGCGGTAAAATCCTGCCCCTAAAAAAGGCAGGATTTTTTTATTCACCTCCGCTAATCCCTCTGAGCTTGGCCTGCTCCGCCGAAATAACTTCAGCTATGAAGGCTGGACTGTGGGGTGGTTCATTTGACTTTTGCCTGATATTTATATAGGGTAAATTCAACGGATGTTCCTGAAAAACAAGGAGGAAAAAATGGATAAAACTGGAGCTGGGATGATAATAGGGCCCTTTGAGCCGAAAATTCTGGTTTGCGTTGAATGCGGCAAAGAATTTGTCTTTACCGCAAGTGCTCAACAGTACTTTGCTGAGCTAGGTTACATTGAAGATCCTAAATGGTGCAAGCACTGTTATGTGTCGCGTAAACGCCAGCGAAAGAACAATGAGCCGCCGCCGGCAAAAACACAGGGCTAAGGTAATATAATGAAAAGCACTTTAACATGTCAGGTGAGAAAAAATGGCTAAAATAGGCAAAAGGGACGTATTCAGGATGACATTAGATTTGCCCTTAAGCGACATGGGTCGTATTGAAAAATTGCAAGAACTAACCGGCTCGAGCACTCACAAATCTATCTTTGACATGGCGCTTGCCGTTACAATGTATGTAGTTGAGTGTTTACAGAATGGCGAAAGATTTAATGTTGTCACGCCTGGAGGTGAAATTAAAGAAATCATTTTTCCTTTAAGGGTGAATAGATTAAAAAAAAGGAAAAAAATTTCTTAAGAAAAAACCGACAAACCGCCGAGACAAAAATCCGGTGGTTTTTTATTTATTTAAAAGAACGCCGTTTTATAAAAATTGGTAATAAATAATACAATGGCGATTTTTACCAGACAAAGTCAAATTAAATAAATCTCCGCGCTGAGAACACGAAATACACGCATGGAAACCGTGCGGCTCACAAATCCCGTACATGAACTTTTTTAGAATTTTAGATTGGGTAATCTCCGCGATTAAATATTGACAAATCATACGCTATTTTATAAAATGGCGTCACTCAAGTAAAAGATTGAACATTTTTCAATAGGAGGTCGTTTCATGGCAAACGCGAAAGAGCTAATCCCCGTTGGCCAAGTTTTCGGAACTTTTAAAACTAATGACGAAGGAAATGTCATTATCGGAATCCAGGTGACTGACCATCCTTTCGGCACTGGGAACAGCCTTTTCCTCCGTCCGGCCGATAAACCGGAGAAACTGATGGAAATAAAAGTCAGCACTCTGGAATTAAATCGCACCAGGACAAATGTCGCCCTACCGGGAGGATCGTATGGAGTAAAGCCCTTTCTCAGCAACGGCACGGCGCTATCCGCCATTCCTGAGCCCGGCTGGCAAGTGCTGGTGCGCGCCAACCAGTCAGATGGAGCCGCCAAACGCCAGCCCAAGACCTGGCCGCGGCCGCCGCGCTACGAGGTAAAAAAATTGCTTCTTGGGCAGATTAGATAGCCATTCGTTCTTATGTACGCGCTCAACGGAATTTCCGGCGCGTACTTTTTTTGCTTAAACACGGCGCGGGGGCTTGACGCCACCGTTTACCGGTGTTAAGTTAATGTAATTAAAAAGTGCTTTAACGCATCGAATAAGAAAACCACGCGCTTTGATGTGGAAAAGAACTTGGTAATATTAGCCGTGTTACCAGCATCTTCTTCAGATCATCCAGAAGAGGCGCGCCAGAGCGCGAAAAAAGCCTTGCCGCAAAGAGCGACAAAAAACACTGCCAGAGCAGTGGGCTTACAGGAAGTACCCCGGATGAAGCGCAAGAGCGCGGGGATCCGCTACGCCGCTATTTGGTCAACAGCAGCGTGCCTTCAAGAGAAGATATAGCGGTAATTCCAACCCGACCACGGAGGATATATTACAATGGAACCTTTACAATTTGGAGTCGAGTGGCCGAAGCAGTTCGGCTTCTTGGAGCAATTTGGCATGAGGAATCAATTTCTCCTCATCCTGGCTTCGGCGCGAAGCGCGAGGGATTTACGGCATCTTCATTCTTTGCTGCCGGCAAACTGCCAGTTGCCCCAAAAAGACTTTGAAAAACTTTGCGAGTTCTGGCAAGGACTCTGGGGCGATAAGAAGCCGATAATAGGATGTCGCCTTGGCGACAGCGTAATGCAAGCGATACTGAATTATATGTGTCCAGAGGCAGGTTTGCGCGCTTACTACCGAAGCCTCTTAATGAAAAGAGTGGAACAAAAAATATGCGGCATACACGATGCGGACAAAGTGTATAGTCCACAGTATGATACCCGTGGTCAATCGCTTTTTATCGTATGCCTCGATGCGTCTGACGATGCATCTGACGAGCTCAAAATCGGCTTAAATCTCTTCCGATCACATGATATGGAATTTTTCGGAATCCGATTGCATGTGTGCAATCGGGACTTAACCGAAAAGGTGACGCATCAGCTCCTGCAATTACCCCCCTCGGGAATGACATATTGGATGGGCAAGGGCATTTATTGTTCGGATCCCGAGACTATCACTGATTTCTGGTATTTTGTCCCACTTTTAAAACTGGAACACGCTATAACAAATTGCAAAAATGAAGACACCTGGACTGGGCCAAAAATGGTAGCTATAAGCGTGTTGACACAAACCTTACTAACAGTGTTAAAGGAAGATGTCGGACTGAAAGTCAGATCTCTTCAGCCGTGCTGGTAGCGCTCATTTCTGCTAATAAAACAAAAGCTGTTCTACCCAGAACGGCTTTTTTTATACACAAAAAATCCAGTGATTTTTTATTTGACATTAAAAAGTACTGATGGTAAAGTATTGAAAATTAAATTGCACATTAAAAACCATAAAAAAACAGGAGGTTTCCTTGAAAACTAAATACCAGCAATGGGTGATAGACACCTTCATGGATTTAGCGCGCATTTATGGCCCGTCTGGCCAAGAAGGCGCTGTTGCCCAGAAAGTACTCGCTCTGATCGGTAAAATGGGCTATGAGAACTTGGTGCAGATTGATAACGCCGGACCGCGTTTCACCGAACTTGGTTTGGCGCCTGGCGAAACCGGCAATCATTATTTCTACATTCCCGCATCACCAGGCGTGACTGGACCGTGTATCGGACTGAATGCCCATCTCGACACAGTCGAACCGGCCGCCGGCAACGAACCAAAAATAGTTGAGGTGGACGGCCGATCCAGGATTATCACCAATGGCCGTTCGATTCTTGGAGCGGACTGCCGGGCAGGGATAAATATCATCCTCTATGTCCTGAAGGTCTTGAAGGAGGAAAACAAACCCCACCTGCCGATCCAGGTGATCCTGACCGTCGGAGAAGATTCCCATCTCATCGGTTCCCGGCTTATGGATCCAGATAAAATTAAAGCTGACATGATCTTTTCCTTCGATGGCGACGAGCCCGGCGAGTTAGTGCTCGGGACCTGCTCCTGCGATATGTTCAAGATTATGATCACCGGTAAAAATGCCCACGCTGGCGTAAATCCGCATAAAGGCATCAACGCCGGGTTAATCGCCAGCCACGCCCTGTCCAAACTTGATAATATTGGCTTGTTTGGCCGCTTGGTAAATGCTCGCGGCTTACCTTCAGAAAAACATATTGGCTCTATCAACATCAACTACGCCGAGAGCCAGGCAGCTGGGCCTGGCGCTGTCGGGACCAACAGCGTCCTCGGCTGGGTTAAACTGATAGGCGAGGCGCGGGAAATTGACCAAGAGCGTCTAGCTTACTTAACAGCCGCGATTAAGCAGGAATTTGAAAACGCTCTCAAGCTGGTGCCTGACCACGAAGGCAATCTGGGTTCAGTAGAATTTAAAGTTGACCGGGTTTATAATTCCTTTGCCATTGACCCCGGCAGCCTGATTGCCATGCGCGCCCTGGCTGCCATGCGCGCCAACAATGTCGAGCCTCATCCTTATCCGCAGATAATGGGCGGATTGGATGCCTGCTGGTTCAATGACTACGGCATCCCCACGGTCGGCCTGGGCATGGGGGCCCGCGAATATCACACTGTCAATGAATATCTCGATCTCGAGGAGCATTTCCAGTGCTGTGATATCGGACTAACTCTGGTCCAACCATAAATAATTGGTCTTTTATCTATCAAGGCGTCCGCAATTCAAGCGGGCGCTTTTTTATTTACCCCCACCATTCCTACTATTTACTTACGTACCATATTCAAGTATTATCTTACTATTTTGAATTTGTAGGAATGGCGTGAGGGGATTTGACACCCCTGTTTCCCAGTGCTAAGATAACGCAGATATGAAATAGAAACAGATGTTTGAAAACCTATAGAAACCAATGGAGGTGTATCATGGCACTTATCGAGAAACTGCGCTCAGCGCAAAAAAAAACCGGCAGCATGCTCTGCGTCGGATTGGATCCAGACCTGGACAAACTGCCCCCAAAAATGGTCGCGGCGTTCGATGGCAGGCTGCAGCCCATGTTTTACGAATATCTCACGCGGGTTATCAGGATGACGGCGCCACACGCGTGTGCCTTTAAGCCTAATATGGCTTTTTATGAGGCATTGGGCCCCAACGGAATATCGGTCCTGGAAACTATTTGCGCATTAATCAAAAATGAACACCCGGACCACGTCCTGATCGTGGATGGCAAGCGCGGGGACATCGGCAATTCTGCCGAGAAGTATGCTGCCGCTCTGAAAAACCTCGGCGCTGACGCGGTCACGGTCAATCCCTACCTCGGCCCTGGAACCCTGAAACCCTTTCTCGACGCTGGACTCGGCATCATCGCCCTTTGCGTCACGTCCAATACAGATGCCGCTGCCTTCCAAGGACTAATCTGCGACGGCAAACCGGTTTATCGGCACGTAGCTGAAATCCTGACCAAGGAATACGGCTCTACCGGCAACCTCGGCCTGGTCACTGGGGCCACCCATCCCAAAGAACTCGGAGAAATCCGCAAAGCTGTCGGCGACGAAGTCGTCCTCCTTATCCCCGGGATCGGCAAGCAGGAGGGCAACCTGGAAGCCACCGTCCATAACAACGGCCACGGCCTAGCGGTCATCAACGTTTCCTCCAATATATGTCACGCCAGTTCTGGCGATGACTACGCTATGGCGGCAGGGAGCGCTGCGGAAGCATACAACCAACAGATCAACAACTTGCGCGCCCTACCCAAAGAGTAAACCATGGCACAAAAGAAAAAAAACCAGATTCACCAATTAACGGACGGACTCAGCCGCGAGTTAGTAGATGGAATTGCCATCTACCGCTTTTCCGGACAAACGGTGAGCGGAACGGCAATCATCAAATTCGGTGCTTCCCTGCGCGACTCGCTAAGCCAAGGCCGCCAGAAATTCGTCGTCAGCTTTATAGAACTTGATTTGCTCGACCTCGACGGCTGCAGTATGGCCGTCAGCGCCCGCCGAGCCGTCCAAAGAGCCGGAGGTAAAATAGTGCTCTGCAACATTGAAAAGGCTGAAGATGAATATCTGATTTCACGGCTCTCCCAGCTCTTTGACCATTTTCCTATGGAAGAAAAGGCTATCGCCTTTATCTCCAAATGAATCCAATAGGCCACAGCCACTGTGGCCTTTTTTATTGCAATTCATATGCATTCAATTCGTATGTGTATGTGGAATGAAGGTGTGGGATATGTGGGGGGAGGAGAATCTAAAGCGGAGGGGGTTTGACAAAGCAAAGTTAAATTGATAAGATAGCTTAATTATTCGTTCATTAAAAAACAACCCAAATCTTTTTAAAAGGAGAGGTATCCATGGAAACTCTGAATTCTAAGAAATACTTGGATTTCCTGACAAGGCTGTTCAAGGAGGAAATTATTATCATCGGCCCGAAGACCAAGCTCAAGGACAGCAGCCTGTCGCCGATTTATATCGACCTGCGCGACCGGATGTGGGCCAGCTACGGACTGCTGCCAACTTTCGGCCGGCTTTTTGCCACACTAATCTCTGAGCTCATCCCGGAGCGCCACCGGTTCCCACACCTTGTTTGCGGCATTCCAGAAGCAGCCAATCCGTTGGCCACTGCCGCGGTGATCGCCGGCCAGGAATTGGGCATGGACCTCCAGCTTGTAGCTTTGCGCCAGCAGCCTAAGGCCCACGGTACTGGCAGCCAATCGTTCGTCATCGGTAAGTACGAAAAAAATGGCCACCTCTATCTGATCGACGATGTCGTGACGACATCACAGAGCAAGCGCGATGCGATAGATAAGCTGGTGCAAAGCGGCTTCCCCAAGGAAGAAATCACCGTGATAGTTGCCTTCGACCGGCAGCAGGGCGGCCTGGAGTCCCTGAAGCGCGACGGTATCCGCACCGCTTCGCTCTTCAAAATCCTTGATGTCGCTCAGACGTTCGCCGACGAAAAAATCATCACCTCTAAGCAGCACAGAGACGTCCGGAAGTTTATTGCTAATAATCAGCATTGCTGACCAGCGCAAAACATCACAACAGTCTGTACGTTACCAACGAGGCGTGTGACTCATGCCTCGTTTTTTTGTTAGCTTAGCAAAATTTTCGAGCCAAACTAACTTCCTTAAACTGAAATAATTGGCGATGAGAATTTGGCTAAGCTAACAATCCCGACCCCGAGCATAGTCGAGGGGAGGGATCTATGGCAAAATTTTCGAGCCAAACTAACTTCCTTAAACTGAAATAATTGGCGATGAGAATTTGGCTAAGCTAACAATCGGCGCGAAGCGGTAAATCTGAATACACAAGGGCTTCTTTATTTGTATATTAAACGCCAATATGCTAGTTTTTACTCATCGTAAAACAGCACTTTATACAATTATAACTATAATACGGAGGAGGAGGCATGAATTTCGAATCTATGTCCGGTCCGGAAGTATTGCGGGCGGTTCTGGACGCGCTGTCAAAAGGCGGGCAATCCTTTGACATCGCCTTGTCGCCCAAAGAACTAGATGAAGGCGGAGTTGTCCAGAAAATTTCCAGCTCGACGGGAGACGTGCATAACCCCATATCAATGGGTTTGATAACGTATCGTTCTTACGTCATCAAAACGTACAGCGATCAGGCGTGGATTTTCAGCCTGGGCCAGGGCCCGGTACATCCGGTTTACAGCCTGCAAAGCAATTTAATCGGCGCCCGATTGAACAATCAGCCGTCCAGCCAAACGGAAGAGTCTGTTCGAACAATGATTGGGTATGAATTGACCTTTACCCTGCTGACTGCGTCAGACCAGGGTTTGATCGCCACGATCAATGAATTCGACCAGCGGTTCGAAAAATATCAAGCCCTGCGTGAACGCCTTTCCGTCTCTCTGAAGAATCGGCTGAGTGAATTCATTATAAAACTTCCCGCATCGGTGCCTGTCAGTTATTCTCCAGCTATCGTCCCATGGCTCACCCAGCTTATGGAAAAAGAAATCGCATTCTTTTAAATCGTTAGGCTGGGAATTTCCGGCCGGCCGGTCAGGCTGTCCAATCATCATTGGACAGCCTTTTTTATGGTAAAAAATCCCCGCAACAGTCTGCCTGCCCGGGGACAAATTCAGCGTACAATGGGGTAAGAAGCGCTCGGGTATTGACACCTCTAAACGCTTAATTTAAAATGAGCTTCTGAAAGTAGAATAACTGAAGAATCTCAACTTACATGCAAGCAAGGAGGAATTCATGCCAGGATTCACGCCTCGTCCAATAAGACAGTTAACCTGCAAAGAAGCGTTAACTCTCCAAAGCGTTGTTCTCCGGACCCAGCAGAGCGGCACAATAAACACCATTACCATTAATAATCCGACAATCCTGCTGAAACCCGGCGGGCAGCAGGTCCATATCATCGGCGGCGGCCAGTCATTCGGAGAAGGCACCTACGTCATCGACATAGCATAGGATCATTACCTAAACCGGTCAAACCTCGTTCTTTTTCCAACCAGCATATCACCAGAGCCACTAACCATGGCTCTTTTTTTATCCTTGACTCATAAAGCGCGCCGTGATAGCATGGTCTGAACTTAATAGTACCTTTTAAAAAATTGGAGTATCCCTCAAGCCACCGCCCATCGGACGGCAAACCGCGATCAGTACCGCGCTCAGGAGGCAATAGAATGAAACTTTCTGTCAAAACCGTCACTCGAATCGTGATAATCGGGATTGCCGCGCTGCTCGTTGCGGCCATCTGTATCCTGCCGTTCAACCGAGGCATCGGCAACTTGCTCATTTGCTTGGGCATACTACTCTGTTTCGTCTGGATCTTTGGCCTTCAGCTCAGCCTCGTGTTGATTTTCCGGCGGCGGAAACGGGTACGCAGACAGGATTATTGATTTCCGCTTCATCCAGTTTGACCAGTCAGGCCGCGCATCTGCCCGGCCTTTTTTATTTTCTTCATTTTTTAATATGGAGTATACTGGATGGAGAAATAAGTTCCTTGCGACAGGGAGGGTTGATGGGAACCATAACTCCGCCTCAATCTATATGGATTTGCCCAAATTGCCAGCTCGTTTGCACCGACCCCAAACAATGCCAGCGCTGCGGCACTATCAAGCCAGGCTACTCTCTTGATGACCAGCCGCCGGCGCTTCCCAATTCCTGACGGAGCCACTCATACTGGCTCCGATTTTTTACCTTGACGCTCTTTTGCCGCTGTGGTAAGGTATTTGAAATAAAAGGAAACTAACAGAGCAATTTAACATACAAACCGTCCCAGATGGAGGGACAGGAGGTTTTGTCATGGAAACACGTGATGATGACAGCTTGGATAATGGAGAATTTAGACATCTTGTTAGATGCAAATTCCTAACTCCCGATCTGATTACCCAAATCCTAAACGAAGCGACGCTTATGGCGCGAGTTCTGAATTTCCGAAACGATCCGGGAATTGTCGACTACCGTCTGGCACTCAGGCAGGAATTCATGGACCAAGGTATCACCATGGCCAGCCTGTTTTACGAGGAAAGCCTGCGAACCCGCTGGTCCCATGAACGCGCCGCTCATGCCCTCGGCGCAGAAGTTATTTCAACTGAAAACGCGGCAAAATTCTCTTCCGCCGCCAAAGGCGAGAGCTTGGAACATGCTATTCAGGTCATCAGCGGCTTTCGCTGTCCGTCAGAACGGTATGCGGATATCGTTGTCATGCGCCATCCAATAGAAGGATCGGCCAAACGGGCAATGAAGTTCTGCGGTGTTCCCCTGATCAACGCCGGCGATGGCATTGGCGAACATCCAACCCAAGCCCTTCTCGACATCTTCGCGATCCAGAGACGATTGGGAAGAATTCGGGATTTCAAGATTGGAATGTTCGGTGATTTGCTCAACAGCCGCGTGATCCATTCAGATGTCTATTTGGTGTCAAAATTTCCCGGCGTGCACATCTATCTGGTTTCTGATCCGCGGTTTGCCATCAAGCCTGATTTGCGCCAATACCTCGTCAAGCATAACATCTGGTTCACCGAGTGTACGCGGCCTGAGGGCTTCCCTGAAGTCTTTACAAAAGTGGACGTGGCAGTCATGACCCGTGTCCAAAAAAACCGCTTCAATATGGACGATCCAGCTGAAGCCGCCCTCTTCCGCAGCATTCGGGGCCAACAAATCGTCAACCGGGAGCTGGCCGATGATATGAAACCAGGCGCCTTCATTCTTCACCCGATGCCAATTGAAACTGACAGTGCCGACGGCTTCCCGCCGGAAATTATGACCGAAGTGGATAACCATCCGAATTCATTCTTCTTCCAGCAAGCAGGTGGCGGCATTCCCAGCCGCATGGCTGTCATCAAGATTCTCCTCGAGAACTGGGGACTAATAAAACGCATCGCGCCGCCTGAAAAAATAACTGCGTAATGCTCCTAACATTGATCTTTTTTCCATTACCCCCTAACGCCGTGTTGCTTATGCGACACGGCCTTTTTTATTCTCGAGGCCTTGACGCACAATTAAAATGACGGTATGCTTGGATAATTTGAGATTGTTGAATTATTCAACAATCTCATCCCGAATGGAATGAGGGATCTCCAATATTAGCCAAAAGGATCCCTTGCTACCGCTCGGGATGAGAACGTTTCATAATTATTCAACGGTCTCATTTAACAAATCGTTCCTTACAAGGAGTGCAAGATGTCATTTAAAGAGTCGATATCCGATAACCTTTTTGCCCTAGTCTGTATCATCCTTTATCCGGCAGGCAGTATCTGGTGGCTGATGGAGCACCGCTTGAAGAATAACCGGCGTTTCCTCGTGCTATGCATGTATGGCTGCATCACAGCCTTAACAGCGATTAACACGGGCTTAAACGGCTGTTTGATCAACAAGAACCCGGAAAGTTGGACCATGTTTCTGATTAGCGCCGTTTCATATGGTATCGGCCTCATCGCCTTTATCATTATGAGCTGGCATAAAAGCAAAAAGATTGGTTAGATAAACTGACGCCAACCTTCCAAAACATCATATAGCAAATAGTGCTGCGGCCTGATTTATGCAGAATTGGGCCGTTTTATTTTGAAAAGTTAGCAAATTATGTTAAAATACCTTCATCAAGAGGGTGCCAGACCTCTTTCGTTTTTACCGAATTTCAAGTCAATTACCCAATTCCAGCTTCCAACCTCTAATCTAACTTCCAGCATCCCGTCAAACTTCTAACAAACAACACCTAATTTCCAAACTCCAGAAACCAACCTCTCTCCCTCTTCGCCTTCTTTAGCCATCTCGCTCCTCTATTCCTATAAAAAAGACATGTATCTCCAACAACTAGTCATCCAGGGTTTTAAATCATTTGCCAGCAAATCCGTCCTAGAATTCAAGCGGGGCATTACGGCTATTGTCGGCCCGAATGGCTCCGGCAAGTCAAACACCGCTGATGCGGTGCGCTGGGTCCTGGGCGAACAAAGCCTGAAGACGCTCCGCGGCAAGAAATCCGAGGATGTTATTTTTGCGGGATCGGACAAGAAATCACGCCTCGGTTTCTGCCAGGTGGACATGCACCTGAATAACGAGGACCGCCAGGCACCGATTGATTACGGTGAAATCATCATCACCAGGAAAATCTACCGGGACGGCGAGGGGGAATATTTCATAAACAAAAACAAGGTTAGGCTCCAGGACATCCTGCTCCTGTTGGCCAAATCAAATTTCGGCCAGCGGTCATACAGCATCATCAGCCAGGGCATGGTGGACCTGTTCCTGGCCGCCACGCCGTCGCAAAGGAAGGAATTTTTTGACGAAGCGGCAGGCGTACGCCAATACCAATTGAAAAAGGAACAGGCCGAGCACAAACTCAACCTAACCAAGGAAAACCTCAATCAGGCTCAGCTGCTCATCCAGGAAATCGAACCGCGTCTCCGGTCTCTGACCCGGCAGGTGCACCGCCTGGAAAAACGGGAAGAAGTACAGGCAGAATTGAAAGACGTCCAGCACGCCTATTACACCGGCCAATGGCATGACCTGGATAAACAGCATGGGATAGAAGAAAAAAAATTCAACGAGACTGACAAGAAACGCGAATCAATCACCAAAGAATTGGCCGCCATCCAGGCCCACATGCGCGAATTGGCCATGGGCACGACCCGGCAAGAAGAATACGACAAGCTCCAGCGGGAATACAACTGGCTCACTGTGGAAAAAAATTCTTTACTGCGCGACCAGGCCGTCATCAAAGGGAAAATTACGGTCAATCGTGAACAACAGGGCCAATATGATCTGGTCTGGCTCGAGCGCCGCCAGGAACAATTACAAACGGCTATCAGCGGGCTTGATAAATCCAGCGCCGACCATTCCGCCCAAGCGGAAAAATTTTCCGGCCATTTGGTTGAAAAGGAAAAAGCATTCCTGGCCATCTCCTCAGAAATTCAGACGCTGAACCAAAACCTCCAAGCGTCGCGCAGCCGGATGGCCAACCAAAAAACAATTGCCATCCCGGAAATCGCCCAATCCATTGACCAGCTTCTGACCGGGCAACAGGAATTATTGAATAAGATCGAACAGGCCCAGACATTGGACGAGCTCCAGGCGGTCAAGACCACGGCTCGGGCCATCACCAGCCAACTGCGCCACCTGGCGCAGAAATTGCGCGAATCAGGCTCTGGCGATCCGCACGAGGTCATCAGTATCCAGGACCAAATCGCCAAACTGCTCGGGCACAAGGAAACGATCGCCACTGAAATTAATTCCTTGCAGATCCGTCTCCAAGTCCACCAGGAAAAGGAATCCTTGCATCGGGCCCAATTGAAAAGCCTGACAGATGAATTGGCCAAAATTTCCCGCGACCTGTCCCGTGCTTCTTCGTCAAAAACCGCTTCGGAATTGTCCCAGGACATTGCCGATGACGAGAAGGAAATCAGCCAGAAAATAACGGCTATTGAGGCTCAATTGTCAAAAATTACCGAACAGATATCGTCGTTCAACCAGACTGAGCAGAAGAAAAAAGAGGAAGTCTTCAAACAGCAGAATATTTTCTCAATAAAACAGCAGGCGCTCAATGCCATTACCGCGGAGCTGAACGGCGTCCAGATCGCCATTGCCAAGATCGAAACGCACCAGGAGGATTTGGCCAAAGAAATGACGGATGAGCTGACAGACGAAGAACGCGCCAAAGTGAAGGCGGGTCCGGCCGCACCGCCGGAGCCGCAACTGTTCGAACAGATACAGCATCTGAAAAAACAGATTGAGCTGATCGGCGGCATTGACCCTCAGGTGGCGGAAGAGTACAAGTCAACAAAAGAGCGCTTTGATTTTCTGGCCAAAGAGACCGAGGACCTGAACCAAGCCATGGCTGACCTGGAATCAGCCATCGCCAACCTGAACGAAACTATCAAAGAGCAATTCAGTAAGGCGTTTGAGCAGATCAATGAGCAGTTTGGTGAATATTTCAAAATTCTTTTCAACGGCGGCCGCGCCAATTTGTCATTGATCAAGGAAGAGCCGAAAAGCCCGGAAGAAGAGCTGGCTGAAATGGGGGAAGAAGATAATGAAGAAGGGGAGGACGATGCGGAGGAGGAAGAAAAGAAAAAAAATCCGCTCTATGCCAAAAAAACCGAAAAAATAATTACCGGCATTGATATCCACGCCACTCCGCCCGGTAAGAAGCTCCGCGGCATCAGCATGCTGTCCGGCGGTGAACGGGCCCTGACCTCCATTGCCCTGATCTGCGCCATTATCCACAATAACCCGTCGCCATTCGTCATCCTGGACGAAGTAGATGCCGCATTGGACGAGACCAATTCAATCCGATTCGCCTCAATCGTCGAAAGGCTGTCAAAAAAAACCCAGTTCATCGTCATTACCCACAACCGCGCGACCATGAACAAGGCGAATATCATTTACGGCGTGACCATGAGCGATGACGGCGCCTCAAAGCTCCTGTCCATTGACATGGCCGAGGCGGAGAAGATCGTGAATAGATAACCGGCCAATATCATGCCTCCCTTCTCCCTTCCAGGCCCGCTTCGCCGCGAGGCGAGGAGAAGGGCTTGGGGGATGAGGGGGGGCCTTGACGGGAAACCGCTTTTACCCTAAAATACTTATACTATGCTAACCATAAGACTTTCAAGGTTCGGCAAAAAGAAACATCCGGTTTTCCGGGTAATCGTTTCGGAAAAAACCAAAGACACGGTTGGCGACTATTTGGAATTGCTCGGGACATATGATCCGCACACCAAAAAAGTTGAGTTAAAAACGGAACGCGTCCACTACTGGCTGACCAAGGGCGCCACTGCCTCGGGCGTGGTCCATAACCTGCTGATCGACCAGAAACTTATCACTGGCGAGAAAATCAAGGTGGCGAATATCAAGAAAAAAGAAGAGGTGAAGCCTACTGCGGAAGCGCCCCAGCCAAAGGCTAGTCCCCGCCCACCTGCTTCCCCGCAGGAAGCGGGCGCGGCGCCTCAGGCGGAAAAAACGGAAGTAATCAAGCCAGCCGCATAAAAATTATTAAAATAAAAACTGTCCCATAAACAGTGTTTCTTTATAAGGAGTTTCACTGGAGGGATGCCCCGCACTCAAGTATCGAGCGTACTGGAGCAACTTTTTGGTATTTTATTACTTAATATAATAATATGAAAAAAACAACAGTAATCCTCACGTTGTCAGCCGGACTGCTCCTCGGAGGGCTTTTGGTTTCTCATCCAGCCCATGCGGCTACTGCTCCCTACCTTTTACCCAGCATGGACAGCGAAACCATTGCCACGCCGACTACGATCATTAATTTGAAACCTGTTTTGATACAGCCGACCGGCGTTCCGTCAAATATACTGCGCGCTCCACTGCAAATCGCTCCTGATAACAAAACCCCAACGAGGGACTGTATTGACCCGGACACCTACACAGACGGGTACTTCTACTATAATGACCCAACAAACACGCCAATTACCCTGACCCTGTGCAATAAGACATACACCCGGACTACCGCTATATATAAAATCGTCGGCATTAACTCGGCTAACGTGACGCTCGACTGCAACGGCGCGATCATGGTCGGCAACTACGATTTCAGCGCTCCGGCCCCGAACCCAGCGTACTATAAAATCGCCATCTATGCCCTGGTCGCGAATAATTTAACGATCAAGAACTGCACCATCGGCGGGTTCGGCTACGGCATGTATGTCGGCGGGGGGTATGACTCATGGTTCCACTTGCCCAACCCGCCGATGCAAGTGACTCTCTTTAATAACACTTTCACCCAAAGTTCTTACATCGACATGGTCGTCAGCTCGGCGATCAACAGCGATATTTATAACAACACCCGAGCCGCGGGCACCGACAACCGCAGTGTGCTGCCTACCATAGACCTGGAGTTCGTATCAGACAGTTCCATTCACGACAACACCCTGCTGTCCAACGGCGGCATCAACCTGGCGTTCAATTCGAATAACAACCAGGTGTACGGCAACACCCTCGGCCAATTTACCGCCGGGGCAGCCACGCCGTATGCCATCTTCCTGAACCACGGCTCGGCAAACAATAACGTGTACAATAACGCCATCACCGGCGCCGCTGGGCAGGGAATCCGCTTCGATGGCGAACGCGATACCGATACCTTCTTAAACAGTGGCGGCGCGAAATTCAACGACGTCCATAACAATTCGATCACCGATACAACCAGCGCCCTGTACTTCACCGGTGGCGCCCACTCCAATACCGCACACGACAACACCATCGCCAACGCCGCAGACGGGGTGCTTATGGAAGGCTTTTATGTACATGGCAATTGGGCGTACTCCCACGACAACACCATCCACACTAACTTAATAGAATCATGCTCCAGCACTGGCCTGTATCTCACGAACGGCAACACCGGCAATATTATTTATAATAATAGCTTCGTCAATAATTTCATCCAAGCGGCAGAGATGGCGGCTGGCAATTTTTTTGACAGCAATGGCCAGGGCAACAACTGGAGCGATTATGACGAGGAAATAGAAGGGTGCCTGGATACCAATACTGACGGCGTCTGCGACGCCTCATATACTACCGGCGGTATGAGCGGCGCTGTTGACCATTACCCCCTGACTGATATGACCATTTGGGCCGAGAATGCGCCGCCGACGCTCGCTCCTCTCGCTGAGGTAAATGTCAATGAAGGCCAAAAAATCACCATCCAGCTGGCAGGCAGCGATCCGGACAGCCAGATTACATACTACACCAATGCTGGCGAGGTAATTTATGACGGCTTTGCTTTTGACCCGGCTACGGGCTTATTTGAATGGACGCCGGCCTATCATCAATCAGGAGTTTACCACATCAATTTCGGGGTAACCGACGGCCAGTACCGGGATTCTGACCTGGTGACCGTCACGGTTAATGATGTTTACCTCGTCTGCGGGGACAGCAATTGGGACAGCACTATTAATATTCTGGATATTGTTTACCTTATCAATTATATTTATAAAAGCGGACCCTTGCCTATGCCGTACAAATACATTGCCGATGTCAATGGTGAAGGCGCCGTTAATATTCTGGATATCGTTTTTCTGATCAACTACATTTACAAGCATGGCCCTCAGATAGTCGAACAACCCGGCGTCTGCCACAGTCCCACTAACGTAAACACGGAATTCGCCAACTAGACAATTACCCTGCATATCTGGAAACTCTTAATTTGAGATTGTTAAATTATTCAACGCTCTCGAATTATTCACGGGCTTCTTGATTGAGAATAATGAATACCCCAAAAACATCTCCCAGCCGGTCAGTGTCACCGTCCGCGATAACTGCCGTATTACCAAGTTTGAGAAGAGATCCTGCGCCTGGCCAGTGGAGGCGGTTGGGGGTAACTAAACATTTGACAGATTCATCATGAAACTGCTAGCATAACTACAGGAAATCCAGTTCTGATCAGGTCGACAGTACTGGCACCTTAATAGATTAAACTGAAGAACCACAATAATTATGGCAAAAGAACACGACCAGGAATTCGTAGAGTACGTGGTCAAATCGCTTGTCGACAAGCCGGATGACGTTTCAACGGACCGGACCGTCGATGAGATGGGCGTCCTGCTCACCCTCAAGGTCAATCCAGCCGATCTCGGCCAGGTTATCGGCCGCCAGGGACAGACCGCCAAGGCTATCCGCACCCTATTGCGGGTTGTCGGCGCAAAAAACCACGCCCGGGTCAATTTGAAGATCTACGAGCCGGAAGGCTACCGCAAAGGTCCTCGCCCGACGCAAGGCGAACCGGTAGACACCTCAGCGGTTGACGATCTGAAGATCTAAATTTCACAATCAAAACATTATAAACAAAAGCTGCTCAAACGAGCGGCTTTTGTGTTTCTGCAAGCGCCCCCCTCTTGCTCCTTATACTGTCATTGCGAAGAGTGGAGCGACGAAGCAATCTCATATTGACAATCATAATAATATACTTTAGGATAAGAAACTAACGTACATTAACAATAAAAAACAGGAGTCAATGAATGTCTTCGGAAAAAACCACACCACAGCATTCTGATAAAAAAGCAAGGAACGTAAGGCGGGAATATCTGATAATAATCGTCATTACTGTGATGATCACTCTAGGTATTCAGATTTTTCTGATAATACCATTACGCGTTGGCTCAGGCTCAATGGAAGATTCGCTGCTGGTTGGAGATTACGTTTTGATCAATAGAATGGCTTACCAGCTGGTACAGCCTGAGTTGGGTGATATTATCGTTTTCAAAAACCCGTTCAATCCCAAATCTGACGATTATATCAAAAGGGTGATCGCCTTGCCGAACCAGGAAGTTAAAATTATTGACCGGACGGTCTATGCCGACAATCAACCAATAATTGATTTTCCGCATGTTAAGCATACCGCTTCCCGCATCCAGGCGGATTCGTCGTCAACAGGAGATAATTTTGGACCAGTTATTGTGCCAGTCGGACACTATTTCGTCCTGGGCGATAACCGTGATAACAGCAACGACAGCCGCTCCTGGGGATTTGTCCCAGCCGGTGATATCAAAGGAGAGGCCGTGTTCATTTATTGGTCAAGCCGAAGTGACGGGGAAAATCGTCTTGGCAATTTTTTTACTGGCATCAGATGGGACAGGATATTCACGGTTTTATGAAATATAAAAGTGTCATGCCCTTTCAATGAACCGGTGATAAAGCTGTCCTAATTGACCTTTAATAACCGCTTCGTTGGTCAGAACGAAGCAATAATCCAAAACCAACCCTAAACCACAACGGGTTTAGGGCAAGAAACCATAGCCGATGGACATTGAGCCTAGGCGATTGGAGGAAATCATGAGTAAAGAAGTATTAACCGTCGATGAACTCTTAGCACTGTTGTCCAAACAGGTGCTCGTTAGAGCCACGATTCACGCTGGCTTGATCCGCTATGAAACAAAGGAGGATATTCCTCGTACGTGTCGCATCGATAAATTACCCTCATCAGAGAAACCGCCTATTACCATTATCCATATCATTGGCTTGTATAAAGATCATGAGGAGAACATAGTATCAATAGGGAAGATACTATACGATGATATTGGAGGAGACTGGCACAATGCTAATTTCCTGCCGACTCAATACCCGATCCAGAATAACAACGTGCGACAAGCGTACGATAAAGTACTAGATACTCTCAAATTTCCCGGCTGGGATAAACCGCAGCCAGCCTGCGCCAATTGGGAATTCCAGCCATTAGTGATAAGCGAATTGCTCAACCCGGAGAAACGAGGAAGGACCCATTGCATCACCCTCGACCCCCACGACTCCCGACTGATGGTACACTATGCGTATATTTCAGGGAGACTGAAGGAATACATGATTCAAACAAAACAATATTGCTGGGCAACCATAAACGATCGGTTCAACGGTTTCATCCGTGCCGGTCTGCCAAAGCTCATTAAATAACCAACTTCGCAACCACCGTCTGTCCCCGCCTGCCGTGCCTATAGCACTGGCGGGCAGGCACGGTGTAAATTATAAGGACAGTCCCTGCTTAGACTGTCCTTTTTATATTGCTTGAAAAAATTCAAATGTCCGCCCCTCCCCTTCAGGGGAGGGGTCGGGGGTGGCTAGGCTGGTTCATGCACAATATGTGCTTACAATAATAGGGACTGGAGGTGAAGGAATCGATTCACATCGCCGCCCCCTCGTTGTCATCCTGAACTTGATTCAGGATCTCGGCTATCATAACTAACTAAGATCCCGGGTCAAGTCTGAAATGACAAAAAGAGTGATACTTGACGTCTCGCCTTCCTTGCGATAGGCTATCCTAATTGACCTTTAACAACCGTCCTGCTGGGCAGAGTAGGATACAACCACAAACCATAGCCGACGATGCGTAATCTAGGCGACTGGAGGAAAATATGAACGAACAAACTATCGGCCCGCTCATTGAGCTTGCCAGAAGCGGGAAAATTATTGTCCGGTCTGGGACACATTTCCTGAATCGAGACTGGATTCGGACATCTGTTTTAGCGCTGATAGTTGACGGGGAAGAGTATTGCACCGTGGACATGCAGTTCTGGTTTCATGGAGAAACATTAGAATGTCAACATACGCCGCCTCATGCCCCGGCGAATAAACTGGAGTACGACGAAAAAAGCCTGGCCGATCGGCTGCGTTTCATATGCCATCCAGACATCGCTCTTGAAAAAAGGCAAGTGGCAGCCTCACTAAATAACGGCCGCCATTGCGTTGAATGTTCGCCGTTTAGTCCACATCTCTTGATATGCTACACCTATCTTCTCAAGGAATTGCAGCGCATCAGTCATCAGCCTGAAGAAGGCCATGGAGCGGTAACTCTCTATCGACGCTTTGACGCCTTCGTTGGTGAGCAAATCAGTAATGCCCGCAAACAAGGGGCTTTCGTCCAGTTTGCATAGCGAGTTGTTTCTAAACACCTTTCATCATCCTCAAAAAGCAGCCCTGCCCGGCTGTTTTTTTATATTGCTTGAAAAAATGCAAGTACCCCCTCCCGAAAGGAAGGGCTGGGAGTGGGGAGGTAATGGAACATTCCACCAAGCGCACCTCTCCGTGGGTGCGCGATCATACATACACACGCGCGGGCAGAGACGCCCGCGCTCGGAGGAGGATTATTTCCTCAATAAAGAGAAAACTATGATATACTTACTTAGTAATAAATTTTATGCAATTCGACCTCATCACCATCTTCCCGGACATCTTCAACTCTTACATCAACGAGAGTATTTTGAAACGGGCGCAAAGAAAGAAGGCGGTCACCATTAAAATCCACAATCTCCGGGATTATACGAACGACAAACACAACACGGTTGACGACCGTCCCTACGGCGGCGGTCCCGGCATGGTCATGAAAGTCGAACCATTATACCGCTGTCTGAAATCAATCAAGCGGATGAAAAAATCAAAAGTACTCCTCATGTCGCCGAGAGGAAAAATGTTCACCCAGGATGTGGCCAAACAATACACCAAACTTGACCAACTAATCTTTATCTGCGGGCATTACGAAGGCATCGACGAACGGATCAACAAATACATTGATGCGGAAATTTCCACCGGCCAGTACATACTGACCGGGGGCGAATTGCCGGCCATGACCATCATTGACGCGGTCTCAAGACTGCTCCCCGGCGTACTTGGCCACGCAGATTCTCCAAAAGATGAAACTTTTTCAAATGGACTGAAGTACCACGAGTATCCTCAATATACCCGGCCGGAAAAATTTAAAAGCCAAAAAGTTCCGAAAGTCCTCCTGTCAGGGAACCATAAAATTATCAGCATTTGGCGCAAAAAGCACTCAAAAGGCCGTGCTTGACAGGGTGGGCCTATTAATATACAATACGTATACAACTACGGATGGTCGAATTTTTCGCTAAGTTTACAATAAAAAAAGGAAAGGAACCAGCCTAACGGAGCAAAATTATTTGGATAAAACCATTTTCTGAAAAATTTTGTTTCCCGGCTGTCCCCGGGATTTTTTTATCGGCCCAGGCGTAGGAGAACCTTAACAATGTTTTCTTTTAACAACCAGCAAGTGGTAAGGAAACGAATCAATTCCTTTTTTTCTGGAGTTTTTCTAGTCAAAAACTCCTACTATTTGAGAGTTTGCCGTGAACCACTAAATAGTTCACGGCTACCCTGAACCCCCAAAGTGGTGCAGGGTGATCCAGTTTTACTGTTTTATAACAGTTTAAAAGGATAAGCTCCAAAATACTTTTTGAGAGTTTGATCCTGGCTCAGGATGAACGCTGGCGGCGTGTCTAAGGCATGCAAGTCGAACGTCCAGCCCCAGTTCGCAAGAACTGGAGCTGGAAGTGGCAAACGGGTGCGTAACACATTGGTAACCTGCCTCCGACTCGGGTACAACCTGGAGAAATCCGGGCTAATCCCCGATGATCACCCCGACGGTATCCGTCGGAGTGTAAAGGTGCAAATCGGTCGGAGAGGGGCCTATGGTCTATCAGCTAGTTGGTGAGGTAATGGCTCACCAAGGCGACGACGGATAGCGGGCGTGAGAGCGCGACCCGCCTCACTGGGACTGAGACACTGCCCAGACTCCTACGGGAGGCTGCAGTCAAGAATCTTCCCCAATGGCCGAAAGGCTGAGGGAGCGACGCCGCGTGCAG
>JAZDEZ010000008.1:0-65169 GCA_043808365.1 Patescibacteria group bacterium
ATGGAGCTGGATGCTAAAGAGCGTATGAGAGGATTTGCGGTATTCATTGGTCATGCCTTCATTTTACCACGTCTGCTACGCACTGGAAGTTATCGGCTGGAAGCCGAGGGAATTCACCCAACCCAAATAGAGGCCTTAAAATACAATTACATTTGACTAAAAGCAATAAAAATACTACATTGATAATAGAAAAAAACAATACAGATCTTTAAATTATGGAGGTATTTTGATGACAGAATCTACGCCTAATATTGTCAATATTATCGCCGCGCTCCTCGGAGCACTGTTGTTGATCAACATTGGCGTCCAACTGGGCCGCCTCGCCGATCGAAGAGGCACAGACCAGCAAATTAAAGAGTATCTCTTGCGCATCAGAAAGAGTATTTTCATTATCACCTCCGCCATTCTAATGGCTTGGGTTATTGCTTCTTTCTTCCACCAGTACATCTGGCAAAACGGCTGGCTACGAAACATCTTGCTCATTCTTATGATAATTTTTGCATATCGTTTCTTCGAAATAATGCGAAAATGGTATCATGATTTATTTGGCAGAAGAGACCGCGCTGACTCCTATCGGTCGGATTGAAAATCTCCGATTAAAAATACTGTGCCAAGCAAACGGCCCGGATGCGTATCCAGGCCGTTTTTTATTCTTACTATCCGCGCATTGGCTACTTTTTCAGCTCAATGCAGTCCAGTGTGTTATAAAACATGGTAGCGGTGATTCCCGCGTGGCTGGTGTTCCAGCCGACTTGGATTGTATGCGCCCCGGCAGTTACAGCCATCAGGTCGGATGTCGCCAGTATAATATGCCCCTCGCCATCGCCCATGGTCGCGGAACGGTACGTGGGTATCAGGATGGTACCGTCAACAATCAAGGCAATCGCTATTTTATGATCGGGCGTATCGGTGGTGCCATAACCGGTAAACTGGCAAAATAAGGTGCTATTGCCGGTGGTAATCTGCACTTCCGCCGCCGTATCGTAGTCTGCGCCAAATTTGGTGGTAGTAACGGTCGTATTCTCGTCTTCCGCTGTTTGAGTCGCTGCGCCGCTGGCCAGATCTGCCGTGGCTACGGTACCGTCGGTTATCTTGCCTGAAGTCACCGTGCTGTCAGCTAAATCAGCCGTGGCCACTGCCCCATCGGCGATGTTTGCGGAACTGACGATGCCAGTGCCGGCTAAACTGCCGACTGTCAGGGAGCCGGCCACTTCCATATTGTCATTGACTGAAAACGGCGTGCTGTCGCCAGTGCCAGCCGTAGCTCCCCGATATACCCGGCCATCAATCCGGACATTATCGCCGAAGGTTACCGGGTTATCAACGCCGCCAGTGCCGGTGGTTTCGTTGATAATCGTCCCGTTAAAATAGGTGACGCCGCCAACCCCCTGTTTGCCTACCCACAGAGAATCAGCTGTTACAGTAGCGGCATACACCACGCCGACGCACATTACGGCGGAGGCAAATCCCAGGCAGACGGCAAAGATTAATCTCCTTTTTTTCATAAGCATTGTGTTTAATAATTATAAATTTTTGTATTTCCAAAAATTTTTAAAAATACTAACCACCCCTAGTCACTGACCAGACCGCCGGTAAAATGTCCTGATAAAGCTCATCTACGCTCTGGCTCCAGTCAACCCCGTCAGACTGTTCTTGTTCCAGGCGAACCGCGTAAATAGGAAAAGCCATGTCCTGGCTGGTGTAGGCCTCGACGATGGAATAGGCAATTTTATTGTTGCTGGCATAAAGGGCTTTTAAAATTTCCGCTATTTTCTTTTTGGCTTGCTCCTTTTCTCCAGCAGGATATTCATCGGCGTTAAAACGGATGGTGGCAAAATATTCCTCCTCTTCCGTATACCGGCGATCAACCATGTACCATTGTTCATAAGGCTTACCCTGATTATTATTGCCAGCCAGCTGCGCTTCGATTACCGCCTCGATAGCTTTGATAGTGGCCTGTTCTGATTGCTTTTCCTCATCAGATCGCGACTCCAGCTTATTGACAATTTCTTGGGTTTTTTCTACGACTTTTTCTTCGGTAGTTTTTGGCGGCTGGGAACCGATCACTGCCACGGCGATAATTACGCCGATAACCAAAACAGCTGCCGTAATTATTATGCCGACTTTTGAGGCAGCTTCTTGCCCTTCCTTAATCATAACTTCATGAGTTAATGATTATGCCCTAATTATAGCAAAAAAAACAATAAAAAAGAATAGTTGCGCCTCAGGATCTTATTGTTCGCTACCCATGGGATACTAGATACTACGACACACTGGCCCATAATTATACGGGTTGATTTTTTATTTCTTCCCCGCCAGTTGCCCGCAGGCTCCCTGCACGCTCCTACCTAGCCTGAACCGCTCAACTGCGGTTATACTGTTTCTTTCCAAAATTGAAATAAAATTCCTGACTGCTTCTGGCAATGACGGCTGGTATATGCCGGTTGGGTTATAGACAATCAGGTTGACGAAAAATAACGGCGGTAATTTACTATGCAACAGTGCGGCCAGTTGCTTCGCGTGGTCAGCGGAATCATTCATCCCTTTCAGCATGACATATTCTATCATCACGCGCCGGTTAGTTTTGTTGATATACGCGGCCGTAGCGGCCATGACTTCCTTGATCCCATGCCGTTCACCGATCGGCATAATCTTCCGGCGCAATTCATCAGTCGGCGCATGCAAGGAAACCGCCAGGTTTACCTGCAATGGTTCATCGGCAAGCCGCAGGATACCTGGAACAATACCGGCAGTGGAAATGGAAATATGACGCGCGCCGATGCCCAGCATGCCGGGATCATTTATCTTTTTAACTGCCTCTAAAACCTCATCATAATTCAGGAATGGCTCCCCCATGCCCATAAAAACAATGCTATTGACCCGGTCATTCTCTTTTTTCAGGATGCGTGAAAAAAACAGTACCTGCCCGATAATCTCATCAGCAGACAGGTTTCTCGTGAACCCCCGCTGGCCCGTCGCGCAAAAAGAGCACCCCAGCGGGCACCCGGCTTGGGAGGAGACGCAGACCGTGTTCCGGCCATCGCTATGCCGCATCATTACTGATTCAATTTTTTCTCCATCCGATAGGGTGATCAAAGCTTTGACCGAACGCATGTCATCCGATTTTTCAACTTTCGCTCGGATCTCAAGTTGGCATGCCTGGTTTAGTTCATCGCGCAGTGCGGCGGGAAATGTGCTGACTTCTGACCACGAAGATCGCAATTCCTTAAAAATGGCGACATACGCCTGCTTCAGCCTGAAAGCCGGTTGTGACGATAAAATAGTATTTAGTTTTTGTAAATCCATAGCGTAAGTAACATCGAAACCGTAAAAAAAGTCACGTCATTACCGATGATCCCCGCTGCCATGCAAAGTCCCGCGAACTTTTCTTGATGCGAGCTTGTTTAAATTTCCTTGCGCCACCTCTTCCAGCGGCATTTTGAGCTCTGAGGCCAAATTCGAAACGTACCACAGCGCGTCGCCCAGCTCTTCGGCAATAGCCTGCTTTTGCGATTCATCCAGCACGCCACCGTGGTCCCGGCTTATCTTCTTGACCTTGTTCGCTAATTCACCGGCCTCACCGGCCAGACCGAGCGTCGGATAGATATAATTATTGTCTTTGTTGGGATACAGGGCGGTTTGCCTGGCCTTCCCTTGATATTCGTTGAAATTCATATTTTTACGTTAATTTTTTTTCTAAAATTATTTCATACTCTTTATAGCCCATCCGCCGGTAAAGATGAACAGCCCGGCGGTTTTTTGCCGAGACCTTGATTGACATGCGGGAAATGCCCCGCCGCCTGCACCACTGGTTGAAAACCCGACCCAGCTGCGTGCCGATGCCCTTACTCCGATACCGCGGGCGGACATATAAGAAAACCAGCCGACTGGACTTGGCTTGGCGCCGGACCGCGGACCGCCGCATGACCGTGCCAATTAAAAATCCAACGATTCGGTGACGCGCCAATGCCACGATGAATAAGTGGTCTTTCTTCTTCAAACGGCTGGCCAGATACCGCGACGCGGAACGGGAATTCGCCCAATGCACGTACATGGTCGGATCATACTCGCGCCGCTCAAGCTTGATATAATCCCGGACCATCTCTTTCGCGATGGGCAGATCGGCCTTGGTTGCTTTACGCCAGGTAATTGCCTTATTCATAAATCCTTCTTTTTAGCTGCACTATCGGGGTGGGGCCCGCCTAGACTCGACGCTCGCTTCGCCTATCGAGGCGAGTCTAGTCGAGGCTGGAGAATCGTCCCGCCATGAAGGCGGGATGCCGCCCTACATTTGAAAATATAGGTAGCGGCGGCAGACTCCCGAATTCCCCCTCCATAATGAAGTCATCGTACGGGGAAAACTCACACCCTGTATAGTCATCTCAATCGGGGATACCGGCCCCGGATCAAGTCCGGGGGAACCGGTGACCTCTTGCTCCGGGGCGTGTCGGCGGTTCCCGCATCTCCACACCCGCCTCGTCTCCTCACAACCTAAAGCAGTTCAGGTTGTTCGTAGCCTCGGCCCCCATGCATGCTGTACTAAGAATCGGGGTACTGGGACTCGAACCCAGGATCTCTGGCACCCCATGCCAGCGCGATAGCCAACTTCGCTATACCCCGTTTCTTAAAATAGCATGCGCGCCTGCCCCGCAATGAACGAAGTGAGTTATGCGGGGCTAGCCTCAGCCAGAGGCTGATCCGCCTCCGGTGGAAACTGCTTGCCCCGTCGAATGACGGGGCGTTATACCCCGTTTCTTGGAAAGAACGCTTGTATACTACCGGTATACTACGCCCCGATACTGCAGCCGTAATATTAATTAAACACTTTACTATTCTATCAGTAACCCAGCGCCAAGGCAATAAAAAAGAGCTCTCAGTCGTGTAAAGACTAAGAGCTCGGTCGTTTGATGTCGTCGCGCTAACTCGCCACGCGTTTATAGAGCCAGAAAGGCAAATGCTGTAAGATCCATTCCCTCCGCTGCCAATCCTTCCGTGAACGAGTACGCGGTTGAGTAGAATTAGAACAGAACCATTCAGCTTCGGTGGACTGATCGATTTCCGGACAGACGTGAATGGAGATCCGTTTCCCTGATTCCTCAACTACCTTTTCAAGATCTCTCACGCAACGCCAGATGTGTGGTTTAGCGGCTACTACCCACAGTTCGGTGAGTCCCCTAAACAACGCCCATCGAACAGCACTTCTGGCTATCCGGAGAGATGGCGGCGGATGGCCGACCTCCGCGCTAATGTACTCAAACTCAATTCCCCGGCCACGCAGTAGAACATCGTACTGAGTGAACACGGGTGCGTCGAGCTCTTTCGCTTTTTGGGTTGCGATATCAGCAATACGCTGATTGGAAGATATACTCCCGGGTACACCAAACGCGAACGCTACAATTCCTGCTTTACTCAAGTAATACCTCCTACGATTTATTGTCGATGAACGAATATTTACTTTTCAAAAGAGTATATCACTTTACGTATAAAATGTCAATCCCCCGCAACAAAAAAACCCGTTTTATACACGGGGTTTTTTATTCTGACTCTGAAAGGAAAAAACTACTCAAACATAATATCCTCGTCCACCCGCTTATAATCATGGATTTCATTCACACGGAACCACAGTTTAGCCTCAAATTCAGCTTCGGCGACGTTCCCTGACGCGTGGATCATGTTCTTGACCGTCCGCTTCTGCTGATTGGCCAATATCGGTGAATCAAGGGAAAAATCTCCTCTGATAGTCCCTGGTTGGGCGAAACGAGGGAGAGTATTGCCGACTATCATCCTGACAGCATCAACCGCGTGCAATCCCTGCAGCAGCAATGCTACCACCGGCCCGGAGCTTAAAAATTCCATATTCCACTTGCGGACAGTTTTCCCGATTTCATAGGCGTCAGCAGTGCCCAAGTCCTCGTTCGGGTCCCGGCCGTATTCCGCGTAGCTCTTGAGCGTCTTCTCGCCGACGCTGGTCAGATACGCTTTCTCATCCGGATAATGCTTGGCCACTAAGTCAGCATCGACCCATACCATCTTCATGGCAATGACCTTGAAGCCCGCTTTTTCAAACCGGGTCAGTATCTCGCCGATTAACGCGCGTTTCACGGTATCCGGTTTCAGTAAAACAACGGATTTTTCCAGCCGCGGGTCGTTTGCTTTCATATTATTGTTTGATCTGCTTGGTTAATAAATATTTCACCTTCTCGACTATTTCCGCGGGCGTGTGGTTGGCTTTGATGAAGTAATCATCCGCCCCAAGTTTTTTCCCTTTCTCGACATCTTCCGTCTGCCCGAGGTTGGTCAGTAAAAGGACGTGGGTCGTGCCCATGGCCGGGTCCTTTTTCAATTCCTTCAGGACGGCAAAACCATCCAGTTTTGGCATAATTATATCCAATAAAACCAAATCTGGTTTTTCCCTTTTTGCCATGGCCAGCCCTTGGGCGCCGTCTTCCGCGCGGATGACCTTCAGCCCTTCTTTGGAAAACTTGGTGATGTACATGTCCGCCAGCATCTTATCGTCCTCGACCAGCAATATTTTCGTATTGAATTTTACCTTTTTTTCATCTGCCATACGTGTTTAAAATAAATTTATTCTGTGCCATTAGTATACCCGAAAGCGCGATCACCGTCAACCTAATTTCGGCTGACGCGTGTGCCATTCTGTCGACTGTTCATAGGCGTACGCTGTTCGTAAGACTGTCGCTTCGTCAAATGACTTGCCCATGATCTGCAGGCCGATCGGCAATCCTTTGGTAAAACCGCACGGGATCGATATGCCGCACAGCCCGCCGATATTGGCCTGGACATTATAGATATCCGACAGGTACATCAGCAATGGGTCGGCGAATTTCTCGCCGAGCTTGAAAGCCACGGACGGCGTGGTCGGCGTGATCAGGCAGTCGACTTTCTTGAACGCGTCAGCCAGTTCGCGCTTGATGACAGACCGAACCTTCTGGGCTTTAACATAATATTGGTCATAATAACCGGCAGACAAAGCGAACGTACCCAGGATAATCCGGCGCTTGGCCTCATCGCCAAACCCCTTTTCCTTCGAGAGGGAATATACTTCAAAAAGGTTTTTTGCCGCATCATCGGCTGACAGCCCGTACCGGATCCCGTCAAACCGCGCCAGGTTTGATGATACTTCTGACATGACCGTGATCAAATAAACCGACAAGGCGTATTTCGTATGCGGTAAACGTAATTTTACGGCTTTCGCGCCCAGGCTCTCCAGTTGTTTAATCGCATCCTTGACGGCCGTCCGGATATCCTGGTCCATTCCGTCTACAAAATATTCCTCCGCCACGCCGATTTTCAGCCCCTTTACGCCACTTTTGAGCGACGAAAAGTCTAACGGTTTTTTTACAGCAGTCGCATCCCGGCCGTCTGGTCCGGCGATTGAACTGAAAAGCGCGGCGCAATCTTTGACGGTTTTGGTCAGCGGCCCGATCTGGTCCAGTGACGACCCCATGGCTGACAAGCCGAACCGCGATACCCGGCCATAGGTCGGCTTCAGGCCGACCACCCCGCAGAAAGCGGCCGGTTGGCGGATAGAGCTGCCCGTGTCCGAGCCAAGCGCCGCGAGGCACATATCGGCCGAGACAGCGGCCGCGGAACCGCCGGATGAACCGCCGGGTACCCGGTCAATGTCCCACGGGTTATGCGTGTTGAAATACGCGGAATTTTCCGTTGAAGAGCCCATGGCAAACTCATCCATATTCGTCTTGCCCAAGAAAACGGCGCCGGCGGATTTGAGCTTGGCAATCACGGTCGCGTCGTATGCCGCGATATATTTTTCAAGGATCCTTGACCCGCTTGTGCATGCCGCCCCGCTGACCAGGATATTGTCCTTGATCGCCAAGGGGATGCCAGTCAATGCCGTCATCTTTCCACTGCTTATTTTCTTATCCGCTTCATTAGCTTGCCGTAAAGCGGACTCCTTAGTCATGGCGATGAAAGCTTGGATTTTTCCGTCAGTTTTTTTTATCAATGCCAAACACGCCTCCGTAAGTTCACGGGAGCTGAATTCCTTTTTGGTCAGGCCAAGATGCGCCTGGTCAATTGTCAGTTTGTGCAGTTCCATGTACCTGGATCCTTTTTACCTTATGGCTTAGCGCCGATACGCCGTCTTACTCCAATACCGGTCTGACCTTGTTTAAATTACCCGCTCGCTCGGGCCACTGGTCAATGATCGGCTTGGTATCCGGCCATGGCTCCACCTCATCAGTACGTAAGGTGCTGGCCGGCAAGTTATGCGAACCGACCTTCACCTGGCTGGTATCGACCTCATTTAATTGCTTCATATAATCCAAAATAGAGGAAAGCTGGCCGGCAAACCTCTTTTTTTCGTCAGGTGACAATTCTATTCTGGCCAATGACGCCAATTTTTCTACGTCTTTTTCCGTTAAATCCATATATAACAGTATATCATCAGTTTTATAAAATAAAAAGCCGAAGGCTGTCCCACGGAAGTGATAATGTCCTACTTGAGGGAAGTTAAAATGTCCTACCTCAAGGTAGAATGAAATGGTTATTCACTAACCGTTTCACCTATGACATTACTCACTATGTCGACCAAAGAATTGGATAGGTTTCAAATCATCAAGCAGCTAATTGGCAAACGCGTTAACGGCACAGAGGCGGCGAGGTTGCTTCAGGTAACCGCTCGCCATGTCAGACGCTTGAAATCCAAGGTACGGCGGTTCGGTCCTCAAGGCCTCATTCACGGTAACCGCGGTAAAGTGAGCCATAACCGCCTGCCAGAGGAAGAACTGAAAGCCATCAGCGCCTTGCTTTTCAGGCGCTACCCTGGCTTTGGACCGACCTTTGCCGGTGAAAAGTTGTCTGAACATCACGGTATCGCGCGTGATCCCAAAACCATCCGCCAGATCATGATTGAGGCGGGATTGTGGAAACCGCGATTAACAAAGAAAGCGTCTGTCCACCGGCAGTGGCGAGAAAGAAAGGCCTGTTATGGAGAAATGATCCAATTCGACGGCTCTTATGAGCACTGGTTTGAGGACCGGGAAGGAAGCGGGAAAGTCTGCCTGCTAGCCGCCGTTGACGATGCTACTGGTACGGTGGCCAAAGCCGCGTTTGACGTCCACGAGGGGGTGTTTCCCGTATTCGCCTTTTGGAAAGCATACTTGGCCGCAAACGGCTGCCCCCGGTCGATTTACCTGGACAAATTCAGCACCTACAACATGAATCACCCCATAGCCAAGGAGAATCCGGACACCCTCACCCAGTTTGAGAGAGCGGCCCGGGAACTCGGGATCGAGCTCATCAAGGCCAACAGCCCCCAGGCTAAAGGCAGGGTGGAGCGGTTGTTTGCCACACTCCAGGACCGGCTGACGAAAGAGCTCCGGCTCGCCGGTATCTCGACCATTCCGGAAGCTAACGCTTTCTTGGAATCCTACCTGCCGAAATTCAATGCCCGATTCTCCGTACTACCGCGTTCTACGGCAAACCTGCACCGTCGGTTGACGGTGACCGAGGCTGGTAACCTGAGCAGTGTTTTCTCTAAACAGGCTGAGCGAACTATCCAAAATGATTTTACCTTCTCCTTTCACGGCCAATGGCGCCAGCTCACCCCGGAGCAGCCGGTGACGGTCTGCAAAAAGGACACCGTGATGGTCGAAGAGCGCCTGGACAACACAATCCAGGTCAGACTAAGGGGTAAATATCTCAATTACCGGCTATTGCCCACCCGGCCAGCCAGGCATACCGTGCCCATTAAAATGCCCTGGGTCTTACCGGCCTCAAAGGCCCACGTCCCGCCCCCCAATCATCCCTGGAGGCTGTCATTTAACGCCAGCATAAAAGCTAAACAAAACGCCCAGGTAGGACATTTCTATTTCCCTGGAAGTAGGACATTTTAACTTCCCGTTGACATAAAAAGCCGAAGGCTTGACAAAATACATTTTTTCTACTAGTATTATACGTTCTATATAATTGAAATAATTGAACGTTATTTGATAAGTAAATAAATGTAAATAAACAATAAACACTTCAAGTAACTGAAGGAGGACGTATGTCGTTCTTAATTGCACTTATCGTTTCGATCATTGGCACACTGCCAATGTTTCTGAAGAAGAAAGTGGCGGCTGGCGGGATCACCTTGGTGATTTCCACGCTACTGTATTGGTGGATTATTTGGGGCGCTTTACCATCTTCCGTCTGGCCGCTCTTTGGCTGGTATGGGGCGATGGTGTTGCTGCTCTGGATCCTCAGCGCAATAGTTTGTGCCATCGACGGGTACGACATGGATCTGAATTGGACCTCGGTCCCGCCGATTCTCGGCATTGTGCTGTACGTGGTATTTTTCGTAGCAACAAGCGGAATATTCCGCTCTAGTGACTACGCCAAAATGATCGGTACTGTCGATGACCGGGTCTGGACCCAGGATGTCCAACCGAAAGACCCGCGCCACATTCGGCTCGTTCCCCAGGAACTCGCTGAATGGCTCGCCGACAAACAAATCGGTGACGCTCCCGGCGCACTCGGCAGCCAGTTCCACGTCAGCAAGAGCCACATGACACTGCAGATGGTTCGGGGGGAACTCTGGTACGTCGCTCCACTTGAGTTCAATGGATTCACCGTTTGGACTGACGCCGACGTATCGCCGGGCTACGTCATGGTGCTCGCTGAAGACCCATACCAACCGGTACAGCTCAAGCTTGACCACAAGTACGAGTACATGACCGAGGCCTGCTTCTCAAAAAATCTGCAACGGCACCTTTGGAACAACGGATACCGCTCGCAGGGTCTCACTGACTACTCGTTTGAAGTGAATGATAGCGGTGTCGCCAAGTGGGTAGTATCGGTATTCGAGCCGACCATCGGATTCTCTGGCTGCAGAATTAAGGGTGTAGCCACCGTTGATCCGACTACCGGCGAAATTGTCTTCTACAAGCTCGGCGAGGTTCCTTCGTGGATCGACCGTGTCATCCCGAAAAGATTCATCGAGAGCTACATTGACTGGTGGGGTGAGTACCAGAATGGCTGGTGGAACAGCGTCTGGGGTAAAAAAGACCTGATCGAAGGCGAGAACGCCACCATCAACTACGGTTCAGACGGGGAGCCCTACTGGGTTACCACACTGACCTCCACTTCATCGACTGACGAATCAATGGTTGGTCTCGTCTATACCGATTCTCGGACTGGCCGCTCGATTCGCTACAAAGCGACAGGCGGCACAGAAGCGGGAGTGCTGCAGGCAGTCGACAATAAAGTCGTCTACCGCAAATTCCATGGTTCTGGTCCGGTGCTGTACAATATCCATGGTACCATGGCTAGTATCGTTCCGCTGCTTGGCGAAAACCACACTTACCAAGGAGTGGCCATTGTCCAGGTAGACAATATGTCCGTGGTGGCAATCGGTACTGACCAGTATGTCGCGCTCCGCGACTACCAGAAACAGCTCGCCTTGAGTGGTCAACAGATTACTGCCGAGCTTGCCTACCAGAGTGAATCAATCCGCGGGATGGTAGCTCGATTCTCCTTTGAAGTGAAGGGTGATGAGACTAACTACTACCTACTGCTGAGCGGCGGAAAGCAGGTCTTTACCGCGGTGAGCGAATTGTCTCCGAAGCTCCCGCTGACGGCAGCCGGAGATCAGGTGGTCATTGAGTACATCGGATCAGATGAGTCGGTGGTTTCCATGACTGCCTTTGACAACACCTCTCTGCCGCTTCTGGTTTCACGGAATCAGGCCGAGCTCAACGATCGCGTCAGCGAACGCAAACACGGCGAACAACAAACCCGCGAGCTTGAATCAGCGCGCGGTAACGTCGAAAACATGAGTGATGAGGAAATCCAAGAACTCCTCAAGCTCAAGGCAAAGAAAGAAGGCAAGTAGCAATAGCTCTTTACGGTCATTAAAGATATTTAAAGAGAGTCTGACCAACTCTCTTTTTTTATTATAAAAAACCGCTTAAAGGTTTCCCCTTAAGCGGTCTGTTTTGAAAAGATCGTTAATTATTCTTTGGTTTCTGATGGCTGTACCGCGACCGTCATTCTAGCTCGGCGCTCAGCGATCCGCTGCTTGGCCTGCGCCTCAACCACGCCGACGTCCAGCTTGTCAGTTATCTTCCCGAGCGCCCGTTCCATGCGCCACCGTGCACTGAGTACAAAACAGCCCTTGCCTCGACATTGGCTGTTTTTTATTCCTTGATCCTCACCTTACCTTAGGGGGACGGAGGAGAGCTTAACGCAACACATCAATAACGTAACTGCATAAAACTTTTTCCGCCATGCCACGAATTGACAAAAAATATCGTACCAAGTAAGATACAGGCGATAACCGATCTTGGAAAAAAGATCATTACCAAAAAATGCCCGACCGGGCTCCTGGATACAGGAGGAATACGATGAATGACAAAATCACGGTATCGACGTTGATTATGGGATCAAACCGGATCAATGAGATGAGGTCTCAGATACAAAGGCTCGTTTCAGTGACATTGAGCCTCATCTGCAATGAAGACCTGAAAGGTCGAAAATTTGCGGAAGAAATTTTTAAATTCACTGAGGATGGGTTGGTTTGGCAGCTGATTCACTACAATAAGAGTCTGTCGTGCCAGATACGTCATGAAAATAGCCGGTACGAGGATGCAAGACTAAACCAATATGAAGTTGATAGCCCGTACTGGCTTATCAAACAAATCCACGCCGGCCTGGAACGCTTCTTGTCGGAAATGATAGCGCACTTTCCCCAACTCAAAGAGAGGGTTGCTCCATTTATCGAAGTGGCCGCATCCTGATCATCAGTTGTTCGGCGCCTTTACCCCCCGCTCCAGCAATGAAGCGGGGTTTTTATTTCAACAGCTTAACAAATCCAGCTTCATCTAATATTGTCACCCCGAATTTCTTCGCCTGGTCCGCTTTTGACCCCGGCTCTGACCCGACGACGACATAGTCTGTATTTTTGGAAACAGACGACACCCAGTCGCCGCCGGCCTGCCGGATCCTGGCTTTTGCCTCATCCCGCGACATCGAATCCAAAGTTCCCGTGACTACTATCTTCTTGCCAAAGAGCGGCGTCTGTTTGCTGACGCGCTTCTGATGCTCGATAATCACTCCCTTGCGCAAAAGTTTTTTTACCAAACTCACGTTCTGCGCGTCCCGGAAATATTCATGCAAACTTTTCGCTACCACGCCCCCGATGTCCCTGATCGCGTTGAATTCATCTGACGAGGCATGGATGATTTTTTCCACCGAACCGAAATTCTGCGCCAGATCAATAGCCGTTTCCTCGCCCACGTGCCGGATGCCCAATGCATAAATAAACCTGGCTAATGTTACTTTTTTTGCCGCTTGGATAGCACTGACTAGATTCTCCGCGGATTTCTCGGCAAAGCGTTCCAGCGGCTCCAAATCACTCTCCTCCAAATCAAAAAGGTCGGCGGGATTCTTCACCAGGTCGGCGCGCGCCAGCTGCTCTAAAATTTTTGGCCCGAGGCCATCGATATTAAATGCGGCCTTAGAAACAAAATGCGACAATCCCTCCTGCTGCTGGGCATAACAACGTTTGTTGGTACAATAATAAGCCACTTCTCCAGCCCGCCGCTCAACTTTTGAACCGCACACCGGGCACTGGCCCGGCATTTTGAAATGGCGCTCCTGGCCGGTGCGGAGATTCGGCAAGACTTGAACGATGTCGGGTATGACATCGCCGGCTTTTTGCACAATCACCGTATCGCCGATCCGGACGCCGAGGCGTTCGATCTCATCGATGTTATGCAATGTCGCCCGCGCCACTGTCGATCCTGCCACTTTCACCGGTTGTAAATGGGCTACGGGTGTCAGCGCTCCGGTCCGCCCGACCTGCACCTGGATATCTTCCACAACAGTAGTTGCCTGTTCAGCAGGGTACTTATAAGCTAAAGCGCCTCGTGGCGCCTTGCCGACAACGCCAAGCTGTTTGAATAGTTTAAGGTTATTTACATTCACCACAATGCCGTCCGTACAATACGGAAATCTAGCCCGGATTTTCCCGATCTTTTCATGATACGCTTCAACATTTTCAACATTTGAACAATACTCATTATATTCCCCTGACCGGAAGCCTAATGCCTTAAGCAATACGTGTGATTGTTCGTGCGTCTCCTGGCCAAGGTCAGTCACCAAATCGTATGCCATGAAGTCCAATTTCCTCGAGGCGGTTATTTTCGGGTCAAGCTGGCGGACCGACCCGGCCGCGGCATTCCTGGGATTGGCGAAAATCGGCAGCTTATTCTTCTCCTGCTCGCGATTAATCTGCTCTAAAACTTTCTTCGTCATGAACACCTCGCCGCGGACTTCCACGCGGCTTTTCGCCGACAAACGCGCTTGGGACGCGAGCTTATCCAGCTCCAGTCGCAGAGGAATGGCCTCAATGGTCCTGACGTTCTGGGTAATATCTTCTCCGACTTTGCCGTCACCGCGGGTAGCCGCCTGGCGCAAGAGCCCGTCTTTGTACGTCAATGTCACGGCCAGGCCGTCCATTTTTATTTCCGTAAAATAATCTAGCTTGGCCGAACTGGGAATAAGCTTGCGGTTCCGCTTTTCCCAATCAAGAAGTTCCTCCTCGGAAAAAGCGTCCACCAGGGACAGCATGGGTACCGGATGCTGGACTTTCTTGAACTCATCCAGCGCTTCGCCGCCCACGCGCTGGGTCGGAGAATCAGGCGTGATAAATTCGGGATATCGCCTCTCCAGCTCATCCAGCTCATGTTTGAGCGAATCCAGCGCCGCGTCGGAAATTTCCTGCCTATCCAAAACATGGTAAAGGTAGCGGTGATGGTCGATCTCCGCCTTAAGTTTGTTTATCCTTATTCTGGCTTCCTGTTTATTCATTGAAATATAAATCAAATATCAAAACGAAAAAAAATTTTGGAATGTATTTTATATATTTTATCTTTGATTTTTTATATCTAAACTTAACTATGTCGGGCAATCAGGAAAAATCTTATAACTACTGATCTGGTACCAGTCGACCTGCAACTGCTGCCCGGTTGTTGTTAAATTCTTGAATATGACGCTGCGGCCGACAGTCCCGCTGCCGAGAGAGAACGGCTCTGGAATCGTGCATGTTTTCCATGTACCGGAGCTTGACGGGTTGAACGTAAACCCGACTTCCCCCTCTGCCGGATCAGAAATAGTCACCTCAGCGCTGGTGCTGGCGCTGTTGACGCGAACACTGATATACAATTCCTGTGCCGCGGTAACGCTTGAGGGAATTGGCAGCGTAAAATAATTATTGGCCGCGGCCGCGGCACAATAAAATGGCGATCCCGACGTGCAACTCGTACCGGCCGTGCACGCACTGGCCGACCATCCGACTGCCTGACAGGTAGCACAATCCGCGCAATCCGCGCTGGCATTCGCTTCCACCTGAATCACGCCGGATGAATATATAGCCCTGCTAAGGATAATATCTTTCGACAATTCCCCTTCGCTGAACAGCACGTAGTCATACAGGCCGGATAACGGCAATCGCCAAGGGACAGTGGCGGTGAGCGCCTGTTTGAATGTATTGCGCTTGCCGACTGATTTGATAATAACCTGGGATGGTAAAACAGTAACCTCTGTCCCGCTATTAGAGGGGAAAACCGATAAGCCTGTTATCGGCCCAAATAATGCCCGCACCCGCAACCGGTACCCGACCGGTGTTATTCCGGCGGTATAGACATTAGCCAAATTAATCGTCCAGCCGTTGGACAAATCCGTGGGACCAATAATTTTCTTCGCATCGACTGAAGTAGCCAATAGCCCCGTAGCATCCCACCCGATCCAGGATACCTCGGCCCAGGAATCCGGGTTATTGCCGCTGTTTGAAACAAGGACCTGATTAACAATTCGGTCGTCGTCCGGATCTAAGGGATTGTCCACGTCATAATAATCAGCCTGGACCATTTCATTTTCAGTTAAGGCTCTATTGATAATTAATGAGGTTCCAGAAACAGTCTGGTCATTGGCATATGACGCATTATTGGACGTAAAGTTGGCCGCATACGCAGCCACCAGGGACACGGTATTCGTGAGTGACATGACGCCCTCATCTCTTTTTACCTTCACGCCATACAGCCCTTTTTCTATGCCCGATTCCGCCGCGTAATACGCCAGCGTCCCGTCAGTGGACGAACTGGTCAGCTTGAGCTCATTGATAATTACCAAAGATACAGTCAAGGCGATGGCCGTTAAAAGTCCGATGACCAAGAGGGCATAGATCAGGACCACGCCTTGGTTGTGGCGTCGGTTAATCATGGTAAGTATTTTTAACCTGGCCAAGGATCAGGCGGCTCGAGACAATGCTCTGGAGATTCAGGGTTCGGGACACAACCGGTAAGCTTGGGTCATCCGCGACCGACTGGATGATTATACGAACCTTAGGCTGGAAATGCTGGCCGTCTGTAAAGTAAACACAATTTGAACCGGGGCTTGGACATGAATAGCCATAAACATTCTGGCATCCCAACTTTCCCGCAGTCGCACAAAGAGTCGGCGTAATACCTGTAAACGGGTCAGCTGTCGGAGTAATGACAAATCGCAGATCCTCAATAGATACGCCGTTTGGCGTTAAATCATTCCACCCACCACCAGTATCTAGGTCACATTCATTCAGAGTAACCTCTTTACAGTACTGCATCCTCTGATTGGCTGAGTCCCAACGATAAAAAATATCCTGGTTTGCTTGGTTGATCAGGGCTAGAATCCTCACGGGTTGGGTATCAGCGCTCGGATGTAAATCAACGCCATTTGAAATGTCGGAATAAAAATCATAATTGATCCGCCCGAGCCTAATGTCCTGGGCCATGACTTCCATCATATAACGCACGTCATCCTGGATCTTTTGCGCGGCGGCGACTTTCCTCTGAGACCGGTTGATGATGACGAAAACGTTGGTGGCAATCAACAAAATCAAGACAAAAATCGAGAGCGCGATAATCATCTCGATTAGCGTGAAGCCTTTTTTGTTATTTATGGATTGGCGGCGCATGTTACAAAATCAAAGTTTAAATATCAAAAATTAAATATTTAGCTTAATAATTATTCCGAATATTTTTAATTTTTTCATTTTGATATTTTATTTATCATCGCTTGCTTTATGCTATTTGATATTTGAAATTTTCAATTTGATTTGTCATAACACCTGCCAGTTATACAAACGGTCCTCGATCGTGACGTGCTTGGTAGAGCTTGATGATGGCCAGCGGACTTCAGCCACGACGCGAATGCCTACTTTGGCATAATCGGTCCCTGTGCCAAAAGACGCGCAATCCTCATCTACCCCGACAGCTACAATTTGTTCATCCCCATCAGAATCTTTTCGACAGATTGGATTTAAATACACTAACCGATAAAACTGCGTATCATTACCGCTGGCACTGGCTCCTTGCAGATATTCTGCGCCTGACTGCTTTATCACCGTAAAGCCATTATCACTGAAATTGAGGGATAACGGATTCGTCCCGTCTACCACGAGCGTGGCCGTATTATCGGTTCCGCTGGTCAGCCCGCTGTCCCAATCCAAAGTCGCCGTCGCCGCCCAATTGCTGTCGCGGATGTTGCGCGCCAATTCAACCGCTTCACGGGCCAGGCTGGTGCCGATCAGCTTGTTGGTGCTCTCGCGGCCGGCTTTGATGCTGGCCACGATCAAGGCGATAGTCGTAACCAAAGCCACCACCAGTATGCTGATGGCGATCAGCACTTCGAGCAATGTTTGTCCTTTGGTAGTTATTTTTTTCATATTATGGCGTACAGCTCCCCTGGCTCTCGCTGACCTGTCCTGATAGCAAATTAACAGACACCCGGCGGCAAAAGTCAGCAATATGCGTGCTCTTCACGACGATATCAAGATTTGTATAGTCGGTATTGAGTGAATTATTAATATACAATTTCGCCGTACCTTCCGGCGGACTGAATAATACTGACACAGGAACAGTGGCAGGATCATATGTCGTTTCCGAAGAAGGGGAATAGACTTTGTACCCGGTAATGTAAATATTATCAGATGTATTGTCCTGGTGAATCACCTGATAATCAACTGACGTGTTCAATATGCCATCCGGTTCCGTATCGCCGAAAATCTGATAATTGTCCTGGCTCCCGATATAAATCCCGTATCCATTTGTCGGAGTGGTATTTTTACATTCTCCCGGCGTCCCGCAATTTGGCGTTGCCACCAAACATGACCCATACTCATTGGCAGTTGAACCGCCCTGGCAATAACTGATGCTGTTACCGGCGATCGTGTAACTTTGCGCCAGACGGATATCCTGCAACAGCTTCGTGGCCGCGCTCCTCAGTTCCGTCGACCGGCGGCCAGCCTGGAAATTCACTAAAACCAGCGTGGTCATTAACCCGATAATCGCCATGACTACGAGCAATTCCGCGATGGTAAAGCCTTTTTGATGACGTAAAAATCCAATCATAAGGTCAGGATGCTTTGGTAATAGCTGACGACCGCCGTCCCGATGAAAAACGCCGCAAACGTAGCCACCGCCAAAAAAGTGCCGAAGGGCACCTGGCTCTGCCATTTTTTTCGGCGGGACAGCACCAAGAATATGCCGACGACTGATCCGATAAAATAAGCGGCTACCAGGGCGACCAGGACATGCGGCCACCCGAGCATCATGCCCATCAGGACGCCGAGCCGGATGTCGCCGCCGCCAATCCATTTCCCTCGGGAAACCAGGAATTGCAAGAGGAAAAATCCTCCGCCCGCCACCGCCCCGACCAATAGGCTGGCCACGCTGATTTTCAGGACAACCGTGGACAAGATTATGGCTAAAACAATGGCCGGGACGCTCACCTTGTCCAATATCAAGTAATATTTCAGGTCAAAAACAAAAATGAGCATCAAGATGCCCGCGTATGCCAGGTAAACAAAAAAAGCCGGCGCCAAACCGAACTGCCAGTACAATAATGTAAAGGCGATGGACATCGCTGCCTCTACCAACGGATACTGCCATGAAATAGGCTTTTGGCAGTACCGGCAGCGTCCTTTGAGTAATAAGAAACTTATTAACGGCAGTAAATCTTTGGCCGCCAAATTATGCTTGCAATGAGGGCAGTATGAGCGCCCCCGCGTGAATGACACGCCGACGTGGAGACGGTAAATGACGGCGTTCAAAAAACTGCCGACTACCAAGCCCAAAATTGCCACGAGAAAAGTTATCATAACGGCGTTAATTATACCAAAAAATGGCAATTTATCAAAATGACCACATACCGTTATGATAAGCTATTTTGGCCAATTTATTTGATGCCATCCTGCGTCAGCAGGTGCCGGCCGGCCGGAAAATTTTCGTATGACTTTTCCAGGGTGAATGAAATCCCATAACCGTCATTCGTGGGCACGCTCACGACCTGATACTGGTATTCGCCGGGGTCTTTCATTTGGCCGATAGTCGGTATGTATGCCTGCAGGCTGCACTGGCTGACGAGCATCCCCGCCTTATCGCACCCTATCTGCGCGGCTGCCGCGTAGCTGGACGTATCGGCAAAGTTCAGCTCAAACGCCGCCTGGATCCGCGCCATATCCGACATGCGTTTGGCATCGCGGGACTTGGCCTTTTCCTCATTGAGCAATAAAAACGCCCCGCCGATGACCGCGCAAAAAATAATCACGACGATTATTATTAATAATGCGGACAAGCCTTTTTGGTTATCGTGTGTCATATATATAGTATTTTAAATTACGGCATGGTCGGGCAATGGCCGCCTTCGCCATACACGCCGGTTGAATAAAAATAAAACCACGGGCTGGATTGCTTCTCTTTGTGGAAACAGATCACATAGGCTCGATGGTTGACCTGTTCGCTTTGGTTGGTGTCGTAAAAATAATAAAAAGCCTGGGCCGCAGAATTAACCGGATCGACTAATAGCCGGCTGATGTACCCGGGATAGAGAGGGTTGCCTAAGGTGGAAAAAATCGTATTGGGCCCCGTGTCCGTACTCAAATCAGATCCCGCGCCTCCACCGGCCACTGGGATCGGATAGTGGTCATTGTCATCGAAATATAATGCCAGGGCTAAACGCAATTGCGAAAGGTCGGAAATTCTCGTCGCGTCACGCGCCGCCTCTTTGGCGCCCCGAAGTTCTGATAAGCCCATCGTTACCAAAATGCCGATAATGGCCACAACCACCATTAATTCAATCAACGTATAACCGCGCACGCTATTCTTCCTCATATGCCAACCAATTAATGACTTCCATTGTATTATACAATCCTACGGCAATTCCTTCAATTTCTGCTCAGCCAGGGAAAAATTCGATTTGAGCCGTAAGGCGTGCTGGTACTCGGCTCGCGCCTTTTCAATAATGCCGGTAACCTGGTAATTTTGCCCTAAAAGCAAATGTAAAAATGCCAGCTGGGTGGACAAATTCGGGTTACTGGACGACTCAATTTTCCCATAAGTATGTAATATATTCAAAATAGTCTCTTTTGACTTTTCGTAATTTTTTGTTCCAAAATATACCAGCGCCGCGGAATAATAGTAGTCCGGACGGAATGTCGGGTTATATAAAATCGCTTTTTCATATTCCTGAAGCGCAGCCGGCTCGTTCTTGTCCGCATAATACATCTGTCCCAGATAAAAATATCCCGTATAATACGCTGGATTCTGCCATAACGTGACCTGGAGTTTTTGTTTCAATTCTTGCTGCTGGTCCGCTGACAACACGCGGTACCCGACGCCTAAAGCACTGACTTCATTGACCAAACTGGCCGGGTCAGGATCAAACCTCCAGCCCTGCATGTAATAGCGGTGGGACGCCTCGAATTCCCCATCCACTGCCGCTCGCTCTCCATTTTGAAAATTATTCACCCCGAGAAATAACGTCACGCCCCTGAGCAACAGGACGGCTGCCAGCAGGGACAAAAAGATTTTTATCCCCGGCATAAACAGCGCTGTACGAGTAGATGGGACAGGCTGGGATGGATCCCCTGGATTTGATGACGGCTTCACGGCCAACAAGATGCCACCGCTCATCCAGAAAAGAATGAACACGGCGGGAAACTGCCAGCCAAAATCAAACACGGCATGCACCGCTGAACCGCAGATACCGAGCCATAACCCAAAATAAATATATTTTCTCCCCCGATCTGCCTCGGAGGAAATCTTCTTATAGGTCTTCAATATCAACAAAATTACAAATGCTAAAAACGCAATGCCGCCAATCACACCGGTTTCAGCGGCAGTCTGGAGGTAATAATTATGCGCATACCGAGGCTGTTCCAGTACGCTTAGGGCGTATCGTGCGTACACTCCCTGGAATGAATTGTACCCAAAGCCAACTAGCGGTTTGTCCAGGAACATTCTGATCGCCGAATAATTAAAATTGAGCCGCTGGTTAAAACTGGATGCTAAATGCTGTTCTGAGATGGTGCTGTAAATCTTCACTGCGTCTGACCAGTTATGGCTCTGGCTGTAACGGAAAAGTGTCGCACTGCCGGCTAAAACCAAAACCAACGCCGCCCCTACTAAAACCACTCTTTTGGTAAAAAGCGACTTCCAGAAAAAAAACAGCATTATGATGGCCGGCAGGATAAAACTTGCCCAACTGGTATATGAATATGTCAAAATATACGCCGCAATAATAATCAATGTGCAGATATAATAAAGGCACCGTATTTTCTGCTGGGAATACCGGATTGAAATCATGACGCCCAGTGGCAATGAAAATAACAAATAACTACCCAGGGCATTGGCATTGAACAAGAACCCGGATCCGCGATTATCCGACTGAATGGCGAACATCATCAGGGATATCAGGGCGGCAATGGCTCCCACGAAAAAAATTATATGGCTGATGGCATTGATCCATCTCCATTCCCGAAAGAAAAACATCGCTCCGAAAAAAACTACTACATAGCAAGCCAAGAGGAAAATCAGGCTGGCGCTGTCATAGTGGTTTACTGAAAAAAATACCGAAACAGCCACCGCGAGTAAAAAAATCACCAGATACAATACAGGCGATTTGAATATCTCCGACCTTGACCCGGCAGATTGCGAAGTCTGCTGGCCGATCAAAACAATCAAATAAAATGCTACGAGGGATGTGGAAACTAAAATTGCGGCTTGCAGCCATTTGCTCCATTCCCCGCCAAAAAACGACGGAATTACAATCAAAAAAATAAACAGGCCTAAAATTACTTTTTGCCTGAACCCAGCCATGTCTTGGGAAATGCGGTCAAGAATCATGGAATAAGTATACCAAAAAAGATAGCAGTCCATCAATTGGCCACCTCATCGGACGCCTCAACTTGTTTAGGAAAAGTTGAAAAAAAATCTATCACCTCGATTCAATCTTGCTCAGCGAAGCTATCATCCCGAACTAGTTCAGGCATCCACTTTCCGCCCTAACGGATGCCTCAACTAGTTGAGGGGGTATTCTATACATCTTGCTCCGTAAAATCAATAATCGGATATAAACCAAAACACGACTCCATCCATTCCGTTCCATTCTTTTTTATCCACCCACCGTAACTCGAGTAAAAATAATCTTGCATATTTCTCGCGTATTTGTGCTTAACGGGGTTATGATGGATATAATTGAAGTGCTTCCAGTAATCAGCGTCGTCGCGAATGCAATGGTCCCAATAGTTAGTCCAAATCTTCCTGCCGGGCTGTCGGGCTAATCTATTTAACTCTATCGCGCTTTTCCCATGTAGCGATTTGATAAATGTAACCAAATCCTGCTTCTTTTGAACGTGTATTAACAGGTGATAATGATTGCTCAAAATTACCCAGGCGAATATCATTATGTCATACCGCTTAGCCGTAATTAATAGCACTTCTTTTAGCAATGATTTCTTGGTCTCGGTATCAAAATATGGCGCCCTGTCTCTCGTTCTCGCCGCGATAAAATAAATTGTATTATCCAAATAAATATGCGGCGGGTGAAATGGTTTGAACTTCATATGTCTCGTTATTACCCCGAACAAGTTCGGGCATCCTGATTCGCATAAACACCTCAATTTGTCCCTCTTTTGGACGCCTCAACTTGTTGAGGGAATCTTAAATACCCCCTATCTAATCACAAACTTCTCCATCCACCCCTTTATCTCCTTATTGCCAACTTTTCTCTTCCGCCGAATCTGCCTCCTCTGCCTCAATAACCTCGGCCACGAAACCACCAGCGAACCGATAATCTTTGTATAGATCAATATATTTTCCCCAATGGTCATGCGATAATCCGCATCAACCGACTCCCGGCCTTTCATTGATTTCAGCCATAAACTGGCCGGATAATCCTTAATTGCCGTAAAGAGCCTGTTCCGGCCAGAATGGTATCGGCGGAAAATATACGAGAGTTTCTTGGTAGTGGAGGCGACTTTATGGTAAACCACGGCCTGTGGTGCGTACATGATTTTCCAGCCTCGCAGTCGGGCCCGAATTGATAAATCAGAATCCTCAATATAAGCAAAAAAATGGCTGTCAAAATAATCCCCACTCAGTTCACAATCCTCCAGCATCTCCCGCCGGTACAAAGCTGCACCAGCCCGTGCTGAAAAACATTCTTCAATTCGATCATATTGTCCTTTGTCAATATCTCCATATCCTCGAGTTATCACTTTCAAAGTGCCAGGCAGTAAATAATCGCCGGTGGAATCCAATTTGTCCCTCTCAAAAAAAAATTTTATTTTACTGGCTACGGCGCCAGTCCGATCATCCTGCTGAGCAACTCTAATTAATTGTTCCAGCCAGTCAGCCTGAACTTCTGTGTCATTATTCAATGTGACAATATATTTTATTGAAGAATTTTTCAGCGCCTCTCGTATCCCGACATTATTCCCCTCAGCAAAGCCTGTATTTCTTTTCAAGGGAATAATCTGAACATCAGGAAAATTTTTCTCGACAAAACTAACGGAATCGTCAACTGAACCGTTATCAACCATAATGACTTCAAAATCCTTATACGTCTGCGCGAAAACAGAACGGAGGCACGCATCCAGATGCTCACGACCGTTCCAGTTGACGATGATGATGGAAATAGTTGGCATAGGAGTCGGTAATTAGTAATCTGTAACTTGTAATAATTGTTACTGATTACAGGTTACCTGCTTAAATCACTAATTACTATTTACGAATTACTAATTACTTACATTGTACCCGAAACTCCACAAAACAAAAAGCGCTCCGGTTAAGAAACGCTTTTTGTTATGATATCTGTAATTTCTGAATACTAATAAACCAAACAAACACTTATGGCGTCACATCACACGCTATTCCAGTTATTGGCATCGCTGCTACCTTATCATCAGAGCCGCCTAACGAGTCAACCCAGAAAAAAGTATTTGCTGGCGATTCCAAATTGGCCCACAATACATAAGCGCCATTCGTAATTGCTGGCGTCCCTGAACTTGCGCATGTGATAAAGTGGTATGTTCCGCCGCTTGTCGGATCAGTTGGCAATTTGGAGATATAATCAGACACTAATGCAGTCCCAAGAACCGCATAACTATCTGTTGCTGCTGCCGGGTATGCCGCAGAACTATCATCCGCATACAGCACCAACGCCGTCTTCACCTGGGAAATATCAGATTTGCGGGTCGCATCACGGGCCTTTTCACGGGCGCCGTTCAAAGCGACCAATCCGATCGTTGCCAAAATACCGATGATGGCAATAACCACCAATAACTCAATTAAAGTGAAACCCTTTTTATTTATTTTCATTTATTTTCACCCCCTTTCGATGGTCCGCGAACTGCTGACAACTCATGTAAATCATGGCTTTCACAGATCACGGATCCGAACTGACCCGTGCTTGGTCATGATGGCAAAAGCTGGCAGAAATACAGCGGAAGATTTATTGGCTAATAAAGAGCAAAAGCCTAATAATACTGTCTTAATAATAGCACATTTTCCGCGACTTGTCAAAAGCTAGATGGCATTTGACATGTTATAAATCGGCAAGATGATCGCGGAAACAAGCAATCCGACCGCCACGCCCATAATGACCATGATAATCGGCTCAATAAGAGTGGTCAGATTTTTCAGTGAGTTTTCCAGCTCGCGGGTGTAAAAATCGGCTACTTTCGACAGGATCTTGTCCAGTTGCCCTGACTGCTCGCCCACGCTCATCATTTGCGACAGTATCAGCGGGATATCCTTGCTTTTCACGAAAACGCTGGTAATGGACGCGCCGGCCTCCACCTGTTTTATGGTGTCCTGGATCAATTGGTAATAGATTTTGTTGCCGACGACGTCGGATACGATATCGAGCGACTGGGTCAAGGTCACGCCGGAAGCCAGGAGCGTAGATAATGACCGTGAAAAGCGGGAGATGTAAGTCCGGCTGAAAATCGGTCCGACCAAAGGCAATCGCAGTTTCAGCAAATCAATCTGACGGCTACCGCCTTCTGTCTTGGAAATGACGCGGTACCCCACCGCCAGCCCGATGGCGAGCAGCAGCAGCAGCCACCAGAATTTAACCATAAAATTACTGGCTCCCATGAATATCCTGGTGGTGATCGGGAGCTGGACGTCCGCCCCGACGAATATCGACATGATTTGGGGCAGGACGAATATCATCATCATCACGGCGACGACCACCAGGGCGGAAAGAATAAAAGCGGGATAGATGAGCGCGCCGCGCGCCTTGGCCACCATGTCATATTCCTTCTCGGACTGGTCGGCCAAATATTCCAATATCTCGTCCAGCCGCCCGGTCGTTTCCGCCGACCTGACCATCTGGATGAAAAAATTCGAAAATACCTTCGGATACCGCCCGAGGGACTGGGACAGCTTGGCGCCGCCGTCCACTTCATCGGCCACGTCAGAAATGATGGATTTAAACCTGTTATTCTCCGTCTGCCTGATCAGGACTTTCAGGGCCCGGACGATCGGCACGTTTGAAGAGATCATGACGGACAATTGGCGGGCGAAAATCACCACCTCCTTGGTCTTGACCGGCTTCCCGAACGACATGCCGCCGCCGAATAATTTCAGGTGTTTCTGCTCTTTCAGGTCGACAATAAAAAGATTCTTATCGCGCAGAATGCCGTACGCGACATTTTCCGAGGGAGCGACGACGACGCCGCTGACTAAATCCCCGGCCTGGCTCCGTGCTTTGTAGGAAAAATCCGCCATGTGTGCTTTTGTTTAGGTAACCGCTAATCCTATTCTCACGAATTCCACTAATCCCTGATTTCCATTGCTGTTAATATGGTCGCGCACCCACAGAGAGGTGCGCTCGGGAGGATGTAACTAACCTACTAGTAGCTAACCGACTAATTACTAACCTACTATCTTACTATTCACTTAACCAGCTTCTTTATCTTATCCACCACTTCGGAGGGCATGAAATGCGCCTTGATCAGATAATCAGACGCGCCCAAGTCTAGGCCTTTTTGCACGTCATCGCGCTGGCCCAGATTGGTCAATAAAATGACGGGGATGCTCTTTGTTGACGGGCCTTCCTTAAGGCTCTTCAGCACGTCAAACCCGCTCATTTTCGGCAAAATAATGTCCAGTAAGATAATAGCGGGCAATTCAGCCTGGGCCATCTTCAGGCCTTTTTCCCCGTCGGGAGCCAGATGCACCTCAAAATTTTCGAGGTTGAGCTTGGCCACGTACATGCCGGCCAGAAAAGCGTCATCCTCGATCAAAACGATTTTCACTTTTGAACTTTTTGCGTTCGCCATATGATTATTTCATAAAATAATTAATATTTACGTTTGCGTGGCGCGCAGCACTTCCGTCAGCGACGTCTTCCCTTCCAGCGCCTTCAAGATGCCGTCCTGCGCCATGGTCAGGAGATTCTGACGTTTGGCGGTTTCCTTGATGGCATCGATGGTCGGATTCGTGACAATGACGTTTTTCAGCTCCTCGTCAATTTCAATGATTTCATTGATCAAGATGCGCCCCTTATACCCGGTATTCTCGCACCGGATACAGCCCTTGCCCTCATGGAACTGGAGCCGCGTGGCATTGTCGCCGACCCGCTCCTTGAGCATGGCCGGGAGAACCGTCGAAAGCTGTCTTTCTACTTTTATTCTCAGTTCAGCCGGAAGGTCGGTGGCCTGCTGGCAGTATGGGCACAGCCGCCGGACCAGGCGCTGGGCCACGACAGTGGTCAGGGCGGCCGTAATGAGGAACGGCTCGATTTTCATGTCAATCATCCTGGGGATGGCGCCGAACGCGTCATTCGTATGCAGCGTGGTCAGCACTAAGTGGCCAGTCAGGGCGGCATGGACGGCCAATTCGGCGGTTTCATTGTCCCGGATTTCTCCGACCATGATGATATCAGGGTCTTGGCGCAAAATGGAACGCAAACCGGCCGCGAACGTCAGCCCGACTTCCGGATTTATCTGCGACTGGTTGACGCCGTTTATGTAATATTCCACCGGATCCTCCAGAGTGATGATATTGATCGTATCGTCATTCAATATGGTCAGGAGCGCGGAAAGCGTGGTGGATTTTCCCGAGCCGGTCGGCCCAGTGAGCATGATCATGCCGACGTTCTTTTCCACGGATCTTTTCATCACTTCCAGGTCGCGCCCCTCAAACCCCAATTTCTCCAGGTCCAGGACGACCGCCGCCCGGTCCAAAATACGCATCACCACTTTTTCATTGGAAAAAAGCGGCAGCGTGGACACGCGGTAATCTATCACCCGCCCGCCCCACTCGGTCCGGAACCGTCCGTCCTGGGGAATCCGCGTCTCATCGAGCTTTAAATTCGACAATACTTTGATACGGGCAATGATGGACGCGTGCACATATTTCGGCAGGACTAATGACGTGTGCAATACCCCGTCAACGCGGTACCGGACGCGTGTTTCATTCTCTACCGGCTCGATATGGATATCAGACGCCTTGCCCTCCACCGCATGGCGCAAAATCACCGACACCATTTTTGATACTGGGGCGGACTTTACCACCTCTTCCATCCCTTTTTCCTGGCCAAGCATGGCCTCCAGAGAATCTTCTGCCCGCTCTTCTGTCCCAGCGAGCGCCTCCTCCACCTCTGAGCCGAGCGTGGCAAATTGCTTGGCGGCGTACTGGTATCCGCTCAAGGAAATAATATGGTATTTTATCTTGTAGCTCTTCTCCCGGGCGATGTATTCGATGGCTTCGATGGCCCGGAAATCCCCGGGGTCCACCATGCCCACGTTCACGTCATTATTGAGCTGGCCGAAAGCGATGGCATGGTAGTTTTCCGACAGCGCGCGCGGCACTATCTTCAGAACTGACTGCTGGATGGTCTTGCCGAACAGGTCGGCATACGGGACGCCCAGAACCTTGCTTTTCGCCTTTACCAGGTCTTCTTCAGCCACATACCCCCGTTTCATTATTTGATCGAGAAGCTCAGCCTCTGAATGGGTCTGGGACTGCAAATCAGCCAGCTTGTCGGCTGGTATCAAGCCTTGTTCGATAATGACGTCGATGACTGTTTTTCTTTGTAGCGTGTTCGTATCGTTCATAAAATTTAGCTTGAGGGCTCAAATGGGTTCGCGCGATATGGGGCGGCCAGCACGTTTGTCGACGATTCATTGCCAGCAGTGTCCAAACTTGTGACCGTGTAATAATACGGGGTATTTGGCGTTACCGCGTCGAGCGCAAATTGGCCGTTCCCGGCGTCAGGCTGAACATCCGCCCAGATCAGGGCGCCCAGGATGCCGCGCTGGGATGATTTATAGATGCGCACCGCGCTGAAATCAGGGTCAGGCGGGACGACCCAGGAGATTTTCACCTGGTTGTCAGTCAAGTTCTTGACCGTGACATTCATGGGAGCGCTGGGCGGGAACACATCCGACGGCGTCCCGGAATACTGCTGGTTGTTGGCTGAAGTGCTGTCAGTTGAGTTCACGGTTATGACGAGGTAGTAATACGTTTTTTGATTTATCAGCCCCTGATCCACGTAATTCATCAGGATATCAGTCGGCTTGACGTCAGCGCTGTAGATCTCTTCGCCGACCGTCCCCGCGGATTCCGCCCGGTACAATTTTACCTTTGTAAAATTTGGCTGGGCCGGAAGCTGCCAGCTCACCAGCAACTTGCCTCCCGTCTTGGGATTGGCGACAGTGACCCGCTCCGGCGCCAACGGCACCGCCGGGTCAAGATAGATTCCGGATTGCTGGTCCGCGAATTCATCGACGCTTTTCTCGGTAAACGACCGGCCCTGGGCGTCGCGCAGCAAACTTTCATTCAAAGGCGTGACAATGACCGGCTGCTCGCTGGCCGTTTGTCCGGTATCGACAACCGGCGCCGGATCGGGCGGCGGCGCCAGATACGAGCTATACACGAAATATCCGGCCGGCAGCATCAATGCGCAAAAAATTATGAGCAGGATTTTTGATCTTTTTGACAAGCCGGATTTTTGGACTAGCATAGGCCGGGTGTTATTGGTAGTAAGTGGTGAGGTTGAGCGTATACGATCCGTTGCCGGGCAGATAGGACAGGGCGTTTAATTCGAAGAATGGGACATTAGCGCTCAACTGGTCGAGAAAATTCTTCAACCCCGCGTAGGTATCCAAATCCTTGAAGCTTACGGTAATGTTCAATTTCTGGATGACGGGCGCCGCGGACGCGGTTGCCGCGGGCGTGTTGGTAAACGGGGTCGTGTCGATTGACTGAAGCGCCAGGCTGTTGTCGGCAATGAGCTGCTTGAGCTTGAGAATGACATAGGGGAGATCGGCTTGATGGGGCAGGATGGACTGCATTGATCTCAGCTGGTCGTAGTTTATGCTCTCGTATTGAGCCTTCAGCGTCTTCAATTTGCCGATGGTCCGCTGCTGCTGATCGATGGTTGACTGCTTGTTCTCAATGTCCGCGACTCCGACTACCCTGATTCTATCCACGGTTGATTTCACGAAAAACCAATACCCGCCAGCCAGTATCAATAAGACCGCGACGATGACCATCGCGACATAATACCGATTGACGGCGGACCTGATGCTTTTTATGACCGGCATGTTTTCCATAGGGTATTACTTGGGCCAATAAAATATCGACGGCTGGACCATGAGATTCACCGAGAATTTAATCGTCTCTTTGGTAGGCGTAATGAGCAAATCGCCGCCACCGCCCAGGCATTGCTGATTTTCGGCAAAGCAGATGCCCGTGACCGTGACTTTTGAGACAAAGTCAGCCGCCCGCTTGAACACTTCCAGCTGCTTGACCGCTGATTCATAATTCCGGCCGATGGCGTTCAAGGCCACGGCCCCATTCACATCCGCGGTCATGGACGTATAGTACACCTCGGCCACCGTGTAATTCTCCAGTTTGTTGAATATACCTGACCAATAGACATGCTTCTGGAGCAGCGTCTCAATATTGCCCATCGACTGGTTCAATTCGCGGACATTTTTCTGGACAGTCTGATAGCTGTTGATCTCGATCCGGTTGCTGGCGATCTGGCCGTTTAAGCCGCTGACCCGCGCGGTGACATTTGAATAATAATAGTTTGCCGCAATCCACCCGCCAAACACAATGCCGATGGAAATTATAATACACATGGCGCCAATAAGAATTTTTGAAATTGGCAATTCCTTGTCAACTGCTTCTTCGGGAACGAGGTTCACTTCCCATTCGATCGGACTTATCTTGGATCCATTCACCTGAACGTCCGTCAGCCGGACGCCGGGGATATTCTGTATTGACCCGGGCTGTTTTGCGGCTATTTTTTTGTTCGTTAATTTCATGGCGCGGAATTTTCCCGCAACGATGTTCCATATTTTCCTCCACCAGGGCATATTCACGTCTTTTTTCATTTCAGGCGCAGGCGCGGCGGGTGGTGGTGTCGCGGCAGTCTTTGCTGGAGCGGCGGGTGGTGGCGGCACTGGCACGCTGACTGGTTTTTGCACTGGAGGCGCCTCAAAAGGTTTATGCGGCGACGGGATGGATATTTTTTCTTGCGTGAATTTTTGTTCAACTGGCCTGGCCATCGGCACGCTCGGCCGGATAAACGACGGCGCTACTGGAGGAACAGCGGGCGCGCGGGGAGAAAAAATAGTTTTTTCAGTATAACTGACCGCTGGTGGCACGGTAACTTTTGGTTTGTCTGGAGTCTCGGGCTGAATTATTGGAACTATTTTTTGCTTCGGGGTACGTGAAAACAGTTTCCGGAACCATCGGGCGATTTTCTGCCACACGGACAGATGCGGCATCCCCGGCCGCGGCGCCGCTTTGGCATCCTTCTTTTCCAGCACAAGTTTTGGCTCAACGGATTTAGTCATCAGCACGCTTGGCCGGATAAACGACGGAGTGAGCGGCTGGACAGCCGGCGCCGGCTTAGGCAGTGGAGGCGGCGGCGGCGCTGGAGCTGGCTTGGTTGGTAGAGCAATTTTTTGTTCAGTACGGAGTCCCAGGCTCGGTTCAGGAGATTTCGGCTGGCTGTCAGCGGCCGGCCGGATCATCGGCACTATTTTTTGTTTCGGCGCGCGTGCGAACAGTTTCCCGAACCATCGGGCAATTTTCTGCCACACGGACATCCGGACGACCCCGGCCTGCGGCGCAGGCACTGACGTTTGTTTGATCGCCTTGAATGCCGGGTCATTTTTCGGAAATCCTTCGTACGGGATATCCAGTCGCCGGCCGGCTGGCGGCGTGGAAGACATGGCACGAGCAGTCTCCGGTTGTTTGCCATTAGTCGTCACGGTAATCACCTCAATTGATTTCGGTGTCCGCGCTAATTCGCCAGTTGAAATTTTTTCTGCACGGATTGGCCGGTACTTGGGAAACGTATCCGCTACTGGAGCTGGCGGCACCTTCGGCGCAACAGCCGGAACTTTCGATTTGCCGCCAAACATATTCCTGAAAAAATTTCCCAGCCGCTCGCCAATAGACTGTGAACGACGCGCCTGCGTCCTCTCCGGTTTCGGCGCTACTATTTTGATGATCGGACGCGGGGTCTCCTGCGGCTTCTGTTTCTGAAAAACAATTCTTTCCTCGACCGCAATCTTTTTCTCCGGTAATGGCGTCATTGCGTCAGGCGAGACCGGTTTCGGCTTGGCGAACGCCTGTTTGAAAAAACCCAAAACACCGCCGCGCTTGTCAGCTGGCTTGATTTTTTTCACCTCAACAGGCCCAGTCATCTCGATGATGGGGGCGGGCTGATACTTAATTTTCCCGAATTTTGATTTTTCCTCCGAAGGGAGGAGATTTATGGACATATCCTGTTTTATTTTTGTTTTTTTGGATTCAAACGCAAAAGTTGCCTTTTGAATGGCATTTTCGCCGAACCACGCCGCTCCTTAGTCTTTTGTAAGCAACGGTATTTATTTACATATATATTGTAGCATATCTGGTAAAAATAGTCAACCCCGTTAGAAAATGTACAATTATTGTTAATACAATTAAGGGAAGTTAATATCAATTAATGTCCTTCTATCAGGAAATGATTTTTTATACATTTTCTAACGGGGTTGACCCGAGCTCAAAATATACAGTGTAAGGAACCTTGCTGCATTATATAATTGCACTTTATAATGAATAAAATTACTCACAAACCAAAAAGCGATATTATTTACAAAAAAACAACGGGTGGTTGCCCGCTGTTTAATACGCAAAAGCTTTTTTTAAACGATTTCCCTCATCGCGAGGCCGATCGACACTGACATGCGCGGCCCCAGCTCTTTCAATAACGAATTGATTTCAATGGGATGGATAACCCGGGCCCACGGATCGCCGATAAATGATTTGATGTTGAAGATGCTTTCGATGGAAGAGGAGATGTTAGCCAGGAACGCCGACCCGCCGGTTATGATCACTTTCGTGATCGGCTTCTTGTTCTGGTTCTGGTAAATGTTCAGGATATACCGGATCTCATTGATGATGGAATTGATGACATAGCTCATCGGTTTCGGCAGTTTGCTGGCCGCGTCGCCTGAAATCGACCGGCTGACATCGCGCTTGAACTGCTCGGCCTGGGCCGCGGTCAGGCCCATGGTTTCCTGCAAGGAGCGGGTGATCCCCTTGCCGCCGACGTCGATGCTGCGGTTGAGGATCGGCACGCCGCTGGAAAAAATAATGATGCTGGACGTCTGGCCGCCGATGTCGATCACCATCACCGGATTCATGTCATTGCCGACCAGGGACCGCTCCAACGCGAACGACTCGGTCTCCAGGCCGACGAGCTGCAAACCGACCATTTTGAAAAGCTCGACGTACCGGTTGACCAGGTTTTTCGGCGCGGCGGTCATCAGGATGCGTAAATTCGCTTTCGGGGCAGGCGCGCCGATCTCTTTCTTCCCATCCGGATTCCCTGAATCCGCGCCTGCTGCCGGGGCGGCCGGTTTCGGCCCCGCCGGCTCTTTCAGGACCTCCCAGTCCAGAATCATCTCCTCCAGCGGTATGGGGACGAACTTTTTCGCTTCCCACCGGATGGCGGACACCAAATCCTTGTCTTTCATGGCCGGCAAGTTGATGATGGAGCTGAACACGGAAAAAGACGGCAGCGCCGTGACCGCTGAAGCGGAACCGGCCCGCGTCTGCTTGATCAGGTCCTGGAGCTGTTTGGCAATCGCGGCCCGCGCCACCGGGTTGTCATCCTTGATGATATTGTAGGTCTCATCGATAAAACCGTACGTCACCAATTGCGGGCGGCCATTGCCGGCATTGCGCAACTCGACCAGCTTGATGCTCGCGCCGCTCAGGTCGATGCCCAGATAGTTTAAGTTTTTAGCCATCCTTGTTCAATGTATAATTGATAATTTCTAATGCATAATTTGTTACTTTGATTATACATTTTGCCTTATAAATTCCCTCCTAATATCTAACAACTAATTACTAATTACCAACTACTAATTACTGATTACTAACTTACGGCGTAACGCGGTGGTAGATCGGCAGGGCTGTGATAAAGTCAGACAGTCCGGGAGGCGTATTAGCCACCACTCTCCCATCATACAGTATCCGTTCAGACGGAGCAAGATTCTTCGTGTACTTGCGGTCGAAATTATATCCGGTGCCGGCCACGAACAGTCCGGAAACAGAGAGCGGAATCTGGTAATCGATTGACAATGAAGTGGCGGTTTTTTGGATACATCGGTTTTCGCCTGGGCCAACCACGCCTTCTACAGAATCGCTCCCGCGGCGCAAGCGCAGGTCAAATTCCGAATGCGAAGCTACGCCTGGCAGATAATCCGACCGGCTGATAAATGCGGTGATTATGCCGGAAATATCATTTAATGCAACCTGGCCGCTGCCTAAGGCATTAACAGCCACGTCTTGGGCCAACTCACTGACATCAAGAGATATGGGAAAGGCATATGGATTGCTATCGATAACTGACGGGTAATTTTGCAATACGCCTTGGCGAATCTGGAATGCGGCTGTGCCAGCGTTACACATCGTGGTATGCACCTGGGCTTTTAAGATCTCGGCATTAGCCGGGACGTTCACCGGAAATTGCAGATACGCGCGCTGTGGCTTAGTGCCATTCCAACCGAACGTCATGTCATTTAAGGCGGTTTCCATTGTTGTATCCGTAACAATCGAACCATTAGCCGCATTAGATGTAGAACGTCGTGGCGCGTATTCAATAACAAGTTGTGGCGCAGAACCCGATTCAAACGTCCTGAATCCGCGCAAATCTCCGACTTCCGCGTCACCCTCCCTGATAGACAAGCCGATGTAATTGACCTGGGTATAATTGTCCCTGTTTACAAACCGCTGTACGATAGCTTTCAGGTCAGGGGTCTGGTACCAGGTTCCCGCCGTCCAATTGCCCTCAATCGGGAAATTCACGCTGTTCGACGTATTGGCATTATACAAAGTACTGTTTGGTGTAGTGATAAAATCTATCGAAGCATCTGTCGCATTATCGTAATCAAGCAAATAAACGCGGGCATTGAAATCTCCGTTACTCGAACCGTCGCTCTGCAGTTTCAAGTAAGCGCTCTTTATTTCCGCGCCCGCCGGGATACTCGCGAGGGCAAATCGGAGATAATCCCGACTGACGACATTGCCGGCGTCCTTGCCAAACTTCGCGCTGGCCGCAACCGGCGCATTAACGTACGAACCAGACACTACTTCAGTATCATCATTCCCCGCTGAAACGGATAAACTGCTCGGCGCTTTCCGCCCGGTACTGATAATACCCTCAGTCAGCGTGGCGGTCGCGGGATTATCTATGGCCGCGACGACGGCCGACACCTGGCCGGCCAATGAATTGATATAGATATTCCCCCTGACAATGATGGCCGCAGACGGCAATTCGATTAGATTACTTATTAACGGATCATCACATGTATTGCCAGTGCCGCAATCCCCGTTCTGGTGACAGACTTGATTATTATTGTTACTGCAACGCTTGTCATAATACACATTGGCATTAATTTCCAGGTTGCCGTCCACCACGATGACGCCATTGCCTTTTGTAGCGGGTATTGCGGACGCAGAGCCTTTCATGAAATACATGTCACTGCCAATCGTAAAGGTTTGGCCCGGGGTCCCATGGAAATAATACACCTTATTATTTAATATCGGATTGCCAAGGCTGGCACTCAATTCAGTGTCAGTGCTTTCCACCACGACAGTGCCATGACGATTCTTATCCCCGTTTGTTTTATTGACCAGCCCGTCCACGTCCAGCTTGGCCAGCAGTTCGGCGCCGAGCGTCTGGATGGACGGCTGGTTCTGGATCAGCGGAGAGAAGCCGGGCTGGGTAGGCAGCTGCGACGTCGGCAAACCGGTGGTCGTGCCGCCATAGTATCCGGGGATGCCGCTGATAGCATCGCCTGACTCAATGATATACGTGGAAGTGTAATCGCCAGTGCCCCGCGGCGGCGGCGCCAAAGCAATGCCCTGGCTGGCATGGATGTCGGCAAACATCGTCTGCACCCACGGTATCCCGAGCAAGGCGCCGGCCGGCATGAACTCCACCCAGCCCAGGCCGGATTGGGCCACGCCGGGCATCCATTTGGAATACTCCACGTCAGACGCGGCGCAGTAGTACACATTCGCTCCCAATTCACCCTTCCAATAATTGAACATGCATGAGGGATATTTTGAATCCACGCAATTCGAATGCTGGGGCGTCACCAGTACGCCGCTGTCCTTGTAGCGCTTCTCGATGCGCCAGGTAGTCGGACCAAAATTATGACTGCCGACGGCATACATATAAGTGTTGTCGACAACAATTCCATCGATTCGCCCATCAACCGCACCATGCCCGTTATTGCCATCTTCAAAAATTATTCCATTCTGCCAGCCACCACTGGTCATATCATCAGGCTGACGAACACCATTGTGGTTAAGTCGTTCGTAGCGCCATCGAGAATTACCGAGACTATAACCTACCCACCCGGCAAAATATATAAAATTATCATCAGCCGCGATAGTAAAGGCCTTTTTCGATCTACTGTCAGGAAAATCAACAATTTGAATAAACCCGTTACCGTTAACGTCACCGTCAAATGTATCAACCGGCTGGCCAGTAACGCGATCATACTTGGCCACCAGGAAATCTTCATTATTTGATAAATCCTTAGTATTACCAACCACATATAAATAATTTCCATGCAAAATTGCCTGAAAGGCCCTTTCGCTCTCATACGACCCTGAACCATCAATAATGCCATCGGTATCAAAACCAGACACCAGCGAACCGTTGCTTAACCGGCGTTTCTCAATACGCCACCTGCCGCCAGCATTACCGCCGACTAGATACATGAATTCCGCGTCAATGGTAATCCACTGCGCGGTATATCCGCCGTTTGAATTAACCACGCCGCCGGCGCCAAAGCTGGTGACCAGCGAGCCGTCGTCACTATAGCGCTTTTCAATATGCCAACTATTATCATTATTGCTCCCAAAAACATATAAATAACTCAAGTCAACAGCCAGACTAACGTTTTTGTTGTTTGTGCCAGATTCTCCACCCGTATTTTCTATAAGGATGTTGCCGCCACCGCCAAAATTAGCGTCATAAGCGCCGGTCGCGGTCAAACGCTTCTGGATATATATATTACTGCCATTATTGCCTATGGTAAAGCCGCCAACATAGAGATAGTCGCCACTCGGGTCCAGGGCTATGTCAGTGGCCGTATCGCTTACGTTGTTATAGGTATAGCGCACTACTCCGTCTTCAGTATAAGTGGTAGCGGAAGAGTCATATCTATAGCCGAATCCGGTACCGCACGCGCTGTCGGTACAGAGCTCTCCGCTGTCTGCCCGGCGCTTCTCAATGCGCCAGTTGGGATACCAGATGGATTCAATTTCTGTTTCGTCTTTGCCAACAATGTATAAGTACTGACCCGACTCATCCAGCACGGTTTCTGTTGCGACTGCCCGCGTTGGTTTATCTACCACGCCCCCGTTCCCGAAGCTGCAGCCGGTGTTGTTAAAATTTATTTCTCCCCAAACCACGTGCGGATTGCCCCACCGGTCAAAGCCGAAGACCGGGCTCCAGGACTTGACCGCCGAGGTCTGGGACACGTTGAAGTCATCAGTCGACGGCGCCCGTGTTTCGTCTCCCGTGTTCACTGGTGTTGATTTATTGGCAGTTACCCAGTTGGCACCGTTCCAAGCGGAATAATATATATCAGTAGCAGTATTGCCGCCCAATGGACTATAATCCCAGACCAGGTGCGGCCGGTCATCTTCATCAATAAATAAATCATGGGTCAAATGAACCTCCCGCGGCGCGATTACTAAATCAGGATCATCCACATCTTCAGAATTATTTACTGAAATCCAGGCACTGCCGTTCCACTGGCGAAACATCAAGGTCGTGGGATCGCGCCACGCAATGCCAGGCCGGCCATCGCCGAAAAAGGCGACCTTGGGCACTTGCCCAAGAAAATCATCCGGTGCATTTCCAATGCCAATACCTTCGCAACCGGCGCAGTCGCTGGTGCTTCGACACGCCGTGCCGTTCGGAGTGCCGTCGCACGTTAAAACTCCCCAGTTCACCGAAGTATCTTTGCTGATGCACCTATTTTGTCCGCAAATAAACGGAGTACACTGACTATCTAAGATACATGATTTTGACGAATCATCAGTACATGACTGTTCGCAATCACCGTCATTAGCACAGCTAGTAGTAAAATTATTTGAACATACATTTGTTCCGGCTTTACCGCTGGCCGAAACCCAGGCAATGCCGTCCCACCAGCGGTAAAAAATATGTCCGGGACTCTCCATCCAGGTGATATGTGGAATCCCCTCGTCGCTCACCGCTACATCAACCGAATACGCTGAACCAGCCGGCGTATTGCTGACATTCAGGTTATTCCCGTCGCCGGTGACAGTTTGCCACGTCGCGCCGTTATCCGCGCTTTTTTTATAATAAATTTCCGAGCCATAATAATTTCCAAACCGGTAAGCCACATGCAGTCCGCCGCTGGGATCGCGCTTAAGAACGGGAATTTGGGCTACACCACCCTCCACTGGTACGGCGCTGGTCCAGCCGCTATTTTCCCAGCGGGAAAAATAAAGGCCATTACCGCCTTCCCAGCCCGCGCCGCCCTCCTGCCAGACCACGTAGGGATTGTCATTAGCGTCCAAAACCAGGGAAGGAAAACGGGAATCCCGGTCTGTTGTGCGGCTGACATTTAATCCGGTGGCGATGGGATCTATCGCTCCGGGCCGGTATTCCACGCCGCTGGCCGTCAGCCATTTGCCGGCTTTTAACTTTAGATAATAAATTTCATAATTGTTATCCGCCCGCTCGTAGTTCGACCAAACAACATGCGGATCGCCGATTGAATCGATCACCATGTCCTTTTCCGCGCCCCGCCCCCAATCTTCATGCCCCGCGGCGCCGCTGATGGAAATATTAACCGGATTAAGCCACAATGAATTACCGCTATAATCCGAGGCGGCCGCGCCCCACCCCCAGCCGAACACGCTGTACAGCTTCAAATCATTCGGGTTCACGTCCGGATCGCCGAAAAACTGCTGTGAATCCACCTCCGTGCCGGTCAATCCGTACGGGCCGGTATTCCCCTGGCCGTCATCATAAGTGCCATTCAGCTTGAGCCAGCCCCAATCGGTAAATCCGAGGGCGGCACCCGAATCTTTCTGCGATAATAGCCTGGCCCAGCCCTCGATACCACGCGTCGTGCCGCTGAAATTGGCGGTGGTGTAGGCGCGGCATTCCTCGACGCCCAAATCTACGTCTTGGTCAGGACACGTATCACCCGGCGGATTTTTGCATGTTTCAAATATACAAGTGGCTGACGTCGGCTCATTGCACCGCGACAGATCTCCATTGACACAAAAGCTAGTCGATTTGTCAGAGCACCGGCCGTACTTTACATCAGAAGTATCTGAGCCGGTATAGCAAAAACCGTATAATGGGTCGCTATTTGGCGGTATATTTGTACTTATAACATCGCAATAATTCCCAGTTCCGCAATCAGCGTCAGTAGCACAGCCTTTCTGCATGTTGTTTGTGCAGGTCTTGGCATTGAAGCTTATCCAGCCCAGGCCGGTTTTTTTCAGCTGATTCTTTAGACATTCATCGCCTACTCCAGTCGTGCACTCAGAATTTTCCGCGCAGTATTGGCTAGGGTTGTTCTTGCAGACATCGACTAAAGCGTGACTGGAAGCGCTCCAGGCGTATCCCTCCATCGGGTTGATGTCGCGCGACGGCTCGAACCAGGTGTTCACGCCCCAGTCGCCGGCGTAATTACAGCTGTAATCCGACTGGTTATAGCGGTTCAGGCAGTTCAATGAAATCCAGCCGACCTGGGATGACCAGGCCCAGCCGACCAAGTTATTCTTCACTAAAAATAACGTCGCTGGCGAGCCGAAAGCCGTTTCGCGGCACCGGCCGTCCGCTTTTTCCACACCGCCAGAACACTGGTCGGTGCCAGAAGAATTATCCGTACTGCTCCCGGTCCGCGCCTTAAATTTAAAGTCATATTTTCCGGCCGTGACCAGGTCAACAGTCTTACCGGCGGCGTCGCCCCAGGTAACTCGGTTATACCAATATTTATTGCCATCCCCTTCCGGCGGCGGCCCCCCTTTGCTGGCTGAATTGCAAATCTCAATGCCGTTTGCAGGCACTCCATTTATCTTATCAGCAGTCCAAACGCCGCCGTTGGCAGGATCAATACAAACATCTTCTGTATCATACTTTGGCAAACTGCAGTTATGGTCAATTGAGCCAGTCACAGGATTGGCATAATGCCACCACAGCGGTGAGCCGGTTGGGCTGTATTTGGTGACACAGAGCGCGTATTCTGTATCAGCGGCTGGCGGAATTCCCTGGGGATTACTTGGGTCTTCAGGCCTAATGATAATATTAATTGAGGTTTCGCTGATCTGCCGGACCAGCTTAGGTGCGATTGGAGTGGCGGCGTATGTGTAGTGGCATTGCGGGGTAGGCGGCAACCAACTAGTCGCATCCCCATCCCCGTTCTTGGTCTGGCCTTGATAGCAATATTTCGTATTTGGCGTAAGGGGGGAATGGGTTATGGAATTGGTTGTCGACCGTGCGGAATTCCACCCGGTGCCATTCTCCCGGAACCACAGCCCGGCCAAGCCCGAAGTCGGATTACCCAATAAATTAGTAAACGCGTTACTGGTAATGGTCAGTTGCTGTGTCTGCACATTCTGAAAGCTGATCGAAGATACGTTTTCATTTGAGGTATAGGCGTAGGCAGTTGCCGGCTGGCCCCATCTCGCGGTCGCGTCGCCCGCGCGAACCGTGGCTGAATATTGAGTATTGACGCCTAAACCAGTATGAAGGTAATTCCTTATCGTGTCAGCCAAATAGCACGTGGGGGGCAGAAACGGAGTGGGCGAATAACAAGTACTGCCATTGTTAGAAGTTTTTACTTCATATCCGTTAGTCGCATTGACAGGTGCGCCCCCGACTGGCGCGTTCCACAACCAGCTAAGTTGCGCAACCGTCTGGTCAGCATGATTAGGAACCGGGAATGTTACCGCGCAGGGGGGTAAAGTCATACTGCTGCCTGCGATACTTGGCCGCCAGCTGCCGGGATTTTCCAAGCCATCAGGATTAAATGCGCGCAGGTGGTAGGAATATGTCGTATGATCGGGGTCGCAGGTCAATAATTTGTCCTCCACTAAATAATCATTAGTGTAACTCTGCGCCGGCACGGGCGAAACAGTCGTCCAGTCGCAACCAGTGGTGCCATTGCATTTGCGCTGCCACTCATAAGTTACATTGGTCGGGTTAAATAATGTGTTCAAATTAAACTGGCAATAATAAGAATTGACACCGCTGTAATTGCACGATAACGACTCGAGAGACGGATTATTCGGTCTGGTATAGACCATAGCGCAGGCGCCTGACTTCATGTAGCAGGTCCAGCTGGTCGGAGTGATATCGACGAAATTCCTGGCCTGCACCCTGACGTAATAGCCAGTGCTAGGTAATAAAATACTACCGATGCCCGTATATCTGCAGTATTCAGTGGATGAGCCGATGTTATAGCAGGGCAGGCTGGCGCTGCCAGCCACTATCCAGCCGGACTGATGGGCAAAAGCGGTAAAACCACTGTTAGTGCTAACCTGGATTTGGTAATTTGTGCCAGCGGGATTAAGTCTTGTCGTGGTGTTATTATTCTGCCATTCCACATAAAAAGTCCGGTTAGTTATATTAGCGGCCGGTATAGATACTGTCCCGGGCGGCGCGGCCAGCGTGTACGCCCGGCTGCCGCTGCAGGCGCCGCCGTAGCAGGTCCAATTTGTATATATGTTATTGCTGTTTTTCGCCCGGACGCGGATATAATAGCCGGTATTGATTGCTAAACTCTGGGCGCCGGTATATTCGCAGGTGCCGCTAGGGCCCTGGCTGCAGATCAGCGGGCCGCTCGTACCGGAGGCCAATTCGGCACTGATGATCGGACTTGAAAAATCACTATTAATAGAAACGGTAATGCCGTACGTAGTGGGATTAGGATTTGACTGCGGATTTTTATTGTCCCACTGGATATGAAAACCAGCGGTGCCAGCAGCTACATTCACGCTTTTATCGTTAACGCTGACAGTACCCGGCTGGCCGGCCATGGTGCAAACTAAGCCAGTCGCCGCTGACCAGCCGTCGTCTGGGCTGGGACAGGGCGGAATATTTTCAGGGCAACCCTCGCCATAAACTCCATTGCCGTTTTTTGTCCGGGCGCGCAATGTATAGCAGGTGTTCGGCGATAAATTGATGATAGTATTGCCGGTTAGCCCCCCCCAATTGGGAGTAGTGCCCGCGCTGTAACCGTACCACGCTTCGCCTGCCTGAAAGCTTCCGGTGCTCAGGTTATAGTATTGGCTATTGGCCGTGTTCTGCAGGGCGTACGGAGTAGCGGGATGATTAACATGAGTAGGACTTTTAGCATAACCGGCGTTATCCATTGTTACATACAGTTTTGTGGCGTCAGTCAGATTTGGCGTTACAATCGGTGTTTTCGAGTTCCGGGCGCGCGTGCAAATTATAGAAGTCGCCGACGGCGCGACCACGTAATTATCGTTCGTATCACCTTCATCGTCGCCGTTCTGGCTGTAAAGGCCGGCGTCAAAGCAAAGATTCGGAGACAGAGTCACCGCCTGTGGAAGCAAACCTATAATCGGCCAGGCCGTCGCCAAGGCGCTATCCCATTCTGCCTTGGTCATGCAAGCTGGGGTATCGCTGCCAATGTCTGATACTTGCCTGACCGGCGCCAGAGCAGGTCCTCGAAACACGGCGCCTTCGGGGCCAACTGCTTTATCGGATGAATAAAAATAACCCGGCAAACCCGCGACAGCAAACCACTCGCCCGAAGAAAACCTGGAATAAAAACCCAGGCAATATTCGGTAGTAGCGGATGGATTGCTGGCCGGGACAGTGACTGTCCCTCCGGCATTATACTGAATATTGTAATAATGTAGGGAAGACAGCGCTGGCGGCGCGCTCGTGACTGGCGCGGCCAGGGTGTAGCGGTAGGCCGGCGTACTGGCGCGATAACTGGCGTCGGAAAAACTGCAACCGATATGCGTCTGACATTGGAGGTTGTCCAGCGTGCCGTCGGACATTTTCAGCTTCACGACTTTATTGGCATTCACGGCTTCATCGGTGACGACATACAGGTAGCCGATTCCATCCGCACCCGGCTCCAGGGTAACTCCCACGCCGGTATGAAAATCCGCTGCACTGCCCAGATATACGCCATTGGTGCCAAACGCGGTGCCGCATTGGGCGGCCGTGCATAATGCTCCAGTGTCAAGGCGGCGCTTTTCCACCCGCAGGTGGCCGGTTCCGTCGTCACCGACTAAGTAAAAGTACAAGCCGTCCACCGCCATAGCGTAGGGCGTTCCAGACCCTCCGTCGTACAAAGTATATGAAGACGCACCATTCGTTAAAAGCCTACCAACCGTCCACACGTTTGGATTCGCATGTGTCGCCGCCGTTTTACCAGCCCAATAAATATTACTACTACTGTCAAGCTTGAGATCAGCAAAATTACTCATATTAGGGTAGGTATTGGAAAATATTGATGTTCCGTTTGCTGTTCTGTCCTTTTTAATTAACATATTATTAGTATCGCTCCTGACATATCCGGAATATAAATAAGTATTGTCAACTTCAATGGCGTGATTGGTTATAAAAATTAAGCTGCCGAAGAATGAAGATAAATATCCGTCGCCGTCAAATGCGGTATCAAAAAGACCGTTATCCTGCCTGACCTTCCAGATTATCCTATAGGAACTGTTATTGAAATTGTCATAGCAATAACCCACGGTGTATATATTCGTGGCATCCATCGCCAAATCCGTAATTACTCCACCTTTATTAGAACCGCTACAAACAGCCGGGTCGTGAGTCTTATAGCCGTCGCTGTCAAAAGTAATATCATATTCTCCAGTCGTGGCCGAGCGCTTCTCCAACCTGTAACCTCCGTCTCCTCCATAATAAACCCTGTCGCCGCTGACGCCGGCCGTATAGCCGGTCATTCCCCACGCGACATATCCGGGCGTGCCGGCACTCGAGCCAAAAGTGGTGTCATAAGCGCCATTTGCGGCCGAGCGCTTCTCCCTATACCACCCCGTGGGATAAATGTAATTCGCGCCGTAAATAATATCGCGCATACCCTCGTGCGTAGCATCGCTGATAGTATTCAGCCAGCCGTCGCCGTCAAAACTGAGCCACTGCACGGTGACAATGCGGTAATAATGCTTGGTATTGATGCCTTGATTTTGATGCATAATCTGGCAGGTGCCGCCAGTACCTCCTTTGGAAATTCCTGTACACTGTTTAAGAATGTTAATGTCCGTTGCGCACATCTCCCAGGTATCATTATCTCCTGTGAGCAAAAAGCATGTGTCAGTCCAACTACCAGTACCAGTAGTGGAAGTCTGTACCAGCCAGCCGTCCTCGGCAGTGGTCTGGTCGCTGAACTGTAAATATAGTGCCTGCTGGATACCTTCCGGGGGGTTCGGAGTAACATTAGGCGCGATGATGGTGAAATTAGTAGGCTCCGGCAAGTCGATCGTGGGATCAATAACTACAGGATATTTTGCCTGATCCAGCCAGGCTTGCCCCGCTTTACTGATGACCTTGCTGATTATGTAATCGTCGCCGTCCCGGGTTATCTCGTACCCCAAGCCGTAATTAACCTTGTTTTCGTCATCCTGCTCGTACATGTGCGGCCTGGGCATGCGCCAGGTTATCCGCTTGGTTTTCTGGTCGTGGAAGGTGATTGAGCCGTCTGCCTGCTCTTTGTAATATACCCCTTCCAGCTTCATCTGTTGGCTGAATTTTGCTTGTCCGGTTTTTTTATTCAAAATAATTTTCTCGGCCAAAGCGTCATTAGTGACAGTGTAATCCACGTCCACTCCGTCGTACACGCCGGCGTAAGAAACCGTACTGCCTTTGGCGCTGCTTTTCTTTGACGCTGAATCAATGAAGGACAGGGCAATGCCGCGACCGCCGGCCACCTCGAATTTGACCGCCCCTTCTTGGCCGGCTTCTGATTTGAAATGCGTTTTATGCACGTTGGCGGTGTTTTCGTATTTAAAATCGCCCGTTGAATTGACCACGGTCGTGTCGATCGGCTGGTACTTGCCCGCCGCGTCCTGGTACTCCGCGTAGGTATCGTGGTAATCGCCGGTGATGGCGCCGTCCGGCCGGACCTGCTCGTTGGTCAGGCTGCGGCCGGAAGTGAGCACGTCGATATCCGCTACCGTTTCCGGGTCTACCGGTCTCGCGGGCTGGGCTTGCGGTGTCCCGAACGGCTTAAGGCCTGTATGAATAACCAGCGTCAGCCCAGCGACCAGCACCGCGGCGGCGGCGAGGATGAAGCAGACTGTTAAGATGTATTTAGTGGATTTGGGCATAGGAAATTTAAAGGGAGGACAAGGGTAACATGGGATGCAAGGGGGAGCAGGGGACTTCAAGGGTAGATACTGGTGCTATTAAGGCTTTTTAATTTTGCTGGCTCCGCTATTAAAATTATTCATACGTTTTTTAGTTTCTAATGATTTTACTAACTTTGAGAATAAATAATCAGTTTTACCGCATAGGGCGTCTAATTTTCTAAATTCCACCTCGGTAATCAATTGGTCTTCGAAGCAATCTTCTATATCACCCTGCAATTCGGAAAGTGACGGCTGGCAAATATTTTTCAGGGCGTTGATGTACTGGCCAAGGGTCTGGCGGTACCCTTCCTGAATATTCTGCTTTACCGAGCGGGCGGCGCTGTTCATCTGGCTGACACGCCTGATTTCAGATTTTGGAAAACGCCTCGACATTTCATAGACCGCGCTTCTTAACTGGCTGGCGTTCCGCCAAACAATTAGATCTTTATACCCCTGCTTGTATTTTTTATCCAACATATTTCAATCGTGTAATTATCCCCCTTGAAACCCCTGATTTCCCTTGGACCCCCCTAATCTCCCTTGAAATTACCCTGAATCTCCCCTTGCCTTCCCTTGAAACCCCCTGCTCCCCTGTGGAACCCCTGAATCTTTACGTGCTTACAACTCATTGCAAATTATTTCGGTAATCTGGGAATTGGCGTCGAGGGTAAGGCCCGTCATAAATTTGCCGCCGATGGTGGCGCAGTTGGCCACGCCGCTGGAAACCGGAACCACCTCGTCACTGCCGCCCCACTGGTTATTTTCCGCCTGAACGTCACTGCCAACGGTAAGATTATTTCCCACCATGCCCGCGCCTGACACGTTGACATGGCCGGGCTGGGGGGTAATGTTGCACGACCCATATATTTCACAATCACTGTTATTCTTACAGACGCGGGTTGGCCGTCCGGAACAGAATCCCAGCCGGTCAAGATTCACAACCGTATTTAGATCCGTATGCCCCTGGCCCGAACCGGAATAAAATTTCTGCAGATTAAGTGGCCTGGTTTCGTCGCATCCAGTACTGTTGCAAGTGTTTAACGTCCATAAATATGTCCCGTCAAAAAGCAGTCTAGCGCCAGACCAGTCTGACCATAAACGAGTAGGATACCCCTTAATTTCACCATTAGCGGCAGTGATCCGATATACCGAATTACCGATACCAGGTTCTCCCAGCCCAGCCAGCCAGACATAAGTGCCATCAAAGGCCAGGTCTGACGCCTCAAGCTTTGAACTAAGCGCTAATGGCATAAATTGGCTGTCAGACACGCGGAATTTGGCCACTTTCCCTTCTGTCCCTATATAGCTGGAAATAACCCAGATATGGGCGCCGTCAAAGATCAGCCGCCCGGGCGCGGATAGTCCAGTCGCGTAGCGCCCTACAACGGCGCCGGTATCCGGATCGATTTTTATTAAATTTTCCGGATTTTGCTGGCAACCTGGGCCACTGACGCAAATTTGGATAGTCGCGGGTCGTGTCGCGCCCTGCGTGACATTGGGCAATAAAGTCCAGATATAGCCATCGGCAAAAATAATTCCCTCCGGCCTGACGCGCCAGCCGGCGCTGTTCAAACGGTTCAGGTCAACGCCAGCGCCGTTTGTTCCCACGGGATAAATGCCGACCCGATTGCAGTCAGAATCGATTTTTGTTATGTCGCCGCCATCAGGACTGACCGTCCAAATAAACACCTTGCCATCATCATCCACGCTGGTGGCAATTTCACGGGGAATAACCCCAAAATTGACCGTACCGCAGTGCTCCGTCACTGATCCATCTTGGGGATCAAACTTTGTCAATGTAGCGTCATAATTCGACAGCCACAAATACCGGCCGTCAAACGTGATATTAGTACCTTCTGTGTTGGGCAAATTATACGTACCTATTACCTCGCCGTCAGACGCCCGAATTTTCCACAACTCATTGCCATCGTCATCGCTAAATTTATTCATAACCCAAATATTTGAACCGTCGAATGCCATATCTGGAAACAAAAAACTATTTGATCCGGCTGCCGCTGACGCCGGATATTCCCCTATTTTCTGCCCGGCCGCAAACGGCACTAATGATCTTTGCAATTGCGTCGGCAGAAATATGCCGGCCGCCACGTCCGCCCCGGCGCCGAAAAACCCTTTGAAATACCCGGCCAGGCCGCTGCCCGTATTCTGACCATAGACGGCCGCGTCGGTAAGCGCTCCTGTTTCGACATAGATGCCTTTACCGCCCGTGCTGACTCCCTTTAGGCCGTTCCCGTTTACACTCTGGCCGCTGACCGCCTGACTGCTGTTGCCGGTATAGAGGCCATAGACACCCGTTCCGCCCATTGAAGCCGCGGTCAGGCCGGCGCCTTTTGAGCTGTATCCGCTGACCGCCCGGCCATTGATCGGGGCCGCGCCACTGCCGATCCGCGCCATTCCACCCTCTACTATCAGCGCCGTGTCCGGCGTCTGGAATTTCGTACCGATGCCCACCCAGCCTTCGGTGGAATTCGCGTAGAGGACGTCGTCATCGACGGCCAGCACGTCGTTATAAACATATGGCGTGGAAAAAATGGCGCCATCACCTCGGACATCCAATGGCTTCAGGGGAGGATCCGCGGAGAACGAACTGGACTGCGTCAGGTCATACGTCGGTAAAATTTCAAGCGACCCGGCCTTAGCCTGGTTCTCGGGACCCGTCGTCAGCGGAGCGTCAAAAGTCTCCGTCGGCGGCGCTGATGACGGCTCCAACCACTCGGCTTGGGCCACGCGCGCCCCGCCCTGGGCAATTCCAACACACGCCAGAATCCCCAGGATGAAAAATGTCCCGAGGTTTTTCCTGAATATATTTTTTTTGATATTTAATCTCTTCATTTACTTTCCGCGGATTACTTGTTACCCGTTACTAATTACGAATTACTATTTACTAATTACTTATTACCTTTTATCTATTATTTATTATCTATTACTTATTACCTTCTACATGCTTACAGCCCCCGGCATTTCAGAGTGGCGGGTACATTGTCTAGCGCCCCATTTGCCAGGTTGCGCTTCTCAATGCGCCAGCCGGCAAACCCGTCCAAATTGCCGAAGGTATATATGTAGGTATCGTCAATCGCGATATCGCGGCCGTACTGGACGTCATTTGGGTTGGCATTACTGTAAATCGCGATGGAACCGGAACCGCTATCGCCGAACCCGATTCCACAATTTCCTGCTGTGCACAGCGCACCCGTATCCAAGCGGCGTTTCTCCATGTACCAACCGTCGTCATTCATGGACCGGTAGCCGATCAGATACATGTAATCATCGTCAATGGCGATTGAATTCACCCCATCAGCAATATTCGTCACAACCGTGATTGCTCCGCTGCCTGAATCGCCGAAGTTACCGGCCGAGCAAGCACCGCCGGTGCAGAGCGAGCCATTGTCCTTGTCATATTTCCTGATATGCCAATTGGCATTGTCCATGCCGGCTACGTAAAGATAATCAGAGTCAACGGAAATACCGCCGACATAGGTCGTGTTATCATCCACGGTAGCGGTGGTCTCTGTAATAACCCCGCTGCTGCCAAAACCGCTGTCTAAGCTGCCATCCGTGAGCAAGCGCTTTTCAATGCGCCATTGGAGATTTTCATCAAACCCAAACACGTACATGGAGGCATCGTCAATATCAATATCGTGCGCTGAACTTGTCAGGGCGCTGCTTTCGACATACCCATCACCGTCAAAAGCAGTGCCGCAAACAGCTGCCGTGCACAAATCTCCCGTGCCCAGCAACCGTTTTTCCGTCCGCCAAGTATTTGAACTGCTCTGGCCGGTTACGTACATATATTGGCTGTCGATGGCAATTGCTCTGGCCGCTTTGCCGCCCGCCGCGTTTAATGCCCATGCCTGACTGCCGTTTGTTTTAGCACGTTTCTCGATATGCCATACATCAAGCGGTGTCTGGCCGACTGTATAAAGATAAGTATCATCAATTGCCACATCCCAGCCGGCATTGCTGCCGCCATTAGCCGCCGCTCCGGTAATGATGCCATCGCCGTCAAAACCCGTATCGAGAGTCCCGCTCCAAATATCGCGCTTCTCGGCGCGCCAGCGAGTATTTATATCCGTATCTGAATTTCCAGCCAGATACACACTGCTTTCATCAACCGCGATGCCCCAGCCAAGCGTGCTCCCGTTCATGCCGTCCTCCCGGATATACCCGCTCGTCCCAAAAGAAACAGCGCGGCTGGTGAGATCAATGCCCTTCACATACTGGCCGTCTTGGCAGCTCTGTCCGGTATTCCTGTCATCGTCCGCCGCGCCTGCCCAGGCGTTATTAGCGACGACTAAATCACCAACCACTGTCAACTTCGCGCCAAAAGCCGCCGAGCCATCAGCGGAAAAACTGCCCGGCTGGGAATCGACGCTCCACTGGCTAGCGTCGCGGAGCTGGACAGAACCGGCAAGATCAGCGGCGCCGCGCCCACTGCCGACATAGTACTGTTTCAAGGAGTACCCCTCGTACCAGGCCAACCCGTAGGATGTGATCCACAAACTATTGCCGTCAAAAATTGCCGCCCGCGTATCGTACTTAGTGCCGAGCGTGACGCTCTCGACAATCTGGTCAGTGGCCGCCGCGATTCTGGTCAAGTAGCGGTTATTTTCCGAACTGGTTTCTTCCGACGTGTCGAGCGCGCTGCTGCAGCCGGGATCCGGCTTGCCGCTGCACCCGGGATTGCCGATGCCTCCGTCAAAGTCGCACAAGCTGTTGCCGTCGTTATCCAGGTGATCGGAGCATTGCCCCACAGCCGGTGAAATGTCATGGTACCCGACATGAGTGGCCCAGACGTAGGTGCCGTCAAAAGTCAGCGTGGTAACGTTGGCGGTGTCCCCGTCCTTAAAAATCGAGTACTTGGCCGCAACCACGGCATTGCAGTCATTGCCGCCGCAATCGGCAGGAGTGTTGCAAACCAAGGTGGTATTATTGCTGCAAACCCCGGCATGGGTGCTGTCCCCGCCGTAGGGGTCTATCTTATAAATGCTGTTTCCGTCCGCGTCCGCGAAGTACGAACCGACCCAGAGGTAGGTGCCGTCGTACATGATAGACCTGATCGGCCGCGCACCGCCGCCAGGCGACTGGGTCGACATCTCTGCAATGCTCAGCCTGGATAAGAACGCGCCATCCTGCCTGACGTTTACCACCTTCCTGCTATTGTTGAGCGAAGCCCAGATACTGCCGCTCGCCTGCGCCAGCAGATGCGGCCGCTCGTTTACTCCGATGTACCCACCGAGCGTATACCGCGTGTAGCTGGTACAGACATGCGATCCGGGACTACAGCTCGATAAATCGATCCGCAAGAGATAATTACTATCTTGTTCTAAGGATGCCCAGAGGTACGCGCCGTCGTAAGAAAGGTCGTAGACATACTTTTCTCCAAGGCCAGCCAACTCGTACTCATCTACCGTTAAGCCGGTTTTTGGATCGACCTGTCGAAACCACATTTTAAAATCGTGCGCGTGGGGCAGCCACAAGCTCGCCCCGTCAAAAGTGATGTACCCGACATCGAAGCCCATGTCATAGTCGCTGATTTTTTTACCGTCGGAGGCGCGGTACTTACTGAGGTAAGTCGAAGCTGAAGCGGTTCCCCAGAGGTACGTGCCGTCAAATATGAAATCATCATAACCCGCGCCGAGAATTGGAACAGTAGTGTCGACGTACGGCGCCTCCATGGTTCGCTTCCCCACGCTGCCGATCCGTCCGAAACCCTGCCAGATGATGGGATTGCTGGGATCGCGCGGGTCATAGGTGAAATCATACAGGGTGCGGTCCCAGGGACCCTCCCCGTAGTGGTTTTGCTCCACGCCGTCAGTGTCAAACTTCTCCAGAAAACCTTTGCTGCCGACCCAGACCGATGGCCCGCCCGGTGTTTCTCGGTAGAATGAAATAGTATCTTCACGGTCATATATGCCTCCCCAGCCGCCGTCGTAGAGTCCTTCGACAGTTTCGCTCGCTGGATTGAACTTGACCAGCCGTCTATTGCCCTGAGGGAATTCACGGAAAGCGCTGTAGGCGAGCCAAATTTTATTATTGACATCATCAAACGTCGCATCGCTCGGGCCGGTCGCCGGGCCGCTGCAAAATACCTTCTGGCTTGCCGGCTGGCTCGGATCGCTTGCCAGCACTCTGGTGAACCCTTCTCCGACATTGGAATTGCCGCCGCCGTAATAGCTCGTCCAGACGTAGGTGCCGTCAAAGGTTATACCAGTCGCATCACCGACCACGCCGCTGGATACGCGCTCATCGTTATCCGGAGTACCGGCGGGCGATGTCAAAATATTGGCGCATTGGGTGTCGGGTCCGCGCCATGTGCCGGCAGAACAGCTTACCGCCGGAGTGCAGGTGGCTGAAGTAGCGCAACGGGCGTCGCTGCACGCCGTACCGTTCCAGGTGCCGCCGCAGGTAGCGGGATTGGCAGTACAACTGCCCGCCACCCAGCGGGAATCGCACTGACCAGCTCCTGTTCCGGTGCACGATGCCTGATCACCGCAGGATCGGTCAACGCAAACTCCAGGAGTCCAGGTGCCGCCAACGCCCGCGCAGGTTGCTTCTGATTCGGCAAGGACACACCAGCCGATGGTATCAATAGAATTGTCAGTATCGGTGTCAAGACGGTCGGTGCAGGAGCCGAGGTTCATCGTCCAGCAGGAGTTGCCGGTGCCGTTCACTCCGGTTACCAAGTTTTTAATCGATGCTTGGCTGCTGATCTGATAGGCCAGCAATCCGGTGCCATCCGTTTTTATCCGCGACTGAACATCGTTTCCGTTATTTCGCTTACTGATTGTCCAGAAATACGGGCCGCCGGGTGTCACGTTATCGTAGGTCATGTCAATCGGCCCACCGACAGCGGTAGCATCGGTATCAACGGAGTAGTACGCTACCGCCTGGTACGTCGCCGGGTCAAACTTTACCAGGCTTGGGTCGCCATCGTGATCGGTCAGCGCCCAAACAAAGCCTTCATGAAAAAATAGTTTATTGATTCCGTGATCAACGGGGAGCAACACTGGCCTCGCCACCACCGCCATGGTATCGGGATCCACTACGTACATTCTCGGCTCCCAATCGTAAGTGCCGAACCAGAGGTTAACACCGTCAAACGTGATGGCAGAGCCCCCGATCAGCTCGCTGTCTTCGGCAGTCCCCATGGGCCACCCGGCAGTGTACGGTACCCGGGATTGCTGTAATCGGTTGGGAATAAATTTTCCAGCTGCCAGCGCCCCGCTGCCGTACAGCCGCTGCTGGAAATAGCCGGCCCACGCGCCCATGCCGTTCGCCTCGCCATAGACGGCGGCAATGACATTTGACGGGTTATACGGGGAATTGATAATGCCAACCACGGCGGATGCCTGATTACTGTATGCGTAGATGCCGGAACCATTCACTGAGTTCAATCCATACACACCCGGGCCAGTCACGGAAGCGCCGCTGACAGCGGGCTGGTTGCCGGTTGAGTTGCCCGTAGCCGCTGTATTAGCATCAGCTGTATTCACTGAAATTGCTGATCCTGTCGTGATCGGCGTCGTTGCTGATCCGGCATTGGCACTGCCACTTACCACGTCCAAAATCACCGCGGCGCTTGGCGATGCCGTGCCGATCCCGACATTATCATTTGCGCCGCTGACATTGAGCGTATCCGTATCGACAGCCAGATTTCCCGGGTCAACCAGATTGAACGTATTGATGTACACGTCTTTCGTCCCGCGCACGTCAAGCGGATAATTCGTCGTCGGCGTATCGCCAAACGGGTTATAAAGCGGGTCGAGGATCAGGTGGCCTTTCTTGGCCTGGTCTCCCGGGCCGGCGGTCAATGGCGCGTAGATATTTCCGGCCGGCGCCTGGGCTGACGGCTCTTCCCAAGCCGCCTGGACAAACTTCGCGGTGCCAACCAGAACCCCCAAGCACACAAAAAATCCCAGGACAAAAAACATTGCCCGGTTTTTCCTGAATATATTTTTTTTGATATTTAATCTCTTCATCTACTTTCCGCGGATTACTTATTACCCGTTACTGATTACTAATTACGAATTACTTATTATTTATTATTTATTACTTATTACCTATTATTTATTACTTATTACATTGTTCATGGTTCTAAGTTCAAAGTTCATGGTTCATAGTTCTAACCTGCCCCTTACAGCCCCCGGCATTCTATCTTGGTAACGCGGCCGCTTCCATCCATAACGACATTCTTTATATAATGCCCGGCCGGGCACCTTTTCGTTCCGGCCCCGAGACCCGCTGGATTGACGATGACATCGCCCGATCCCGCGGTCGGCCAGGCATTGCTGGCCGCGATCAAATCACTGCCCGCGGTCATGGCACTGCCGATCCGTCCGGATCCTGCTATGTTAAAGCTCCCTGACTGCGCGGTGAGCGGAGTGTTGTTCTGGAGCGTCAGCGTCCGGCTCATGTCGGTATGGCCATAGCCCGTGCCGGAAAAAATCTTGGTAATGCCGGTCGGCCCGAAAACGTACAAGTACGTGCCGTCAAAAGCGATACCGGTCGGCTCGAAACCAAGGGCAAAATCCGACCGGTCAGCAGGCAGGGCGGCATTAAGACGGGTAATGTTCGAGTCACCAGCATTTACGATCCATAAATAAGTTCCGTCAAAAGCCATATCCGTCGGAGTGCCTCCAGTGCCAAAACCCGCGTAGCCATTATCAGACATTGGCACGGGCGGCGCGAAACACCCGCCCAGCCCCAGGCTCGAACAAGAGGCGTCATCTGTACAGGGTGCGTTGTTTCCCTCGGAATCTTTTATCGAACAGACGCGGTTCTGGCTCAAATAAAACCGCTTGGCCGTATTGCTGGACGCATCCAATATCCAATAATAGTAATTATCATAAAAAATGTCAGTGGAATCGCCCGTCACTAGGCCGGTAAAAAACATCGCCTTACCAGAAGACGGATTAATGTTGTACAGATTGCTTTCATCCGGCGCCAGCACCCACAGGTAGCTGCCGTTATAAATTATTTTCGTAAAAGTTCCCTCCGCGTCAGTGAGATGGACCGCGGATCCGACTATCCCGCAGGCACTGTTCAGTTTGACCACTTCCCCTCCGGCACTGCCGCTGGTCGCCACCCAGTAGTACGTGCCGTCAAAGGCGATACTGACTGGGTCTGTGATGTCCAGCGAACACTCGCCCGGTCCGGTTCCCTGCCCCGGATCGTATGGATTCATTTTTTTCACCCGATCCCCGCTAGACAGGACCATCCAGATATACTGCCCATCGTATAACATATCAGACACGTCACTGCTGACATCCAGCTCAAAAATTTTAAAGCCGTCCGCCGCCCTGATCTTGAAAATTTTCGACTCGTACGCGGCCCACAGGTACGTCCCGTCAAAAAAACGGAAATACATCTTCCCCACATTGTACGTATCCACGGCCTGGCCAGCGGTAAACGGCACCAATGAAGCCTGCGGCGCCGTCCGGACTAATTTTGCGCCGGACACGTCGCCGCTCCCCTCCACCTGGCCGTCAAAATACCCCGCCCACAGCCCGTAGGGATTGGCATTAATCGCGTAGATGCCGTATCCGGTCTGGCTGTAGCCGTAGACTGAACTCAAATAACCCGGGATCATTTGCGATCCAATTGATCGCGGAGTACCGCCCATACTGACAGTCACCCACGCCCTGACATAATACATATTTGACGAGCCATTGACTGAATTTTGCACCCAGTCCGTCGGCAGTGACGTCCAGATGGTAACCTTTGTGACTATTGGATCCGTGTTCTTGAAACTGTATGGCCCGGACACCGGATCGACTTTAAGCCACGCCGTGCAATTGCCGGCGTTTACCGCCGTACAGTACTCCCACCAGACCTCCCCAACGGAATTATAATTCGTCACGTCCAGCGCAATACTGTTAAATGGATTCGTTCTCCCGAAATACATCGCGTCACCTACTGCGCTGAGAAACCCGTTACTTTGGTCAGCGCCATAATAAATATCATTCCTGGCACTGTTGGCCGCGGCGGCTGTCACGTTCGTATATGTCGTGGTATTGTCATTGTACAGGAGCACTTTATCAAAAACATCCTGGCCTGACTGCCCCTGTGCCGCGATTCCGGATTGGTTTTCTGCCCGCACGCCATAGCCATCATCACTCGCGGAAGTCCCCTGGACACCCGGGTCGGTGCTGGGATATACCGATGAGCCGTACAAGGCCTCCGCGCTGCTGCTGGTCGCTGACAGCGCGTCAGCGTTTGGCGCATTGATGCTCCAGGTGCCTCCGCTAACTTCAAGCTTGCTGCCCGAAATGCCGAGACAAGGTCCGACACAGACCTTGTTGTTGGCGGCATCGACAAATAGTGTTCCCGGGTATGCGCTTGATGCCGTACCGACTTTCAGGTTTTGCTCCAGTACAGCCTCAGTTGATTGCGCGCCTTCACCCAGAACTTCCAGCTGGTAATTGAACGGGTTGGCCACGTTACCAGACCCAAGCCGCAAACTCCCGGATTTCGCCTGCGTTGACCCGTCAATCAGCAAATATCCGCTGGCATTCTGGTCAGGCGGCGCGGCGATCGGGCCGCTCGGCGCCGCTTTCACTTGAGCATGCCAAACTAAGGAGGCAAGGATTATGCAAGAACAAAAAAATAGGCCAAAAAAAGCCCATTTTGCCCGGAAATTATTATTTTTCGTGATGTATTTCACGCCCCTCGACATCACTGGTTAAGTTAATTTTTATTTTCGCAGAAAAAACATTTTTCTTCAGTCCGTTGACAAATACTGGGAATACTGCGATACTCACATTGAGAAAAATATTTTTTATTAGCCCAATTGTAACACATTTTTACCCGAAATGTCAAGTGAAATTAAAATGAAATATTTACCCTTCAATAAGAGCCAAAAGACCGTCCTGCTTGGCGCGGGAATAATCTTTGTCGTGGTAATCGGCATCGCTTTAGTGAGCTTCTACTATGGGAAGCATCAGGGCACCAAAAGCCTGGCGGCCGTACCCGGCATCAATGTCGCTCCGGCCGGATATCAAAAAGTCCTGGGAGTCCAAACCGCCAGCTGGCAGGGAAAAATTACCAAGGCGTCAGGAAATGTTATTACCTTCACTATTACTGACCAGGACAACAAATCAAGAAGACTATCCGCGCGCGTGACGGATGGCACCCAATTACTCCGCGCTGATTTGACAAAAGCTCCATCCGCTAGCCGGTCTCCGGCCGCGCTCTCGGACTTCACGATCGGCTCGACAATCTACGTTCAGGGCCCGGCTGCTGACGCCAGCCAGTCCGAATTCGACGCCATCGCGATAACCCTGCTGATCATCCCAAAAACATAATCATTTTATTACATAACCATTAACTAACATTCCTATGTCACCAATTGTCTGGATCATCATCATCGCCATCGGCGCCATCGTCCTATGGTTCATTGCGGTCTACAACGGCCTGATCCGCCTGCGCAACCAAACTAAGGAAGCCTGGGCTGACATCGACGTCCAGCTCAAGCGCCGCTACGACCTGATCCCGAACCTGGTCGAAACGGTCAAGGGCTATGCCAAGCACGAACGCGAACTTTTTGAAAAAGTAACCCTAGCCAGGACAGCGGCCATGGGCGCCACGGGCGTGGCTGCCAAGGGCCAGGCGGAAAATATGCTGGCCGGCACGCTGAAAAGCTTGTTTGCCGTGGCCGAAGCCTATCCTGACCTGAAAGCCAACCAGAACTTCTTGAAGCTCCAGGACGAGCTGTCTGACACGGAAAACAAGATCCAGGCCGCCCGCCGGTTTTATAACGGCAACGTGCGCGACTTCAACACGAAGATTCAGGTGTTCCCGAACAACATGATTGCCGGCACCCTCGGTTTCAAGGCCTTTGAATTCTTCGAGCTCGGCGCCGGTGAAGCGGCGGCTAAAGAGCCGGTGAAGGTGAGCTTCTAGTTAGACTAAGAACTTTGAACCGAAAACACTGAACTGGAATATCGTTCAGATTATATTTGATACTTATGTTATTCAGATTCAGACAATTTCCTGTTTACAAGGATTCCAGAAAATTCCGAAATGACATATACGCTTTAACGAAAAAATTTCCTAAAGAAGAGCTATTCAGTTTAACTTCGCAAATCAGACGCGCGACAAACTCCATCTTATTGAACATTGCTGAAGGATCAAACCGACTGTCCGATAATGACTTTGGACGCTTTTTAAATACAGCATTGACTTCACTTGAAGAAGCAGTCGCCTGTATGGATATTGCGCTCGATGAAAAATATATTAGCCTACAAGATCACGAAAAACACCTTGCATTAGCAGAAAACCTTGGCAAGCAATTACTCGGTTTCAGCAAAAAACTTCGAAAGTAAGCTAAATTTATAGGTTCCAAGTTCCTAGACAAAGTTGATTGTTCAAGGTTCTAAGTTCCTAGTCCCAAGTTCATTGTTCCCAGTTCATAGTCCTGAGTTCAACGTAAATCCCATGCCCACCATCTACACGCATATCAATGCCAACAAACGCCGGCCATGGATCCTGATGGGAATATGCGCAATATTCCTATTTGGCATCGGATTTTTTCTCGATCAGGCGTACGGCCATGGATCCTGGGGCTGGACCATAGTCGCCCTGATATACGCTGTAATCAGCGCTTTAATCGGCTATTTCAAGGGTGATAAGATTGCCCTGTGGACATCCGGGGCCGTCCCAGTGACCAAGGAACAAAACGCCTATGTCGTCCGCATGGCCGAGAATCTGGCCATCACCACCGGCTTGCCGGCGCCGAAAGTCTACATCATCCCTGATGAGGACATTAACGCGTTTGCGACCGGACGCGACCCGCAACACGCCTCCATCGCCGTCACCCAGGGGGCGATTGACAAGCTGGCCAACGAGGAGCTGGAAGGCGTCATGGCGCATGAAATTTCGCATATCGGAAATTATGATATCCGCTACATGACTCTGGTGATAGTTTTGGTTGGGACGATTATCGTTTTATCTGACATGTTCTGGCGGGTTCGCTTCGGACGTTCATTTGGCCGAAGCAGTGGCCGGAGCGGCGGCGGCGCCGCCATCATGGTGCTTGGACTCGTTCTCCTGATACTCGCTCCGTTGTTCGCTGAATTGATAAAACTGGCCGTCTCCCGCAAACGCGAATACCTGGCGGACGCTTCCGGCGCATTACTCACGCGGTACCCGGAAGGGCTGGCCCGCGCTCTGGAAAAAATACGCGACCAGGGAGCGCGGATTGAGCGGGCGACGAAATCTACGGCGCACCTGTACATCGCCAACCCAATGGGCTCGGGATTCTCAAAATTTTTTTCCACCCATCCGCCGATTGACGACCGGATCAGCCGACTGCGCCAGATGGGAAATATAACGCAATAAGCATATGGATAATAAAAAAGACATCATTACCGAGGTACAGACTGGCACCGCCACTTCGACAAAAATTACTCTCGGGATTTCTATTGCCGCGGGAATTATTACCGCCGCCGCCATCATCTTGGCGCTGACGAACATCAAATGAACTACCTCGCAGCAAGCTGACGAGGTATCGTCAGCCAAGAGATATGTTCATTCTCCGTAGCTAGCTATCCTCCTTCGCTTGCGCTTCGGAGGATTCTCCTCATTTGTTTCCCCGCAGTCCAGCCTTCGTAGCCGAAGCTACTTCGGCGGAGCAGGCCAAGCTGCGGAGTATTAATGCGGAGGAGAATAACCGGCGGTAAAAGCCGCAATGAATGTTTCGCGGTGGTCTTTTTATTTTGACAAACATAAAAAAATATGCTAAAATAACTAAGTAACATTAAACAAAAAACAAAGACATGGACATCAAAAGCCTCCAGGAATGGCTCCGTCAATCACGCCAAGCCGGTCTTTCTGACGTTCAAATCCGGGAGCAATTGCAAAGCTCCGGCTGGACTGACCAACAAGTGACCGATCTTTTTTCCGGTGACATGTTCAGGCAAGGGCAATTGGAAGCGGTCGGCGCGACAAAAAAAGAAGATTTCGATACGATGGCCGGGCTGGCCGAAAACCAAATGGGTACGGGCGGTACTTTACCCGGTTTTGGGGATGTTCTCAAGGAAACGTGGGAATTATATAAATCAAGAATCGCTAATTTCATCATTATTGCGATCATTGCCGCCATCCTTGGGACGCTTCTGGCAGCAATATTCATGTTTGTTACCGGGGTTGGACTCTTTGGTTTAGCCAGTTCTTTCGGAATTCTGAACGGCCAAAATACGACAGGAGCCGGGTCCATTGTTGGATGGTTCGCTGGATTTATTCCATTAATTCTGGCTATCAGTTTTGCCTATGCCTGGATCCAGGCTGCTCTGATGCTCACCATCACCAATAGAGATATATCCGTTGGGACGACATTGAAACAATCATTCCGGTACATGATGAGATATTGGTGGCTGACTGTATTGATGGGTTTTTTTGTTGGAGGCGCCACCATGCTATTCATCATACCTGGAATTATTATCAGTATCTGGTTTAGTTTTGGTTTTTTTATCTTATTAACGGAAGAATTGCGTGGCACACAAGCGTTACTCAAGAGTAAAGAATATATTCGTGGATATTGGTGGAAAATATTCCTGTACGGCTTAGGAGTAAGCCTAATGCTTTCGATACCATTAATTGCGTTAAATTTGTTTCTTTCCCGCGAAACGGCCGGCGCAATATCGGTTGTCATCCAGCCACTTCTCAGTCTACTCATGACACCCTTCCTGCTGTGTTTTAGCTATAACCTCTACCTTCACATGAAGGGCATTAAGGGAAAAGATATTTCTGTCCCGCAAAAGAAAGCTGGCCTTATCATAACAGCCATACTGGGCTGGCTAATGATCCCGGTTATCGTATTTGGTATCGGTGGATTGACGCTCGGCGGAGCGAAAAGCAAGGCAATGGATGCCACTCGCCAGTCCGACATACAACGAGTTTATGCCGCCGCGCTCTCATATTACGATGACAATAAATCATACCCGAATACCGTCGATGAGTTGGCGCCAAAATATCTAGCTTCCATCCCCACTGATCCCAAAACGCGCGAGCCGTACGCGTATGCGCTTACCAGCGATCGGAAAAATTTTTCTCTTTGCGCGCGATTGAATAATAAAGACTTAACCGGTACGAAGGAATACTGCCAGTGGTCTCAAATAGCGCCCTCCAATTATCCATACAACTCCAATACCCAATAATACTAATATACAGATGTTTTTTCCAGGTCCCGTCTTGTACGGGGCTTTTCGTTCCTAAACGCTTGATTGACAACCGGAGGCATTCTCAATATACTAAACTGTACTAAAAAATCATTTGTACGCGTATACTATATATATATGGATAACGCAATAATCGATAAATTCACCACCCACCCGAAAAACTCCCTGAAAAAGGCTCGCGAGCTTTCAGCCTCGCTCAGCCATGCGCAGATCAATCCGGAGCACCTGATATACGGGCTGGTCATGCAAAAAGGCAGTATTGCCGCGGAATTGCTGTCAAAAATGGGCCTCACGGCCGAACGGGTCCGCAGCCATATCCTCCAGTCAAATAAGAGCGCTCGAGAAACAGAAAAAAATCAGGATACCATTACCCTGGCCGACACCGCAAAAAAAGTAATTGAAAAAGCGGCGCTGATCGCCCACCAAAACGGCCACAAATATGTCGGCACGGAACATCTCCTGATCAGCCTAGTCCGCATCAACACGCCAGTCATGGTAAATTTATGGGAGCATAACCGCGTCAATCTGGCTAAGCTCGAATCCAGCCTGGAGACGGTGATGCGCAGTACGTCAAAATTTCCCGACCTGGCGCAAATCTTCGAGCAGGCGAAAGAATCCGACAAGGAAGAAAAGACTAAGGACGACTCAAAGACGCCGGCCTTGGATTTCTTCACGACCGACCTGACCAATGCAAAATTGCAGAAAAGCATCGACCCGGTGGTCGGTCGGGCAAACGAGATCGAGCGCCTCATCCATATCCTTTCACGCCGGACAAAAAACAACCCGGTACTGATCGGAGAGCCCGGCGTGGGCAAAACTGCCATTGTGGAGGGTTTGGCAAAAAAAATAATGTCCGGCGACGTGCCCGACGTTTTGCTGAACAAAAAAATCCTCCGGCTTGACCTGTCCCTGGTTGTGGCCGGCACGATCTACCGCGGCGAATTCGAGGGCCGGTTCAAGCAGATCATCGACGAAATCAAGAAAGACCCGAACATCATCATGTTCATCGACGAACTGCACACCATCATCGGCACCGGATCGGCAGCCGGCTCCATGGATGCCGCGAATATCCTAAAACCGGCTTTAGCAAAAGGAGATATCCGGACCATCGGCGCCACGACGCTTGATGAATACCGAAAATACATAGAATCCGACGCCGCGCTCGAGCGCCGTTTCCAGCCGATCATCATCGAAGAAGCAACTCCGGAAGAAACCGCCGAAGTGCTCCGCGGCATCAAAGACAACTATGAAAAATACCATCTCGTCCAAATCACCGACGACGCCATCCAGGCCGCCGTCAGACTGAGCACCAGGTATTTGCAGGACAAATACCTGCCGGACAAGGCCATCGACCTGATTGACGAGGCCGCATCAAAGATAAAAATCTCCAGCCACAGCGACGGCCTGCTGAAGGAAATTTTCCAGACGGAAAAGGAGATAGGAAAACTGAGAAGCGTAAAAAACGAGCTGGTTAACAAGGAAAATTTTGAAAAAGCCCTGAAGATAAAAATGCAGGAATCGGCGCTCCAGGACCGGCTGGCCGGACTGCGCCAGGCACAAACCCAGGCTGCCAAAAAATTCATCGGTAAAATTACCCAGCATGACGTAGCCGAAGTCGTGGCCCGCATCACAAAAATCCCGCTGAAAGAATTAGTAGTCGAAGAAAAAGAACGGCTCCTGCGCCTGGAAGCAATCATGGGTGGGCAGATTATCGGCCAGTCGGCCACGCTGACCACCATCGCGGATTTCATCAGGCGGTCCCGCGTCGGGCTCTCTGATCCCCGCCGGCCGATCGCCTCGTTCGTTTTCCTGGGCCCCTCCGGCGTCGGCAAGACTGAAACGGCCAAAGTATTGGCAAAAACCGTGTTCGAGGATGAACACGCGCTCATCAGGATCGATATGTCGGAGTTTGCCGAAAGCTTCAATGTTTCCAAGCTCATCGGCGCCCCGGCCGGTTACGTCGGGTATAAGGAAGGTTCAAAACTGACCGAGCCGGTCCGCAGGAAGCCGTACTCCGTCGTCCTGTTCGATGAAATTGAAAAAGCCCATCCGGAAGTGTTCAACCTCCTCCTGCAAATCCTGGACGAAGGCCACCTGACTGACGCATCGGGCCGCCGCGTTAATTTTAAAAATACCATTGTCATCATGACCTCTAATGTCGGCCTGTCGTCACTGAACCAAGGCGCGACCATCGGCTTCGAAGCCCAGACAAAAGAAGACCAGGCCGCCGCCGACCAGCGTTACAAGGAGATTAAGTCGGGCGTGATGAAAGAATTGGAAAAAAAATTCCGGCCCGAGCTTTTAAACCGCATAGATAAAATAATCGTATTCCGGCCATTGAATCGGGGCGATATCATAAAAATCGTTGATTTGGCCATTCTGGAGCTTGGACGCAAGCTGCAGGAACAAAACATCAAACTCTCCATGGACAAGGCGGTATCCGCCCTGATCGCTGACCGGAGCTACCAGCCTGACCAAGGCGCCCGAGCCGTACGCCGGAATGTTCAGGAACTCATAGAAAACAAAATTGCCGCCGATCTCCTGTCTGGTAAATATTCATCTGGAGATACGATTAAAATCAAAATAAAAAATAATGAATTTGCCTTTTCGTAACAAACTGCTACAATGAACTACCTCGCAGTAAGCTGACGAGGTATCGTCAGCAAAGAAATGCGTTCATTCTCCGTAGCTTCTCTTTAATTCATTTCTCTCAGTCCAGACTTCGTAGCGGAGGAGAATCAATCATTATATATCAAACCTTCCCATAAACGGAAGGTTTTATGGTTTCACTACATGCAATCAAACAGTTCATCCTGGATATCCTGTTCCCGATACACTGCCTCGGATGCGATCAGGAGGGCGAATGGATTTGTGATCGCTGTATGAAGCGCATACGCCTGAATGCCCGGCAAGCCTGCCCGGTATGCAGACAGCCTGGCATGGGCGATGTCTGTCCAGGCTGCCGGTCAAAAACCGCTTTGGACGGATTGCTGGCGGTGTGCGATTACGATCAGCCTCTTGTCCAGGCCTGCATCCATACGCTTAAGTACCTGGCCATACCTTCATTGGCACCACCAATTGTAGTACTCATGTGGCGGTGCCTTACCCAGTTAAGTCCGCTGCCTAAACCAAGCATTCTTTCAAATAAAAACACTGCCCTAACACCAGTTCCTTTGCACGCGCGCAGGCTAAAAAATCGCGGATTCAACCAATCAGAGCTTATCGCGAAAGAAATCGGCAGGCTGGCCGGCCTACCTTCAGTTGAATTGCTTGTTCGAACATGCTACACGGAAAGCCAGATGTCATTAACACGCGCCGAACGCCTAAAGAACGTCCTCGGGGCGTTTTCAATAAAAAGCGATTTTGAAAAAATGCCGGAAAATGTTATAATTATCGACGATGTCGCCACCACGCTCGCCACTTTACATGAATGCGCCAGTGTACTAAAATCACACGGCGCCAAAACAGTCTGGGGCTTGGTGGTAGCCAGGGGCTCATCATAACAAAATTTGTGGAGAGGTGGCCGAGTTGGCTGCCCGCCAGAGGCGGGTCCGCCTTTGGCGGAAAGGCTACTTAAAAAGAATAAATTAATTTGTAAAAATAATTTTGGAGAGGTGGCCGAGTTGGCTGAAGGCGGCAGGTTGCTAACCTGTTATACGGGTTTAAATCCGTATCGCGAGTTCGAATCTCGCCCTCTCCGAATTGAAATACTAACACATATGGAGAGATGCCGGAGTGGTCGATCGGGGCGGTCTTGTCCCGCGAATAGCGGTGGGATGTCGGAGTGGTTTAACGAGCTGGTCTTGAAAACCAGAGTCCCTGTAAGGGGACCGCAGGTTCGAATCCTGCTCCCACCGCCATTCGCGCGATCCCGCCTACATTTTATAAAATAAAGGGGGCAGGAAAAACCGGTAAGGGTGATAAGCCCTTCGGGGGTTCGAATCCCTCTCTCTCCGCCAAGAAAACTTAGTATCGGATGCAACCCGAATAACTAAAAATGATTGATTATGCAAAATAACATTAAACATATCTGGTTTGATCTTGATGGAACTTTAACAATCCATACGCCAGAGTTTCACAAAGCACACAATAGTTTACGTTACAAAACATATGCCGAAGTTGTAAAAAAACCGGTTACAGAAGAGCTACAACAAGAATACGAAACCCTATACAAGAAATATGGCAGTAACTCAGCAGTTTTTCGTTCCCTTGGGTTACCGTCGGGCTATTGGCAACAATATTTTAACAAATTAGATGAAACTAAATTTTATAAACCCGAGCCGCAAGTCTATAAAACCCTCCAGAAACTAAAAGGGTTGGTCCCTATTTCTATCTTCACTAACGTTACGCCAGAAAAAAACTCACGAACGCTAGGGGCCATTGGCGTCAACCCACATTGGTTTACTCATATTCTTACCGGGGATGACATTAAAGAGCGTAAGCCTGCGTTAGACGGTTTCCGTACGATGATAAATAAGTCTCAAATTCCACCAGAACAAATTCTATATGTTGGTGACCGTGTTGATGTTGACATTAAACCGGCAAAGCAAGTGAGAATGAAAACTTGTCTATTATGGAAAATATCGGATGAAGCAGATTATTCATTTCAACCACTGCCGACTGGAAGTCGGCAGACTGCCTAAGATAAGAAATAAGACTGAAGTCTAGGGGCTCTCCACCCGAAAGGCGTCCTCGCCCTCCTGGCCTTCGAAATGGTGCTCAATATACTCCTGGACCATCTTGGC
>JAZDEZ010000009.1:0-6032 GCA_043808365.1 Patescibacteria group bacterium
AGTCTATTGTGAAAAAAATTCCTAATTCATAATTATCAAAGTATAAACACATAAATTTATGGATAATAAAGATCTTGAACCAATACAAAAGGAGAAAAAAGATCACGTTATTAGAACTTTAACTTTTGAGGCAACCGAAAAAGGTCAAAAAGAATTGGCAATAAAGATAATAGAATTGGAAGAAAACGGCTGGAAAGAAATAAATAGAGTGACTGAAACTGGGAAATATAAGGGCGGTAAGGGTTGCTGCTTGTTTTTTATTTTTGCACCGTTAGCGTTATTAGCTGGCCATAAGAAAGATAAGATAATTGTTACTTTTGAAAAAAAGTAGAATGGATATTAGACACAAAAAATTTATAAAAAACTAGTAAATAATACCCATAAGGCCATCCGTTCTCCCAAAGGCGGATTTTTGTTACATTCATATTATATTACCTTTTGTTTTTCGGCCAAAAACACTATACTTTAAGCATGACTGCCCTCGAAAAAGCCATCATCGCCACCCTGTCCTATTTCGACATTTTTGACTATCCATTGACCGCGATGGAGATTTGGAAATGGCTGTACGTTGGGGGAAGTCAACAGACTACAGACTACGGACTACAGCAAGAAAGTATAACAGATGTGATGCGGGTGCTAGAAACGAGCGAGTGGTTAAAAAGCCGCGTAGGGGAACTGGACGGTTTTTATTTTTTGAAAGGGCGCCAACAGATCGTGGATATTCGCCAGCAGCGGTACCTATGGGCAGAGGATAAATTCCACAGGGCACTGAAGATAATCAGGTGGCTGCGCTGGGTGCCGTTTGTCAGGATGATCGGCGTGTGTAATACGCTCGCCTACAATAACAGCCGCCGGGGCGGGGACATCGATCTTTTTATTATCACCGGCCGGCACCGGACATGGCAGGTCAGGTTCTGGGTGAATAGCTTATTGAAAATATTAAAATTACGCCCGTCACTCGGCAATACGCAGGATAAAATATGCTCGTCTTTTTTTGTAGACATTGACCATGTTAATCTCGAGCAACTGGCCATCCGGGATGACATTTATTTGCCATACTGGGTTACTCAAGTCTATCCGGTGTATGATGAAGGCGCGTACACAACATTTGTTCAGTCGAATGAATGGGTGCGGCTGGTATTACCTCATTGGCTGCCCATTGAACCGGTCGGCCGCCGTCAGGTGCGGGCGTATCGATGGGTAAAGAGATTGAAAGAATTATTTTTCTTTTTCTGGCCGGAGAGCCTTTTCCGCAGTTGGCAGGAGAAAATCATGCCGGAGAACTTGCGAGCCATGGCAAACAAGGATACGCGGGTGGTGGTGAATGACTCAGTGCTGAAATTTCATGATACTGACCGGCGGCAGTCTTTTTTGGAGCAATGGCGGGAAAGGAAAGAGCAGGTGTTGTAGGTGGTGTTTGGGTTAGCGCCCTGCGCATGTCATGCCGACCCTCAATGAGCGAAGCGAATTGAGGGGGAGGCATCTCGGTTAAATAGTTAATACCATCAGACTGGGATTCCTCACGTTTGTTCGGAATGACAATGTTGGGGTGGTGACACCGCAACCACAAGTCAACATGAGGAGCGCGGCCACACCTGCCCGCCATCGCTACGCTCAGGCGGAGCAAGGCGGGGAGAGCCACGCTCGGAGGATAATTAGGAGATCGTCATATGAGAAAATTTTTAACAAAACTCACTGAATACGGTTTCTATCTATTTGTATTCCTGCTGCCCTGGCAGACGCGGTGGATCTGGCGAACTGCTCACCTCAATGGGAAGGTGTGGGAGTATGGCAGCGGCAGTTTGTATGGAACTGACATACTGTTGGTTTTCTTGATTTTTTTAGGCATTTTTTTGCCGCGCCAGAACAAGAAAACATGCTTGCGGCCGCTATGGGCCGTCATTGGGGCGTTTTTCCTGGTTTGTTTCGCTTCGGTGTTGTGGTCCCAGGACAAGGGAATCAGTTGGTACGTTATAGTCCGGCTGGCTGAAATCATCGGATTATTCTGGCTGGTACGGCGCATAGATTTTTCCTGGCCAAAACTAGGCGTAGCAATTGCATCGGCAGGGGTTGTTCAGGGGGTTTTCGGGATCTATCAATTTTTTTCACAGCACATTATTGCCAATAAATGGCTGGGACTGGCGGCACACCAGCCTGGCCAATTGGGGGATTCGGTCATTGCGACGGTCGAAGGGCGCTATCTGAGGGCATACGGCGCTTTCCCGCACCCGAATGTGTTAGGCGGTTTTTTGGTCATCTGTCTTTTTATACTCATAGGATTTCTTTTTACGCTTTATACAGACCGCAAAGCCAACTTGGGGAAAATATTGTTAACTGTTTTTTCGTTGATTATCGTTTCCTATGGATTGATCCTGACTTTTTCCCGCTCAGCCTGGCTCGCTTTCGGGATAGCTTTTATGTGTTTGTTGGCGATCAGTGTATGGCACCGGCATCGCTACCGGTTAATTTTATTGACTGAAGTGGCTAGTTGGCTGATTATCCTGGTGCTGATGACCGTAGCGCTGGTGCCGGATATTTGGGTGACCAGGCTAGAAGCTACGGCGCCTTTAGAACAGCAGTCGATCGAACAGCGGGCGGATTATTATGTCCAGGCCCGCGACTTGGTTATTAGCCATTGGTACCAGGGAGTCGGTCTGGGGGATTATACCGGTGCGCTCTATGACCGGGATACGACGCGGGCCGCCTGGGACTACCAGCCGGTGCATAATATTTTCGTGTTGGCGGCCGCGGAAACGGGAATTTTCGGCGGCTTGCTGTTCATGGCGATTGCCATCCAATTTTTCCAGTTGGCGCTGCGGCAGTCGCGCCGGGAATTTTCTAAACACAACTGGCTGATTATGTGGGCGATTGTTTTTATCGCCATCCTATTGCTGGGTCTGTCCGACCATTATATCTGGACCCTGCCATCCGGGATGTTCCTGTATTGGCTGGCCTTGGGCGCCTGGGCGAAGCGGTATGACCAGATTGCCTGTGGACAAGACCAGGGCGGGTCGCCTTGACACTGAAAAAGTCTTTATATACAATAGGAATTACCTACTTAGCACTCTTTATGAAGGAGTGCTAATTCATCGGTAAAATAGGGCTTATATAAGCATTATTTATAATTAACTTATCAACACGAATATGAAGCTTACCCCACTTGGCGACCGTATTATCGTCAAAGCCGTGACTGAGGAAGAGGTCACGAAGTCCGGGATCGTCCTGCCGGATACCGTCGAGAAAGAGAAAAAAGAAGAGGGCGCCATTGTCGCTGTCGGCGACGGAGAGAAAGTGAAAAAGCTCGGCCTGAAACAGGGGGACCGGGTGATTTTCGGCAAGTACTCCGGAGAAGAAGTGAAGATCGAGGATGTCGAGTACAAGGTCCTGAAAGAAGAGGATGTGTTAGCGAAAGTTGAAAAGTAAGAATTCGTAGCCACTTTTCCGCCGCAGGCGGATCAGCCTCTGGCTGAAGTGGCGTAACTACAAGGCAATGTATTGGAAACTGGTAGGACCCGACTAAAGTCGGTAAGAAAAAATACTATCATATCACTTCAACAATTTAACTTTTTAAACAATCAACAATCGTATGGCAAAGCAAATATTATTTGACGAAAAAGCCCGTACCATGATTAAACGGGGCGTGGACAAGCTGGCGGACGCCGTGAAGGTCACGCTCGGTCCCAAAGGCCGAAACGTCGTCCTGGACAAGGGTTTTGGCGCGCCGACCATTACCAATGACGGCGTGACTATCGCCAAAGAAATTGAACTGGAAGACAAATTCGAAAACGTCGGGGCGCAGATCGTCCAGGAAGTCGCCTCGAAAACAAATGACGTCGCCGGAGACGGCACGACTACGGCCACGTTGCTCGCGCAGAGCATGGTGGCGGAGGGATTCAAGAACGTGGCCGCCGGCGCGAACCCGATGGTCATCAAACGCGGCATTGAAAAAGGCGTAAAATGCATTATTGAAGAGTTGAAAGTCATTTCCAAACCGGTAAAGACGAATGAGGAGATCGCGCAGGTCGGCACTATTTCTTCCCAGGATCCTGAAGTCGGAAAATTAATTGCCGACGTTATGGAAAAAGTGGGCAAGGATGGCGTGGCCACGGTGGAAGAATCCCAGACGTTCGGTTTGTCCAAAGAGGTGGTCGAAGGCATGCAGTTCGACAAGGGGTATGTTTCGCCGTATATGGTCACCAGCGCCGAGCGGATGGAAGCGGAATATAAGGACCCTTATATATTCATTACAGATAAAAAGATTTCCGCTTTGAGCGAAATTTTGCCGCTCTTGGAGAAATTAGCCCAATCCGGCACGAAGGAATTGGTCATCATCGCCGATGAGGTAGAAGGGGAAGCTCTGGCTACATTCGTGGTGAACAAGATTCGCGGTACGTTCAATGTCCTGGCCGTGAAAGCGCCGGGATTCGGCGACCGCCGCAAGGAAATGCTGCAAGATATCGCTATTTTGGCCGGCGGCAAGGTGATTTCCGAAGACATCGGCTTGAAACTGGAGAATACCACGGTTGACATGCTGGGCCGGGCCTCTCGGATCGTCGCGACAAAAGAAACGACCACGATCGTCGGCGGCAAAGGCGAAGAGTCAGCCATCAAGGATCGCATCGCCCAGATCAAGAAAGAGATCAAAGATTCTACGTCAGATTTTGACAAGGAAAAACTGCAGGAGCGCCTCGGCAAACTGGCTGGCGGCGTGGCTGTCATCAAAGTCGGTGCCGCTACTGAGACTGAATTAAAGGAGAAAAAGCACCGGATCGAAGACGCGCTGCATGCTACCCGCGCCGCGGTGGAAGAAGGCATAGTACCGGGCGGCGGCGTGGCCCTGATCCGCGCCATGCATGTGCTGGAGAAAATGGATGTTACTGGTGATGAAAAAATAGGCATCAATATCTTGCGCCGCGCGCTTGAAGAGCCGGTGCGCCAAATTGCCATCAATGCCGGCAAAGAAGGCTCAGTGGTCGTGGAAGAAGTGAAGAAACTCAAGGGAAACCACGGGTATAACGCGGATACTGACCAGTATGTTGATCTGGTTGCCGCCGGGATCGTTGACCCGACCAAGGTTACCCGTTCCGCATTACAAAATGCAGCTTCTGCCGCAGCCATGCTATTAACGACTGAGGCTGTTGTCACTGACCTGCCGGATAAGAAAGAACCTGGCCTGCCGGGCGGCATGGGCGGCGGGATGCCTGGCATGGGCGGGATGGATATGGGAATGTAGAAGGCGCGAAGTGAGGACGTGAAGTGAGAGGTGGGTCGGGAAGTGGGATGTTTGAAGTGTGAGACTTTCTCACATCTCATCTCGCACCTCACGACCCACTTCCCACCCCTGAAACACACATCTCACTACTAATAGTCATTACCTGTTCTTTCTATATAAAAACAAAGACTCCGGTGCAAGCCGGGGTTTTTGTTGTTCTATGAAGGGACACCTTCGGTTTCCCCTCATCGCTCCCTTTCCCTAAGTTGAATCGCTCGGCCCGGGGCCCGCAAGACCCGTGGCCTCGCGATGATTAAGAAGAAATAAAAAACCCGTCGGTTTGAGTCCGGCGGGGGTTGAGCGAATTGTTGAGGTCAATTATGACGAGACACTTTGTGGGCCTGTATTAGTCAAAATCACGCATGGGATGCAAGCAATAATATGACCACAACCTCCACAAAATACAATTCTAAAAGGATGATTCCTCCCTTCAGAGCCGCATCCATCATCTTTCGGATCCAGTGGCTTATTTCTTTTACTTGAAATTGTTCTTTCGTGACATTTTGGACATACTGGTTCCATTATTCCTCCAAGGTAAAAGTACTTTTTACTGATCTAGCCTACTTTATTCCCCCGTTTTTGTCAACTGGATTTTTTTATGCGATGACGTATACTATAATCAGGTCTAGACAGTAAACACAAAAACGTATGCCAGACCAGGAGGCACACACTTATCACTCTTCGCCAAGCCAGGACGTAGACGCGTCCATCGCGGGCAAGAGCCTGTTGTTTTATTGGCGATCCGGCTGGTTTTTTATTG
>JAZDEZ010000010.1:0-11433 GCA_043808365.1 Patescibacteria group bacterium
TAATTTGAAACCTGTTCAATTCTTTAGCCGACATAGTGATTAAGGTCATTAGTGAAATGGTTAATAATTAACCATTTCATTGTACTTGAGGTAGGACATTTTAACTTTCCTCAAGTAGGACATTATCACTTCCGTGCGACATGGGTAGTAAGGGGTGTAGTTAGCGGTGTCGCCGCTAGTATCGTTTGACGTTTTGGTTATGCGGTTAAATATTAAATTATTAAACGATAACGATACGGGTTGCGCAAACCCTACCGCTAACGGTTATTTTTGACGTGCTCGCTGAATAATGATCCGTTGCAGTTTTTTCACGCTGGCGCCGGAGACTTTCATTTTCAAGCGGCGCTTGCGGTCACGGGCCGTCAGTTTTTTTTCCAACGCTTGTTCTGTTTTGTGGTCTATATGGATGGTCATATGTTTTCCTTAATGGTTTTTGCCAATACCAGCCCGACGACCGCGGCGAGCTCCGGCTCGCCGGCGTCACGGACGCCGAGCGCCGACCCGAACGCTTTGATCAGTTTTTTCCTGCTGGCCGCGCCCAGGCCGGGGATGGCATCCAGCAGGGATTTCCTGGCTCCACGGACGTGCGTTTTTCTGAAAAAGTTGATGGCAAACCGATGAGCCTCGTCGCGCATGCGCTGGATGAGGAATAGCGCCTCTGAGTTCTGGGGGAATCTAATAGGGACTGGCTTTCCCGGCACAAATATTTCTTCTTCACGTTTTGCTATTGCGACGATAGGGATGTTGATTTTAGTTTTATGCCGGACTACGGATAGCTGGCCTTTTCCGCCATCTAAAATGACTAAGTCGGGTTTTGGCCAAGCAGTTTTGTTTTTATTGTCTCCGACATGTGCGAACCGACGGCTGACCATCTCGGCCAGCATGGCCGGGTCATTGGCGCCTTTGACGGTTTTGATTTTGAACTTGCGGTACCACTTCTTGTCCGGCCGGCCGTTGGTAAACACCACCATGGAACCGACAGCGTCAGCACCCTGGATATTGGAAATATCAAAAATTTCAATACGTTTAGGCAGATTGGGGAGATTCAATAGATTCTTGAAATCAGACAGCGCCTGTTTGGATTTGGCCTCGTCTTTTTCCCAGGAGGCTTTTTGTTGAGTTAGGAATTGTTCAGCGTTTTCTTCGCCTAATGAGACGTATTGCTTACGGAAACCCCGTTCCGGCACGGTCAGTTTGCATTTGAACGTCCGTTCGAACAATTTCCGCCCGGAGATTTTAATCGGGATGACGATTTCCTTCGGCAGGTCGGTCACCTGGGGATAGAACTGTTCCATGAAAGCCTGGACTGCCTCGGCATCTGTCTGGTCAATAATATTTTTAATAGTAAACACTTGTTTGCACAGTAGTTTGCCGTACCTCACAGTGAATAGGTTGATAGCCCCTAATTGTTTGTCGCCAGCCTCGCCGAGTCTAGGCGGGCGGGCTAGGCTGATTATGTCCATGTCTTCCAGCTTCGGCGAAATGACTTTTTGTTTTTCGGTAAGGTAGGCGATGGAGTTCAGCGAGTCGCGGATTTGTCCGGCTTTTTCGAACAGCTGGCGCCGGGACAGGTCGGCCATTTTTTTCTTCAGCTCTTCTTGCACTGGTTCGTAATCGCCTTTGAGGAATTTCATGATGCGGCCGATGGTCTGCCGGTACTCGGTTTTGTCTGCCGGACCCATCAGTTCAGGATACCGTTTTATCAGGTATTTCGTCCGGTAATTCGTAATGGGTTTGTCGAAATTCCGATGAGGGAACAGCTGGCGCAGCATATGCAAAGTTTGCCTGACTGACATGGCGGAAACGTACGGCCCGAAATATCTGGCCCCGTCTGGCTGCACGCGGCGCACGGTAAAGACACGAGGATATTCTTCGGTAAGTGTAATTTTAATATACAAGAAGCTCTTATCATCTTTCAGGTCGATGTTGAAGGGCGGCTGGTGCTGTTTGATGAGGGTGGACTCCAGCATCAGCGCTTCGGATTCGGATGACGTAATAATGTACTCCACTTTTTTAATCTGCGGGATCATCAGCTGTTTGTGCGGCGTGAGTTGGCTGGATTTGTGCCAGTATGAAGAAACGCGATTTTTCAAGTCTATCGCTTTGCCCACGTATAAAATATCGCCGTCAGCTTTTTTGAAAATGTAACAGCCGGGTTTGCGGGGGAGAGATTGGACTTGTGACGGGATTTTGATATTCATAGAGTCAGTATATTACGTTATGGCATTGGCGCCAAATGAACTGCCACCGGCCAAAAACCCGATGGCATTCGTATTGCCCGCCAGAGGCGTTAGTTTTTTCTTTCAATTAAAAAACATTATCTTTCAACACTGTTTGAAAATGGAACAATAAAAAAACCGACTATTAAATAGTCGGCTATAATTAAAGGTTATAATTTGGATGGAATTTGATCATAATGAACCGCCAGTGCCGGCCGTTGTCTGGACTCCTGCGGGTAAGCCACGATGCAAGAGCAGAAATAACCGAACAAAACGCAGATAACCGCCACTTGCCAATGTTCAGGCGTGACTGCCATCGGGCCGGAGTATGTCAAAACATGAAGAAGCATGGAGAAATAACCAACCCAAAATACAATCGCACTGCCGGTTATCCTGGATTTTCCCCCGCTGCTGAAAATCATACTGACGGCCAAAGCAACGACAATAATCGGCCCCACAAAAAATAAAAGTTCCTGCCAGTAGCCGGTCCACCAGCCAACCATCGTTATGACGAATTCACCGACTAAAATTATAACAAGGCACTTGGAAAATTTTGATGCCATTGCACACCCTCACTTTCTAAAAGGACCATTTTATACTGTTTATTCAAATTTAGAGTATTGACCAATATTTGTCAAGCCAATAGTTTGATTTGAAAAAACCTGCGGGTATAGTAATCTACTGTAAAAGAGCTTGCTGTTAAAAATTCGCGGTTTTGCCGGTAATAAAAAAGGGAGCGAAATGCTCCCTAACTTGCAGGCATTGATGATGAGTCGTAGTGCATTAGTAGAGTTAACAACAGGTGCGTCAGGCGAGTTTGAAAGCAGTATTGGCCACAGTCAAGCCGATCTTTTCCAGTCCGTCATTAAGAAAAGTCGATATGAGCTTCTTGAACCTAAATTGCTGTTTGGGATCAAGCGGATTGTAGAATTCGGCAATCTCAGCGCTGTGACTGTTATTGAACTCATAGAGCTTGAATCGGACGATCTCGTCAATGAGATTCCAGTCTTTTTCTAGGGCGGTGGGTTCTTTTCCCATGACGTCGGTGACATAGGCGATGAAAGACTCCATGGTCTTTAGCGAATGTATCGCCACATCCACCCAGACAGTATAAACGATCGTCCTCACTTTCGGATTGGGAGTTATCGGTGAAACTTTCATCGTGGATGATTGCACGCGATCACGGAATGAAACGGCAATGACGTCAGGACACCGCTTTTTCCACATGTAAACCGTTTTTGAAGAATATTCCATGATCTGTCCGGTGCCCCGAGTCACTGCCCATTGACCGCTTGTCTGATGGTCGCTTCCATAGAACTTGATGCTCTTCGGGAAAATAATATAATAGGCCACAGCCCAGCCCGCGCAACCCAGAGTGAAAATCATTAAACTAATAGTCGCTTCCAGCGGCCAATTTTCCAAATTATCCGCTCGAACGAAAACAAAGAGACCGATAAAAACGAGGAAACACGCTGCTGTGAAGATGCTAATAGCATACCTTGCGAATCGAGCACTCATACAAAACCTCCTAAAATTAAAAGTTGATTTTTAATGTTCTAATAGTTAATCAAGCTTAGAATTCTTTGAGATATTTGTCAAGATTGCGGATTACGGTATCTTAGCATCTGTGTTTTTAAAAATATTGCAGCGCAGCTTAGTTTGCGGGGGAGCGTTTGGACTTGAGACGGGATTTTGATATCCATGAGGTCAGTATAGCATAATGATACAAACGCTTGACTTTTTCCAATAAACTGGTAGAGTGGAGTGTCAACTTTGCCCTTTAAATTTGAATAATAATGCTGAAATAGATGAGAGGTTGTTATGGGACGTTTGATTATACGAGGATTGTTGGCCTCACTCTGTTTGAGTTGCGGCTGGTTTGGCAGCAGATTAGTAGGAGTAAGCGGCGGGTACTGGGGATGGACCGCTCTGCTCTTGAATGCGTTTGCCGCATTTGCCCTATTTCTTTGGCTGTTTTTCCGGGATCCTTGGATGCTCACTGATTCGTTCAAGGTGTTCCGGCGACACTGGGTCTTCTGGGTGATCACCGGGTCTATCGCCACCGCACTTCTGGAATTACCGCTCTCGTATGCGATGGTCCATGCGCCGGCCTGGGTGGTGACTGCCACGTTCGAGCTGACCATTCTGGTCACGCCGCTGATCACTTTCCCGATGTTCGGCCGGCGCATCCCCATGCGCGGAGTCGGGTATTCTTTGCTGATCGTGCTGGGCGTGTTCCTGGTCCAATGGGAACAGTCCACTGCCGTGACTTTTGCGGATTTTTTGGCCGGCATTTTGCCGCCTTTATTCGCGGCCATCGCGTACTCGATCGGCGACCAGCTCCAGTACGAGATCCAGCGCCGCGGAGCAGTAATGTTCAAGCGGTTCGAGATCCCTTTTATTCCGGATGACGTGATCAGCCGGCCGTCAGCCATCGTGTTCCTCGTGCTGTTGGGAGGGTTGCCGTTGCAGGCGGTGTTCGTGACGCTGACTGCGCCAGGGCTTCCGTCCGGCAGCCAACTGCTGACAACATTGATTGTCGGCGTCATCTCGATCGGCATCGGCCAGACGATTTTTATCGGCGCCCGGCAAAAGGCGACTGGCATCCAGATAGCCGGAATTGATGCCACTATTGCTGGTGACGTCATCTTCACTGCCGCATTAGAGATCATCCTGATCCATGCCCAGTTGCCGAAACTGGCCGGTGTGATAGGAATCATTCTTATCGTATTCGGAATCGCACTGTATTCTTTCCATAAAGAATCAGACTGATCCGAAACGATTTTCGTCTTGAGTTACAGCGTCGTGTCCATGTGGGCTGGCGCTGTTTTTTATCACCGGGTTTTATTTATTGTTTCGTACAGGGGTTTGACATCCGTAAAATATCGTGATAAGGTGCCTTAATATAAAATAGCAATTTTGAAAACTTTAATTCATGGAGGCTGTTATGTTGTTTTTGTATCGTAAATGGCACAAATGGAATGTTGCCGCTCTGGTGCTGGTATGCTTGTATGCGTGGCTGGGGGGATGTTCGTCGCGGAATGAGGATACCGCGATTGCCCAAAAAAAACTCGAGTGGGAGCAACAGTATCAGGCCAAGATTGAGGATCTGGAAAAGAACTTCAGGCAGAAGCCGTATCAGGCGGCTTGCCTGGACAGTTTGAGGTTCCTGAGGACTGTCTGCCTCGGCCAGAGTTTCGCACCAGACTCGGCGCGCATTGATTCGCTGGTCTGCCTGTCGCAGTCATATCAGACGCAAATGAAATGGGATATGCTGCGCCAGCTTGACCTGTCTGAATTTGACAATGTCCGCTGGATCGCGCCAGGTTTAATCAGGGAGATCATGGAGGAGATGCAGTCGAACGGCTGTCTGTTCGGCAACATTGAGCCGACAATCGACCAGCTGAAAATTTACACGGATTCCTGTTTTTTGTATGAATTGAAACACAGCTATCGTCAAGCACTCGAAGATTCTCGTACAACATCGGTAGATCGTATTGGTAATTATTTGCTGGAAAACGACGATTCTATCCCCGGATTATTGGCGTGGATCGGGACGACTCGCGAAGACTTGCAGTCGCTGGTAATTCGAGGGTATCGCGGCGGAGCCGTCAATTACCTTCAATCCGCCTATACGGGCAGTGGCATAGGATGGGTGGATGAATGGCCAATTTTCGAATCAAATCGGTGCAGAACGGCGATCGGCTGGAGCCTCGAAGAGCTGGCTAAACGGACTGACGTGCCGATTGGTTGGATACGTTGGGCGTACCAGAAAAATGGCATAAAGCCGGATTCGGCAGGGTAATCCCGTATCGTGGATTAAGTTTATTATGCTCAACCTTTGTAATATAAGGTTGAGCTTTTTAATATCCCGCATTTACACTCTTGACACTTCGGCGAAGCTCAGTAATACCCTGAGTTAACCGAAGGGTGTCAACCCCGAAAATTGAAAAAGAGATTCATTGACTTGGATATTTATGCCGGTTTTTTATAAGTCTTCTGGAAGGGGTTGACCAGTCTTGACTGATCGTGTATACTAGCATTCGTTACTTTTTCCTGTTGATAAGTGTTTGGCCAGAGTGAAGGCTGATTCTCCTCCGCTGACATACCCCGCAGTTCTACTGCGGAGAAATAAAATAAGGAGAATCCTCCGAAGCGTCAGCGAAGGAGGATGGGCTACGGAGAATGAACCCATTTTTCGCTGGCGATACCTCGCCAGCTTGTAGCGAGGTAGTTCATTTTTTATAAACAAAACCTCCCAGATGACTGTACGCCCCAAGCCGGCAAAAACCGGGGACAAAAAAATTACCATTCGCGGCGCCCGCGTCCATAACCTGAAGAATATCGACGTGGACATCCCTCGCGACAAGCTCGTCGTCATCACCGGACTGTCCGGTTCGGGCAAGTCGTCTTTGGCGTTCGACACCATTTATGCCGAGGGCCAGCGCCGGTACGTGGAATCGCTGTCAGCTTACGCGCGGCAGTTTTTGGGCCTAATGGATAAGCCGGACGTGGACCAGATCGACGGGCTGTCACCGGCTATTTCCATTGACCAGAAATCCACGTCGCATAACCCCCGCTCGACCGTCGGCACGGTAACGGAGATTTATGATTATTTGCGTTTGCTTTTTGCCCGCGTCGGCAAGCCGCATTGCCCGCAGTGCGGCCGGCCAGTGACGCGCCAGACAACGGAGCAGATCGCGAACAAAGTACAGGGTTTGCCTCCCGGTACGCAATTCATGATCATGGCGCCGGTGATCCGCGACCAGAAAGGCGAGCATAAGCACGTGATTTTCGAGGTACGGAAGGCCGGGTATGTGCGCGTACGCTTTGACGGCGTGGTGTATTCCGTTGACGAAGCTGAAGACCTCAATGTCGACAAGCAAAAGAAGCATAAAGTAGAGGTGGTGGTAGACCGGCTGACTGCCGGACCGGAATTGGAAAAAAAACGGCTGCATGATTCACTTGAAGCGGCGCTTAATCTGGGCGATGGTTTGGTCATTATCTTGCGGCAGGACACTAACGAAGACATGCTGTTTTCCCAGCATTTTTCCTGCCCGCACTGCAACATCAACCTGCCGCCGATCGAGCCGCGTAATTTTTCATTTAACACCCCCCACGGCGCCTGTCCGGACTGCACGGGCTTGGGGACCAAGCAGGAAATTGACGCTGACCTGGTCATCCCGAACAAGAAATTATCCATTTCCGAGGGCGCCATCAGGCCATGGTCGCGCACGTCATCGAACCAGGCCTGGTATATGCGGTTTTTGGAAAAAGTGGCGCATGAGCACGCGTTCTCCGTGGATGTCCCCGTCACCCAATTGACCCAAAAGCAAATGGGTATAGTTTTATACGGCTCCGGAACCAAGGAGTACACGATGGAGTATGCCAGCGAAAGGTTTGAAGGGGCGCTGACCAGGAATTTTGAGGGCGTCATTCCGAATTTGATGAGACGGTACAAAGAAACTGATTCAGATTATATCCGCCAGGAGATCGAGAAATACATGCGCGTCCTGGTCTGCCCGACCTGCAAAGGCAAGCGCCTGAAACCGGAAGCGCTGTCCGTGACTGTCGCGGACCGGTCGATTTCTGATGTGACCAATATGACGGTTGAAGACTCGACCACATTTTTTGCTCAACTGGCATTTACCTCTGCCAAAGACAAAATGATCGCTAAGCAGATCCTGAAGGAGATCTCCGCGCGGCTGGTTTTTTTGCAGAACGTCGGCCTGGATTATTTGACGCTTGACCGCACCGCTTCCACCCTGGCCGGCGGCGAAGCTCAGCGCATCCGCCTGGCCACCCAAATTGGTTCATCGTTAGTCGGAGTGGTTTATATTCTAGACGAACCGTCGATCGGCCTGCACCAGCGCGATAACGCCAAGCTGATCGAAACATTAAAAGCGCTGAGAGAGCTGGGCAACACGGTGATCGTGGTGGAGCATGATGAAGGCACGATCTTGGCGGCTGACTATGTCATCGATATCGGTCCGGGCGCGGGTGAGCATGGCGGTAAAGTGGTGGCGGTCGGTACGCCTGACCAGATCAAGAAGAGCAAGCATTCATTGACCGGGAAATACCTAGTCGGCACTTTATCCATTCCCGCACCGAAAAAATACCGCCCTGGCACCGGCAAGTCGCTGGTCATCCGCGGCGCCAGTGAGTTCAATTTGAAAAACATCGACGTCAGGATCCCGCTCGGCAAGCTCGTCTGCATCACCGGCGTGTCTGGTTCCGGTAAATCGACGCTGATGACGGAAATCCTGGCTAAGGCCTTATCCAAGCACTTTTACGGGTCAAAAGACGAGCCAGGCAATCATAAAAAGATCGACGGGATTGAACATTTGGATAAAGTCATTAATATTGACCAGTCGCCGATCGGCCGCACCCCGCGGTCAAACCCGGCCACCTACACCGGCCTCTTTACGTATATAAGGGATTTATTCACGCAGGTTCCGGAATCTCGCATCCGCGGCTACGGACCGGGCCGGTTCAGTTTCAATGTGGTGGGCGGACGATGCGAAGCTTGTCAGGGCGACGGGCTGGTGCGCATTGAAATGCAATTCTTGCCGGACGTCTACGTTGAATGCGAGGAATGCAAAGGCCGCCGGTACAATGAACAGGCTCTGGAAATCCATTACAAAAACAAGAACATTTCTGATGTCCTCAATATGACCGTGGAAGAGGCGATGACGTTTTTTGAGAACCAGCCGGCGATTGCCAATAAATTAAAAACATTGAACGACGTCGGACTGGGTTATATCCACCTGGGCCAATCAGCTACCACATTATCCGGCGGTGAAGCGCAGCGCATTAAGCTGGCCACTGAATTATCCCGCCGGGCGACCGGTAAGACGTTATATATTTTAGATGAGCCGACGACCGGCCTGCATTTCGATGACGTAAAGCGGTTGTTGAATGTGTTGCATCAACTGGTTGATAAGGGAAATTCCATCCTGGTCATTGAACACAATTTGGATATTATCAAGTCCGCAGACTGGCTGGTTGACCTCGGGCCGGAGGGCGGTATCAAGGGCGGAGAGATCGTGGCCGAAGGCACCCCGCGCGACGTGGCCAAAGTTAAGCGGAGTTATACCGGGCAGTTTCTAAAGGACGTTTTGAAATAGATTTCAAATACAGTAGCCACCCCCACCATTGTCATTGCGAGGAGTGGAACGACGAAGCAATCTCCTTTTAGGATGTTGTTTTTTTGGGAGTAAGATAGTTTCGCCGCTTTTCTGCGAATCCAGAAAATCGGCAGACCTGCCCGCCACCCGCCCGACTGAACGACCTCAGTCGTTCGGGCAGGTCGCTACGCTTAGGCGTGGCAAGGCGGGAAAGATTTTATATATCCTTCGAGCGCCCGCCTGCCTAATGCAGGTATTTTGTCATATAGATACTATTTACAATAATGTATAGGTTTTATTAGGTAAATACCGAAAACATTGACAAATTTGCTTAAGTAATGTATATGTTAATTGATAAACATGTAGATAGAATATGAATAAAGAATTTTCCATAAAGGAAACGGCTACCAAGCTGGCTATTAATACCCAAACCTTGCGGCGGTGGGACAAGTCGGGCCGTTTGGTTGCCAATAGAAAAAAGACCGGTAAGGTCAGCCGCTATTATTACGATGAAAATAAAATTGAGGATTTTTTGTCATTGGATTTCCAGGTCCTGCTAAAAGTAGCCAATACATGGACTGCGGCCCCAGGCGTCTTTGAAATACCGCGCCGGTTTCATTGCCCGGATAAGTCAATTTTTAAAGCCAGATTGTCCAGATTTGAATTTGATTTAAGCCGCAGCGGGGATTTTGCCCAAATATTTCCTCTCATCGTGGCCATCGTCGGGGAAATCGGCAACAACTCCTACGATCATAACCTCGGCAATTGGCCGGATGTTCCGGGTGCTTTTTTTGGTTATAACATTGATGAGAGAAAAGTCGTTCTGGCGGACCGCGGGCGGGGCATCTTAAAAACACTGCAACAAGTCAGACCTAATTTATCCGACCATTCAGAAGCTCTCAAGGTCGCTTTCACTGAATTAATATCCGGCCGTGCGCCGGAAGCCAGGGGCAATGGATTGAAGTATGTCAGGGATGTGGTAGTGAAATACGGTTTTGATCTATTTTTCCAAACCGGCGATGCTGTCCTGAATTTAGGAGGCAAAGACAAGTATCTAAAGATAGTAAAAAGTCCGGATTTTATCAGAGGAGCGTTTGCGCTTATACAATATTAATAATTTCATGATTATCGAATTAAAAAAGTTTGGCACAACGCTCACATCCCGTGAAGAAGGCAGGGAAGCATTCGCCGCCTTCAAGCCGACACTGAGCACTATCCTCGAAAGTGAACCAGTTGAAATTGTTTTTACCGGAGTCAACACCTTTTCCCCCTCTTGGGGCGATGAATTCCTTGCGCCTTTAATAAAACAATTTGGCGCCCGGCTGATTCTGGTGGATACTGCCAATCTTTCCGTTGGCGCCACCCTGGATATGCTGGAAAAGGTGCATCAGGTAAAATTTAACAGGAGAAACAGCAGTAGGCCATAGGCGGGGAGATCGTGGCCGAAGGCACCCCGCGCGACGTGGCGAAAGTAAAGCGGAGTTATACGGGGCAGTTCCTTAAGGATGTTTTGAAATAGATTTCAAATACAGTAGTCACCCCCACCATTGTCATTGCGAGGAGTGGAACGACGAAGCAATCTCCTTTTAGGATGTTGTTTTTTTGGGAGTAAGATAGTTTCGCCGCTTTTCTGCGAATCTCCCGCCATTCGGCGGTACAGGCGCCAAAGCGGCAAAAAGCATGCCCTGAGCGAAGTCGAAGGGAGATTCCGCCCAGACAAAAAAATTAACCCTCCCACCTGAGTTACCTCAGGCAAGTCGGGCGCGGCGTAAATTGGCTCGTCGTCGCTCAGCGTTGTAAACTCGCCCCTCGTTCCACTCGGGGCTCAAACAGTACAACGCTGTTCTTCGTTCCCCTTAGAACCGCTCCTCCTCACTCAATTTCCATAACATTTTTTTATATGGGCGGGGCAAGCGGGAACGATGTTATATTTCCTCCGAGCGCCGGCCCATCGGCAGGCGCGACTATTTGGGCGGTTTTTTGCTATTTTAAGGGCTAATTTAAGCACAGTTTGTGCACTTGCCAGCAGGACTTGACAAGACTACACTGTAGGTGTATTATTTTATGTTATTTTAGCAATTTTTCCA
>JAZDEZ010000011.1:0-13080 GCA_043808365.1 Patescibacteria group bacterium
AGACCCATGCCTTACCACTTGGCTACCAGGCCAATTATTAGAAATGAAAAGTATTAGGTTTTGTCTCCCTGCGGGAGATGCCCCGAAGGGAGACAAAACCTCGCCTGGACTTTACCCCGCCGAATGGCGGGGACTTGCCGCGCCCGCTACCTGCGGTAGCAGGTGGGCGGGGCTACGTGGCCGAACTTACCTCTGGCTTTGGTATGGCCTAATGTAACAAATATTTAATAATATCGCAACCACTTTATTCTTGACCAACTGCCTGGCTGATATTGGTTAGCCCGTCTTGCTTTAGTAATTCCAGAAGCCGCAAATTGATTTTTCTAATCGTGGCAGGGCCGTTAAAAATAAAACCCGTGATCAGCTCAATCAAACTGGCGCCAGCTTTGATTTTTTCATAAGCGTCGTCGCCAGTAAAAACCCCGCCGCAGCCGATAATTTTTAAAGACCCTTGGGTTTTTTGATAAACATAACGAATGCAGTCAGTGGAAATTTGTCTGACTGCTGTGCCAGAAAGTCCGCCTGGCCAGTTGGAATCATATTCTTCTGGATATTTTAAATAAGTTATGGCTTTTTTGTGGTCTTTAATTAAATTGCTGATGATCAAGCCCTGGATATTAAATCTGTGACACAATTCAATAATCTGATCGATCTTTGGTTTTTCCAAGTCCGGGTTGATTTTCAAAAAAATTGGTTTGTTGGACTGAATTTCTGTTCTGGCTTTATCAATTTCCACCAAGAGTTTTCTTAAAGTCTCTGGCTCGGAAAAAGGTATGCCATCAGCCGTGTTGGGACAGCTTAAATTAACGGCATAATAGCTGCCAATATCTTTGAAAGTTTTGAAAACTTTAATATAATCAGCAATGGCTTTTTCGCCCGCACAATCCACTCGGTTGGTTTTAGCTACGGATATACCAAAAGGCAGAAAAGGTTTTTTGTTTCGTAATCGTGAATAAACTTTTTCTGCACCCTCGCTTTTTAGGCCATAATTAATAACCAAAGCCTGGTTTTTTACCAGTCGCCTAGTCCAAGGTTTTGGGTTGCCAGCATAAGCTTCTCCAGTTATGGAACCGATTTCTGAAAAACCAAAACCAAAAGCATGAGCAAAGTCTAAATATCGTCCATCTTTATCAAAACCGGCTGAAAGGCCAATGGGATTGGGAAAATTTATGCCAAAAAGCTGTACTTGTAAGGCTGGATTGTTTATTCGGTAATAATTGCTTAAAGCCGGGCCGATCAAAGGAATTTTTGCTGCAAATTCCCCGCCGCCAGCAACTATTGGGTGGATAGTATCAGCAGGAATTCTATAAAGAATGGGTCGGATGATTTTTTGGTAGAGCATTTATTAATAAATCATCCGTTAATAAAACAAAAAAATATGGTTATTGTGAAATAAATTTAATTGCCAGGTGATTTTCTGTTAGGTCTGGATTCGTGATCAATATGCAGAACCTCAATTAATTTGGGATTGAGTATGTGTTCAGAAGGTTTGCCGTCGATTATATCTTGAGTGCGTCTGACCAGTTGCGCCGGCGTCAAATTGGATTTGATTAAGACATCTTTGGCGCCGAACCATAAGGCCTTTTGGATTGTTGCGGGATCGCCCAGATTAGACACCACCAATACTGGTATGGAGCTGGTCTGTGGATCAGACATAAGATTCTTTGTGGCGTCAAAACCATCAATTTTCGGCATTATAATATCCATCAAGATAATGTCCGGGGTTTTTTTCTTGGCCTCGGTTACGGCTTCGGAAGCCTCCGGAAGGGCAAAAACCTTATAGCCGGCCGCGGAGAATTTTTTTTCATACATCTCCCTTAATGTCGCGTCGTCTTCAAAAATCATTATTTTTTTCATCTCATTTTTTTTCCAAAATAATTTTCGCTCTTTTCATTATATCTTCAACTGAACTTTTGTGCTTGACGATGTAGCAGGAGATGCCAAGCTCTTCGCATTTTTTTTGTTCATAGTTGCTTTCTAAGTGGGATATAATCATTATCGGGATTGAAAAAGTGGTTTTATCAGCCCGGATTTTTTCCAATAATTCTCGTCCCCCAACTTTTGGCATTATCAAATCCAATAATATTAAATTTGGTTTCAGGCTTTTCACTAAAACCAGCCCTTCTTCTCCGTTAGCCGCCACGCCAACTTCATAGCCAAGTTTTTCCAGCTCGGCTTTAAATAAATCGGCTACGGGCTTATCATCGTCAATAACCAGGACTTTTGGGTTGTGAGTTTTTGGTTTTGTGGGAATAGAAAGCGCCATAGTCTTATTCGTATCTTAAGGCATCCAAAGCGTTGATTTTGGCAGCCCGGCGAGCTGGGTAAAGGCCGGTGACCAGGCCGACCAAGATAATGATTCCGGCAATGAGAAATAGGAATCCCAAAGGGATAGTGAAGAGGTCGACAGTCTGTCCGCCCAAACGTGCGGCCAAGCGATTGACGATGATGTTCACCAACTCGCCGACGCCCATACCCAACAGTACGCCCGAGACGCCACCTAAGACGCCGATGAGTAGTGATTCCGAGAGGAAGAGTACATAGACGTGTCGGCTGGTTGTGCCTAAAGACTTCATGATACCAACTTCACGCGTGCGTTCCAGGAGGGACACAGTGAGCGTATTAAAAGCGCCGAGGGAGGCAATGAGCATAGCTATGAGCCCGAAGCCGCCCATAACAAACTGGAAAATGAGGAAGATGCGATCAATCTGACCAACGGTGTCCGCGACGGAATCTACTTGGAAGCCCAGCGCCTCAATGGTTGTCCTCGCAGCATCGAGATTTTCCCGCTTATCCAACTTCACGCGAGCAAGGTTAAAGTTCGTAATTCCTGCGTCGGTGAAAATTTTGAGCGGCATGTAGGCCAGACTGCTATCGTTCTGCGTTATCCCGATAATTTTAACATCCACATCCTTAGTTTTGATCGAGCTGCTCGTGCTCGCATTCGTGTTGGCATTACTGTTTCCGTCAGAGGCGGACCGGTCTTTGGCGGATGTTGAGGTATTAGCGTTCACCAGCGTCCGTTCCTGCTCCACCGGCCCGGTATCCGGGAGTACAATTTTCATGGTTACGGTTTGACCAATTAAATCTTGGGGTGTTTTCGCGCCGAGTAACTCCGCAGCCGTGCTGCTCACGATCGCACTCTTTTCTTCCTCTGTGGCGTAGGTTGTGCCGAAGCTGGTCACGACGCCTTCGATTTCTAGGAATTGTGACTGCACGCCGTACAGCGCGATGTCGGTAGCAACCTCGCCTTTCAGCACTTGACCAGACTGGGAGATAGACGAGCTTACACTGATGACATTCGGGATGGCGCGGAAACTCTTCAGCGACTCGTCGTTAATTTTAAGGATGGTTGACGCGCCCACGCTCACATCGAGTACGGTGAGAGCGGCGACATTCGTCACCCGGCTGATGATGAGCGCTTGCAAGCCGAAGCCCAGACTGACCAGGAAGACGATGGCGCCGATACCGATGGCCATGCCGCCGATGGTCAGGAATGACCGGAGTTTCCGCATGCGCAAGCTTGATGCCGCGAGGTAGATGATGTAGCCGAATTTCATAGTATTAGCTTAAGAATGTCCCTGTTCCAGAAAGAATTTTTCCGTCGCGGACATAGATGGTTTGTGAGGCGTAGTGTATGTACTCCATGTTGTGGGTTACCATAATGATCGTCAGCTTCTTTTTTTCGTTCAGGACTTTAAATGTCTGAAGTACTTTTTCAGCCGACTCGGTATCCAGGTTACCAGTTGGTTCGTCTGCGACGAGAATGGATGGGTTGTTCACGAGAGCCCGAGCAATTTGTACTTTCTGCTGCTGACCACCGGAGAGTTCGGAAGGTAAAAATTTCGCACGCTGGTCCATGTTGAACTGCTTGAGAAGAGCCAGGGCGCGCGTTTCACGTTCTCTGCGCCTTATGCCCAGGATAGCCAAAGGGAAGGCAACATTGTCCAGTACTGTCAGGGAGCGAATCCAGTCTGACCTCTGGTAAACAATACCGATCCGATTGAGTCGGAAGCGCGCCAGCTGGTCCGGTTTCTTCAGATCCAGCCGTTCTCCAGCAATAGTTACTTGACCACTCGTTGGGTGTTCTAAGCCGAGGAGCGTATGCAGCAATGTTGATTTCCCGCTCCCCGACGGCCCGAGGAGAATAACGAACTGTTCAGGCAGGATTTCCAGTGAAACATTCTCGAGAACCCGCACCGGTTCTTTGCCCAGGCGGAATTCTTTGACGACATTTTTAACGATGATGAGAGGTTTAGCTACCATATAGGTAGTGTAGCAGGAGCGGATTATTTGCCGAAGAGCTTATTAACGCTACCGAGCCAGGAGAATGTATCTTCGAGGTTGCCGATGACAATCTGCAGAAAGGATTGGCGCGCCCGGCTGGTGAGGATGCTGTACCCTTGTGACTTCGACTCGTTGCCAGCTTTATCCCTGGAAACAACCCGGAAGTGGTAGGTTTTCGCCGGGGTCAGGCCGCCGATGACCATAAGATGCTCGCGGACGCGTTCGGCATTTTCATCTGATTCCGCGCTGTAGCTGGAGCCGGAGAGACCCTCGCCGTACTGTACTCGTGAAGTGGTTGGTTCGTTCGTTTTCCAGGAAACGATGATTTGAATCTTGGCCGCGTCGCCAGAGCCGACAGTGTTGGACTCGGATTTCACCTCGCTAATAACTGGCGGGGTGGTGTCCTCAAGGGTGCGGAACTTATTTTCGCCCGACACCGCCTCATAACCGAACTGATCGCGTCCGCGGACTTTGAATTTGTATTCCGTGGCGTCTTCCAGGCCGAACACCAGAATGCTATGTTGCGTCACCAAAGAGCTGTTGCCCTGCGTCTTATTCGGTGATTTATCATTCCAATATTCTACTTCCGAGGTTGTGGACACATTCGTGGTCCACTTTACTTCGGTCTGCCCTTCGGCTTTGTTCGCCGAGGTTACGGTGAGTACCTTGGGGTAAGTGAGCGTGGTGAAGTTGTAGTCGTCAGACGCAATCGGGTTGTCGGATCTATCCACGCCCTCCAGGCGGAAGTGGTATGTCGTGCCATCCTTTAGGTTTTCTAGTTTTACCGTGTGCGACGTGCTGAAACCGCTCGCGGCAGTGTAGGTGAAGCCGTAATCCGTCGTCGGGCCGTACTCGATAACCGCGGTTGACTCTTTGGTTGATGTCCAGCTGATAATCGCGTCATTCAAGCGAACATCTGTTACCTTCACGTTTTCCACGCGCGGCGCTTCCAGGGTGGTAAAGCTGGAAATTTCGGAATAGGCCGTGTTTTGGTCTATGTCCAGACTTTTGATTCGGTGGTAATAGACGGTTTCAGGCTTTAAGCCGGTTATTTTAATGTTATGGTCTTCAACCTGTTCGGCTTTGCCCTGCTCATTATTTAATTTTTCTTTGTTTGTTCCAAATTCGACGAACGAGGAAGCCACTCGCTCCGTCTTCCAAGCCACGGTTGCCGCGAAGGAATCAGGAGCGATAACGGGCTCTTGGCTGATGGCCGGCGGAGAAGTGAAGCGGCCCTGGGGAATGGCGGCAAGCTTCACTGTTTCCGCAGAAGAAGCCTGGGCTTTGTCTTTGGCAATGACTTTATAGGTGTAAGTCTGGGTGTTATCCAATCCGGTATCCAAGTAGCCAGTAGATGTGATGGTTGCGATTTCACTGAAATTAGTTCCGTCCGTTGAGCGGTAAATGGTGTAGTAAGTCATATTGCCGTCCACGGCCTGCGCCCGCACCGCGCTACCGGCCGCGGAAACCGTCGGCGGATCCCAGGTTAAAGTCAGGCTGTACCTTTTGGCGTCGCGATTGGAAGAATCCACCAGGGTAATATTTTTCGGCGGGTCGGGTGGGGCGGTATAGGCGGTAAAATCAACCGAGCCGTAATTGGCGTAATTAACATTGCCGCTGTCGTCAATCGCTACTACATAAAAAGTATTACTTCCCTGACGCGTGGCCGCGGCAAAGGCCGCCACGGAAGTAGCGGTAGTCAATGTAGTGTTATCCGCAGTCGGAGTTGAATTAACTGAATAGCGATAAGAAGCCACGGTTACGCCCTCATCAGCCGGCTTGGTCCAGGAAAAGGCAAAACTATTTGTGGTGCCAGAGGTGGGTGTGGCAGTTACGCCGGTTGGCGCTGAAGGCGCGCCCAAGGTAGTAAAGGAATAGTCAGATGATAAGCCGATATTGCCGTCAACATCCACCCATTTCAAGCGATAATGATATAAAGTATTCGGGCTTAAATTGGTCAGAGACACCTCATGTTCTTTTACCAGATCCGAAGAACCAGTTTCTCCGCCATAGCCGGTCGTGGTGCCGTATTGCACGTACGATGAAGCGGGATGTGACACCGGGTCGCCGTTTTTGTCAACATCGTCCTGGGTCAGCCAGGATATTTCGGCTGAACGGATGCGGATGCTGGCGGTCGGATTGCCGCTCATGGCCGGAGCCGCCTTGAATTTACCTTCCGGCTTCATTGAAACAACCGTCGAATTACCAGAGATTGTTCCGCCAGTGCCAGTGACTCTGACAAAAAAACTATAGGTAGTGGCATTGCTTAGGCTGGTATCCAGATAGCCAAGAGTGTTTACCTCCGCAATGCTGGTATAATTCGCCGGCGGATCATCAGTGGTGCTGGGATTTTCACAATCCGTCGTACAGCGATAAACTTTGTAAGCTTCCACGCCGCTGCCAAGATTGGTCGGCGCGTCCCAGGTCAGGGTTATTGAAGAACGAGTGGCCGCGCGGTCTGACGAGTCGGTCGCGCCCAAATCAGCGGGCGGACCTGGGGCGTTAGATGTAAAGGTAAAAGCCTGACTGGTGTAATTTTCGTAATTAATATTATTGACCACGTCCATTGCCACAACATAGACAGTGTTTATCCCCTGCTGGCTGGCCGCGGAAAAGGTCGGCAGCTGCCGGCTGGAGGTCTGCAATTCAGTGGTCCAGCCTCCATCGGGCGAAGGAGTGGCATTGCCGCTATAATTGGTGCCGCAAGTAGCTAACGAGGGCAGTTCATTAATGGTGTAGCAATAGCGCAAGACGTCAGCCGCGGCGCAAGGCGTCGCGCCCAGGCAGCTGCCGGGCAATGCCCATGAGACGGTGAAAGAATTGGTATCTGTCTGGCTGCCGGGAGTGACTGTTACGCTGGCCGGCGTCGCGGGCGGGCCCCCGGTGTAGAAATAGTTGGTGGAAGCGTAAGTGGTGGCATCGTTATTAGCCGTATCTTTTGCCCGGACGTAAAAAGTATTTGCCCGAGTCTGGTAGTGAGCCACGGGCGAAACCGTACAAGTGCCGCTACTGCAAATCGTGGCTTTGGCTACGCAGGTATCAGCCGAACTGCCGGTGTGGTAGCAGTATTGCGCTACAGTTGACGGGCCAATATCAGCAGGCTCGGTCCAACTAAAGGAAAAAGTATCGGCGGACAGCATGTAAATGGCCACTGATAAGTCGGTTATAGTATTCGGCGCGCTGACATCAATTTTATAAGTAAAAGCGTCCACTGCCGCCGCCGTGGTGTTATTATTGTGGTCTTTGGTTTTTATCCGCAAATAATATGTCCCGTCTGTCAAAGCGGAAGCTGACTGGGTCAGCACATTCCATGAGCCCATGCCACTGCTGGCAGCGCTGTAATAATTTGTGCCGGTTTTGTAGGCCAGATTAGTCGCATCGGAAGCGTCTGACACAGGATCTTTGGAAATATCCGTGCCAAAATATACATAATAACCATTCACGCCGATACCGCCGGTATTATCAGTCGAGGTCCACTCGAAGTATGGAGTAGCGTCATTGGTCCAGATGTCGTTTGTAATGCCGGTGCCTTTGCCGCTGTCAGTGTAGCCAGTCACTGGCACCGACGGATTATTTGGCGCCGTGCCGTCAACATAATAACTCAAGGTAAAATCATTCACTGTCGGCGTATAAATCCGGTCGGAAGTAAAAGTCACCTTAACCTGCAAATAGCGAGCCACCGCAGAATCCAGGGAAAAATAATCCGTGGTACCGACAGTCTTTTTAGCGGATGTTTCGCTCCAGGCGGACCAATGCGCGTCATTGGCATCAGCGGCGCAACCCGCGTCCGAACAAGCGCGGGTTTCGTATTTCATGGCCGTATTGGCCGCACCCAAAGAATCATTGACAATCAGTCCGCCGAAACCGTAGACCGAACCCAAATCCATGATCTGCGAAGTCCAGGTGCCGATCCGCTGGAAACTGGTGGTGGCAGATTGCTGAACATAGCGGTCCATGGTTGAGGTGTTGTACCCGCGGAAACCGTAGAGAATATTGTTCAGCCCTTCAAGCAATCGGCCGTGGTAATAAAAATTGTTAAGCGAGCGGACCGTCCAGCTGTTTCCCAAAATGCTGTAGACCAAGAAATTCGTATTCGTGGTGTTGCCCTGCGGCACGAAAATATTATCACCGTCCAGCGCGCAGGCGCCGCCGTAATACAGGTTGCCCTGGGCCAACGGCGAATCAGTTAATGTCCCGGCCGCTGACCAGGTGCAAGTGCCCGCTCCCTGGTTAATCGTGCAGCGGTAAATATTTCTCGTGTTGGTGGACCGGATAAGGTAAATATATGAATTCGTACCGTCAATGACCGCGCATCCGCCTTCTTGGACCGCGCCGGGAATGACTGAAGCCTGGGTGGCCCAAGTGCCGCCGGATATGGAATAAGAATAGAAAGTTGTCGTATTTGAACCGCGGGCGGTATAAATAGTATTACTCCCGTCCCAAATAAGATCAGTACCGTAGGTTACCGTGCCTGGCGTATTATTCAGCCTGGTCCAAATATCCGTGGCCGGGTTGTAGCTGAAGAATCTGGAAACCCCTTCCGCGTTTGAAGGCGCGCCGCCTAACGCGTATACCGTACCGTTGATATACAGCAGGTCAGAACCGGTGTACATCCTGATCGGCACATTATTCAGGCGCTGCCAGACTTGAGTGGAAATAGTATATTTGTAAAAGTCATTGGTATTATTGCCGCGGGCGACATACATGGTGTCCGCGCCGTCGAAAGCCATGCCCCCGTAATAAAAACCGTTGGAACTCTGGCCGTGCGGGATGGCCGGATTGCGCCATTTATTATTGGTCACATCATAGCTGATAAACGAATACTCATTGTACATGCGCGGGGTGTAAATGGTATTAGTCGAAGTGTCAAAAACCATGCCGTTGGTTGAACCGTAATAGTGGGTAGCCGGCAAATCAGCTAAATCCGACCACAGGTCATTGGCAATATCGTACTTGAGGAAATCCGTGGCGGCATAACCAGCGATAAAATATAAAATTCCGCCATTATAAACCATGGTCGCGCCGTAATTGCCCTTTGCCGGTGAGGCGGTCGGCGGAGCGGTCAGATAACTCCAGGAATTCTCGCTGATGTCATAGCGCCAAAAATGGTTGGTGCCGGCGCCGCGGGTGGCAAAAATACAGCCCGAAACATCAGCGCAATAAGTGCCGGTCGACACATAAGAATAAGCCGCGCCGTAATTGAAGCCAAATTCGACCGAAGCCCGGCCTGTCCAGGTATTGGTTGAAATGGTATAGCGATAAAAATCTAAATTACCGGCGCCGCGGGTGGCATAAATGTAATCGCCGCCCGTATAAACAAGCCCGGCGCCATAGCCCACCGTGCCGCTCACCACAGTCATCGCGTCCCAGGTGTTGGCTCCAATATTATAACGCCGAAAACCAGTACCGGCGCCGCCCATGGTGGCAAAAATACAGCCCTGGGCGTCAGCACAGCCGGCGCTAACCCCCGGTGCCACATAGACGATAGCTGAACCGTACTGGGCGGCGGCCCCGGTATTAGCCAGTGCGGCCCAGGTTTTAGTGGAAATCGTGTATTTGAGAAATGTTTGCGAGTTTACGGATCGCAAAAAATAAATCGTATCATTGCCGTCCCAGGCAATAGAAGAATCATTATAGCCAGTATAGCCGGTTAGCGAATTATTGCTTCCGATTGCTGGCAGATCCATCCAGGTGCCCGGGCTGACCGAATCCAGGGTCATATCCGCGCTGGAATTGGCTGTGGTATTAACATTAGTTTCCGTGCCCAGATTAAATTCCGCGGAATCATCCCAGACATAAGTGCTGGCGGAAGCAATACCCGTATAAGTATAAGTGAAAGCGGTAGCGGCCGTAGCCGGGTTGCCGGCGTTATCCTTAGCCGCCACCCGTAAATAATAGGTTGGGCCAGGCGAGGCCGTGACCATATTCGTATTCACGCGATAGGTCGTGCCGGTCTGGTAATAATCCTCGCTGGAGGCGGGATTAAAATTCGGATCAGTCGTCCAGGCCAGGTAATAGCCGGCCACGCCCGATCCATTGGTATCGGTTGAACCTGATAATTCAAAATACGGATTGGTATGGTAGTAGCCATCCGCGAAATTATTGGTCAGGGCAGGCAATGACTTGGCCGAACTTGAATAACCGGTGGCCGTGGGATTAACCGGCGCCGTGCTGTCTTTGGTATAAGTGACCGTGACACTGTCAATATTTGGAGTGTTAGTGCCGTCAGAGTTTAAGGTAATTTTAAATTGGATGTACCGGTCTTCGTTAGTCGCGGCAGATGAAATGTCCTGGGTTATGGCCGGTCCGGTGCCCCCAGTCACCAAAGTTTCCCAGGTAGACCAGGTTATCTTATCCGGGCTTGAGCGCATGGCTAAGTCAACATTTGATGTTCCGCCGGTGGTCAAGGTGGAAGACAGCTGTTCCCAGGCAGTGACATAATTCAAATCCTGAATATCTGAAATCCAGGTGGATGTAGAAATATAGTCATTAGCCGTGGGCGTAAACTTCCAAATCTGACCGGTGCCCATACCATTCAAGGCGTAGATTATGTTGGCCGCGGTATCATAAGCCAGGCCATTGCTGTAGCCCGCTTTACCGGGTAAATCAGCTATTCTCGTCCAAGAGTTGCCGGCAATATTATAACGCCACATTTTTGTATCGTAGTCGCCGGATATCGCGTAGATATTACCGGAACCGTCATAAGTTAAAGAAGCGGTATAGTTGGTAGCCGTGGGTATATCTGTTAATTGCGTCCAGGTCGTGGCGCTGATGTTATAGCGGTACCAGTCGCCGCGGTTATAGCCCATGAGCGCGAAAATACAGCCGGTCGCATCCGCGCAGGAAGCACCGTTGTCTACGCCGACGATCGCTCCGCCCGGTCCCATGCGCTGGGGCGCAGGTGTTTGCTGGGACCAAGCCCCTCCGGTGTAGCTGAAAAAATGATTGGAATAATAAGTCTGGTAGCCTTTGACCGCGTAAACAGTGGAACCCAAACAAGTGATACTGCCGCCGTAGCCAACTGTGGCCGCCGTTGGATTGGCCGGGTAAGCGCTTGCATGGGTATGGGCGGCCGGAATATCGGTTAGCGCGGTCCAGACACTGCCTGGATCCGCCGCGGTCAAATCATAAGAATAAAAATTTCGGGTATTGTTTCCCCTAAGGGCGTAAAGAGTATTGCCCGCTTTGCACGCCGAACCGCCGTAGTAAATGGCGCCGAGATTGGTCGCGGTTAAATTCGTGGTCCAGGTACGGGCGCCGATATTGTAACGCCAGAAAGTAGCGGTGTTGGCTCCGCGAAAAACAAAGAGACAGCCGCTGGCGTCTAGGCACTGGTTAACGCCGGTGGCCACATAGACAATCAGCCCGTCTTCGCCGCCGGCCCCGGCCGTGAAAGTGGTGGTTGGCGTGGCTACGGATTCCCACTGGTTATTGCTGATACTGTAACGCCACATATCAGGCGTGGCATAGCCGCGAGTTTGATAGATGTATCCAACATTGTTTATTTTTATATACACTGCTGACCCGCCGTAACTTACGGCCAACTGCTGGGTATCTTCGCGGGTCGCGTCCCAGGTGGCGGCGGAAACATCATATTTAGAAAACACTGCTCCGGTACCGCCGTTATGGACAAAAATATCCCCGTTGACCGAATCATAAGACAGCGAAGACCCATAACCGGCATTACCCATGCCCGTAACCGTGGAATACCATTGGTTTTCGGCAATATCCTCACGGAAAAAATTCGCTGTCGCCCCGCCGCCCAAAGCAAAAACGCAGCCAAGGGTACAACTCGTCGGACTGCCTGCCGGATATGGCTCATTCACGAACAGTAATGACTGCCCGTTGGTAGAGCTGAAATTCTGCGTCGGCATGGGCAAAGTATCATTCCATACCCCCGTTGCCTGATTGTACGACCAAAACGCGTCCGGCAATGCCGCGCTGACATAAGCGCGCATGGCGTATAATTTTCCCGTCCCATCCGAAGTGATGACCGACCCCAGCGTCCAAATATCCGGCGCGTCAGTCGGGATCCTGCTCCAGGTATCGGTGGCAATATCGTATTTGAACAAATGTTTGGTGGCATTATTGACATTGGTCGCTTCCGTGCTGTCGCCGCCGTCAATAGCGAACAGCGCTTTTGAATAGGCATCATAGGTGATGGCCGCGCCGTAGTAAAACGCGGTCGGCGCGTTAGCCAGCTGTTTCCAGGTGTTAGTTTCCGGATTAAAACGGAAAAGATACGGGCGACGTCCGCCGACAATTTGATAAATATAAGTACCGTCCGTGGCCATGCCCGCGCCGTACGAATTTCCATCGTAGGTCCAGTAATCATATCCGGCGTTGTCATAAGTAAAACCAGGCGTGCCTGGGTTCCAGGCGCCGACCGAGCCCGATTTTATCTGGAGGTTTCCGGCCGTGGTTTTTGTATCAAGACTGCCGGGGTAATACTCGCCCGCTTCCCAGTCCGCTTGAGTAGTTAGGGTTTTTGTGGCAGAAACGGCAAAAGTGAGTTTTTGGTAAAGGAAAAAAGATGCGGTGCCTATTAATAAGACCGCGCAAGTAATAGCCACTATTTTTTTTGACAAGCTTAATCGTTTAAATTTTTCCAGGCGCAATTTAACCAATAAGTTATAAGAAATTTCGGTGATTCTTTTCTTGGGTTTACCAGCGCTACTACAAATAATTTTTGCCGTTGCATTAAAAATTTTCTTGAAGTATTTTTTCAAAGCGAAAGTCCTGGTGGTTTTTTTACGCCAACTGATTAATAAAATTTTTGTAATCGCATTTATT
>JAZDEZ010000012.1:0-3414 GCA_043808365.1 Patescibacteria group bacterium
GTTTCTATCATTTGATAGGAAATCTATATTTTTACGATCTAGGCAAAATGTGGTTTAGTTAAAATTTTTAGATGATGCTAATTATTAAGTCAAATTTCTACTACCCGGTATGGAAATCAGAAACATCGCTATTATCGCCCACGTTGACCACGGGAAAACGCGGCTGACGGATGCGCTCATGCAGCAGACAGGAGTGGCCGAGGAAGGCGTCAGCATGGACTCAAATCAGCTTGAGCAGGAGCGGGGAATTACGATCTATTCCAAAAACACTGCCGTGTTTTATAAAGGCACAAAGATCAATATTGTGGACACGCCGGGCCACGCTGATTTTGGTTCCGAAGTTGAGCGCGTTTTGCGTTCTGTGGATTCAGTTCTTCTGATCGTCGACGCCCAGGAAGGTCCGATGCCGCAAACTAAATTTGTTTTGAAAAAATCTCTTGAGTTGGGATTGAAACCCATTGTCGTCATTAATAAGATCGACAAGCCGGCGGCCCGGCCCGAATGGACGCACGAAATGGTGCTGGAATTATTTATGGACCTTGGCGCCAGTAACGAACAGCTGGACTTTACAACTGTTTACGCCATTGCTAAACAAGGAATTGCCAAAATGAATTTGGCGGATGAGTCCAAAGACCTTGTCCCTTTACTGGATATCATTTTAAAAGAAGTCCCCGTGGCTTCAAGCGAGGAAAAAATAAATATGTCTTTGGCTGTTCAGCCGTTTAATCTGGCTTATGATAATTTTTTAGGGAGATTGGCCATCTGCCGGATCTATGAGGGGCAAATTAAAGCTGGTCAGAATGTTTTTGTAAAAACCGCTGCCGGCCAAACCCGAAACGGCCGCGTGACAGAGCTTTTCACTTTTCGGGGGCTGAAACGCGAGGAGGTGGAGATGGCCTCTGCCGGCGATATTGTCATGATCGCGGGCTTGCCCGATATCTATATTGGCGAAACGATTTGTCAGAACGCCAGACAGGAAGCTTTGCCGGCTATCAGCATTGACGAGCCGACAATTTCTCTAAATTTTTTGGTAAACAGTTCGCCATTTGCAGGGCGGGAAGGAAAATTTGTGACGAGTCGCCAGCTAAGAGAACGGCTGGAAAGAGAATTGGAAGTCAATGTTGGTCTGAAAATTGATTTTTCTTCGGCTGATTATTTTAAGGTCTACGGCCGGGGCGAGCTGCATATTGCGATACTGCTCGAAAATATGAGGCGCGAAGGCTACGAACTTCAAGTTTCCCAGCCGCGTGTTATCATAAAAGAGATCCCTTCGATGGGCTCAGGGCAAGTTAGCCAAAAGCTTGAGCCGTTTGAGGAAGCGACGGTTGATGTTTCGGATGATCTGACTGGCGCCGTTATTGGTAAGCTGGCCAAGCGACACGGTGTTATTTTAAAGATCGGGCCGGAACATTCGCATACTCGGATTATTTTTGAAATTCCGACGCGGGGTCTCTTGGGTTATCGGGGCGAATTTGTCATTGACACGCGCGGCGAAGGAATTCTTTGCAGCCGCGTCATTGGTTTTAAGCCCTATGTCGGCAAAATTGAAAAACGCGATCTGGGCTCTATGACCTCAATGGTGACGGGCAAAGCTTTGGGCTATGCGCTTTATAATTTGCAGGAGCGTGGCTCGCTTTATATCGGCGCCAATGTTGAGGTTTATGAAGGCATGGTCATAGGAAACGTTTCCAAGGGTGACGACATTGAGGTTAATCCGACCAAAGGCAAGCAGCTGACAAACATGCGGTCAAAAAGTTCGGACGAAGCGATCATGCTGACTCCGCCTCTGGAATTGAGCTTGGAAAGAGGGCTTGAGATAATGCAGGATGACGAATATCTGGAAGTGACGCCCAAAAGCGTCCGCCTGCGCAAGCAATTTCTGACGAAGATTGACCGGACGCGAGCCAAAAGGTAAAGCATCACACAGGCGTAAACTCGACAAAACAGCGTAGTTAGTGCTATGCTGTTTTATGTTATTTAAAACCGAATAGAAGGAGGAGGATATGGATATTATTTTAGGAGATGTCGTGACGATGACGAATCGAGAACTGCGTTTTTATCACAGTCAGGCAAAGGTGGTGGCAATTGCTGTTGATGGCGAAATTGGTGTGCAAATTGGTCCAAAGGACAGGGATTTTTTGTTCTTTGATGAGTCAAAAAACAAGGTTTTCTGGGTAGTGCCTGAAGACCTGCGAAAAGAAGCGGATTGGGATTGGGAAAATAGGGTGATCGCAGTTTTCGGCAAAATGATGTGGCATTCATTTTACGGTCTTGAAGGGGCGATTAACCCGGATTTGGAGTGCATGGGGAAGGATTGTCTGGGAAAGAGGGCAAAACGTATCCTGTTTAATATATGGGGCTCGGTCTGTGAGGCTGACGTCTGCGATGATTGTGCCAAAGAATTTCACGGCAAAAGTATGGATAGTTTTCCGTGGAGGAAGTAAGGTTTTGAAAGGAGGTAAGATTATGTCAGTGGAAAGGGAGATGGTCGTGGATAGACAGGTAAGTCGCGAGGAGGAGGCGCGAAATCGTGGCCTGAGCGACAAGGAGCGTCTGGTTCGGGCAACAAAAGGGGAGCGGGATTACTTTGAGAGGAATCACCACTGGCCGGGCGAGTATGTGTCGGAGACGGACGGAGGTTAGGATACGGGAAAGCTGTTTTTTGGAAAAACAACAAAAAAGGCGAAAATCTTTTGAAGATTTTCGCCTTTTTCTTTTGTCAAAAAATAATTTCTATTGTTGCTGGTTGTTGGGAGCCGGAGGAGGCGTCTGCGCTGGCCGTATTTGGATATTCTGGGCGGTTATACTGCCATCCTGGTTCGTGGTGCCGCTGGCGGTCACTTGCTGGCCGATGGTAAGGTCGGTCAGCGCTCCTTCGGCGGACTTTGTTACGGGTGTCGTGTCAGACAGAAAAACTATTTTTGAGCCGCCGTCCTGAAGTTTTATGGTTATGCTTTTATCGTCTTTGGCAATGATTTCGCCTGCCGCGAAATTGCCGCTGGCGCGGATCGATCCCCGCTGGCCGGTTCCTGCGCCAGTTTGTTGCCTTTCCTGAAAAAATGTCTGGCGTTGCTCCTGCGTCATATTGGCGAGAGCGGAGGCGCTAAGGTCAGCGTTTGTATTTTTGCTTTTGTCATATTGCATGCCGGCAAAGAATCCGCCTGTACCGGCGAGCAGAACGACCGCAATAATTACGACGAATGTCTTCTTCATGTTTTTAAATTATTTATTATTTTTTACTCATACCTTAACGCATCTATCGGGTTAAGCGCGGCGGCGCGGCGGGCGGGGTAATAGCCAAAAATAATGCCAATGGCCGCGCAGACGCCGAATGCCAGAAGCACGGATGAAATTGTAAGAGTGGTTTGAACGATGTTGAAATATGAGATCGTAAGGCCCGCCATCCAGCCGATA
>JAZDEZ010000013.1:0-22171 GCA_043808365.1 Patescibacteria group bacterium
AGGCCTCTATTTGGGTTGGGTGAATTCCCTCGGCTTCCAGCCGATAACTTCCAGTGCGTAGCAGACGTGGTAAAATGAAGGCATGACCAATGAATACCGCAAATCCTCTCATACGCTCTTTAGCATCCAGCTCCATTGCTGCTGGATCACCAAGTATCGGTACAAAATCCTGACCGGGGCGGTCGGGCAAAGAGCGAAGGACCTGATCCGGAGAATCTGCGTGGAGGAAAACGTGGAAATCCTCTCCGGCGTGGTCAGCCCAGACCACGTTCACATCTCAATTTCCCTTGATCCCAGCACATCCGTCAGCCATCTCATCAAGTTCCTGAAGGGCAAGACTTCGAGAAAATTGCAGATGGAGTTCCCTGAGCTTCGGAAAAAGTACTGGGGTCAGCATCTTTGGGCGCGAGGCTATTTCGCGGTTTCGACCGGCAACGTCACCGCCAAGATGGTCCAGGAGTACATTGAGCACCATTTCGAAGGCCAGGAGGGTGAGGACGCTTTTCGGGTGGAGAGCCCCTAGACTTCAGTCTTATTTCTTATCTTAGGCAGTCTGCCGACTTCCAGTCGGCAGTGGTTGAATGTTATCTGCAGAAGGATTACGGAGGATGGCCTGATGGATGACCGGATCGACTCTCAACACCTCAAAGACTCCCAATCGGCCGCGATAGCCCGTCTGTTGGCAATGCTGGCAGCCTTTTCCATAGGACAATGGGATTTCGCCAAATGATTTATTATTATCCCCGAGTAGGCCGAGCTTCTGGATCTTTTCGTATGTCTCTTCAATTTTGAAGAATTGCTGGTATCGTTCGATAAGTTTCTTCTTTGATTCGACTGGTGATTTGCATCGGCTGCAGATTTGTCTGACTAACCGCTGGGCGATCACGACATTCGTGACGGAGGCGGCCAGGAAAGGCTGGACCTCCATCTCGATCAGGCGTTGGAGCGCCTGGAATGCTGAATTGGTATGCAGGGTGGTGAGGACAAGGTGCCCGGTCATGGCCGCATTGATGGCCATTGAGGCCGTATCGATGTCCCGGATCTCCCCGACCATGAGGATGTTCGGATCCTGACGCAACAGAGAACGCAGCCCATTTGCAAAGGTCAGCCCGGCAGTCGGATTGATTTGTGTTTGATTGATGCCCGGCAATCCATATTCAATCGGATCTTCGATAGTACTGATATTGACACCTTCTTTATTTACCAGCTGGAGGATGGCGTATAAGGTGGTGGTTTTCCCGGAGCCGGTCGGTCCTGTAACTAGGATCATTCCATGCGGTTTCGTAATTTCACTCCTCATGATTGCATGATCACGTTTGTTCAGTCCAAGTTTTTGCAAGGTGAATTCCTGCTGTTTGCGGTCAAGGAGGCGCATGACGACTTTTGATCCATGGAGGGTGGGTATAATGGACGTACGGATGGCGACATCTCGGTTTTGGAACATAGTCGTAAAACGTCCGTCCTGCGGCAGGCGCGTCTCGTCAATCTTCAGATTTGCCAGGAGCTTGATCCTGGTCAGGAGGGGAGGGAGGATTTCTTTCGGCAGCTCGACGATTTTTTTCAGCAAGCCGTCTATGCGGTAGCGGATCATGACAGTATCCAAGCCTGGTTCGACATGGATGTCAGAGGCATTTTGGGCGAGTGCCTGTTCGATGATTGTATCGACCATCCGGATGACCGGCACGAAACGGGCAATTTTTTCCGGCGACTCGTCGGAGGCGAGCGCTTCCTGTATGCTATCCTCAACGATTTTTGCGAATTCAGATTTTATTTCACTGTGGTATTTTTTGATGGCCGATCGGATGGCTGACAGGCTGGCCAGGTGGATTTTCGGTTCCAGGCCGGTCTTTTTTTTGATAAAGTCGATAGTCTGATAGTTTTCAGGATTAGTCGTGGCAATATGTATCACTCTGCCTAACTTTTTAAAAATGACGACTGAATGCTGTTCGGCCACTTCTTTCGGGATGAGGGTCAGTACGTACCGGGCGATCACTTTGTTGTGCAGGTCGACCGACGGAATTTTGTAAAATTTTGAAAAAATGTCGAGGAGCTTTTCCTGCGGTACTGTATCTAATTCAAAAAGCACTTCAGTGATATGCCGGTCGGTCTGTTTGGCATGTTTTACTGCAGTTTTGTAGTCATCCTGGGAAACGATTTTTTCGTTTTCCAGCTTTTTCCATAATCTGGTATGGTGGTCGTCTCCACCTGAAATGAAGCTGATCATTATATATAGAAGGTTTTAGTGCGAATATTGAATTCGATGAAGTTTTTACTTGGGGAAATATTCTGAATATTCTGGTGGTACAAAGAGTTATACCATAAAATCAGTGGATTATGAATGCGTCTATTGGTCACATCTTATGCACAGGCAGTTCACTATTCAACCACTTAATCGAATGTTTTGTCAAGGTAAGGGGGTATACGCCCTGTCAGCGTGGAATAAAAATAACCTTTATCATAAAAGGTTTTTCAAGCCACTAAACAGTATGAGGATGTAGCTATCTCAGAATGCGCATGACTATTATGGTAACCGCCGCCACCCCTAATAATATATAGTAGGCAGTAAAATATATTTGCGGAGTCAGGGGGCGTGGTTCATGGTAATCCATCGCATTTATTTTTTGGGGAGTTTTTGGTATACTTGCGCTAGTATTTTGTTCTGGCTGGTCGATTGCCATTCCTGCAACTTTCGGCATGAGTGTCGTTGCACCGAATGATGCCACAATTACTGTATGCCCGTCGACAGTTCCGATCGCCACGCCGATATCTTTGAAAACAGTACTCAGCATGTTTGCCCGATGCGTGTCGCTCTGCAGCCACGCATTAATCAATGAAGAGGTGTTGAAATAATCCTGGGCCAGATTTTCTCCGGATGCGCGGTAGGGGTAGCCGGCCGCGTCCAAAAAATCCCAGGGCATGTCGCCGGTGGGACTGATGTGGTCAAAATATTTTTGTGCGGCCATGTCTGCAAGTTTACTGTTTACTGACTGCATAAGATGTTCCTCAGTAATGAGACTGGTCAAATTATTTTTTTCACGCTCTTGGTTGATGGCCGTGATGATCGAGGCCGGAGAGAGGGCCGCGGCATGACAAAAAATTGGCACCAGTAAAAACATGAAGGCGCAGATAGACGAACAGAGAAGCTTATTAACATTTATTTTCATACATTTCATCTTCCATCATACTCCGATGGTAACGAACAATCAATATGGAGGAATTGGCACAGAAACTTATTGATGACGGATATCTGAAGACGGATTCAATTATTTATGCCTTCAAGAAAATTAATCGTGCGGATTTTTTACCGCCAGATTTGAAGCCTGACGCAGAAGTAAACCATCCGCTACCAATCGGTTTTGGCCAGACCATTTCCCAGCCGTTGACAGTCGCCTTCATGCTCGAACTGCTCCAGCCGAAACTTGGTGAGCATATAATGGATGTCGGGTCTGGCTCATGCTGGCAAACAGCCCTGCTTGCGGAACTTGTCGGGCCGACTGGGCATATCACGGCCATCGAGCGTGTTCCGGACTTATCAGCACTTGGCCAGAAAAATATCAGTGCATATCATTTTAATAATATCCAGTTTATTACCGGTGACGGAACACGCGGGTACAAGCCGGCTGCACCGTATGATAAGATAATTGTGGCAGCGGCTGCAGAGATTGGCGTCCCTGATGAATTATTGAAAGAATTGAAGGTAGGCGGACGATTAGTCATCCCGGTCGGAAAATACGAGCAGGACATGGTCGTGATGGAAAAACTTACTGATTCCGAATACCACGAACAGCGGTATCCTGGTTTCCAATTTGTCCCCTTGATACCGAGAGCTTGGTCAGAATAATATATAATAAATAATTTATGAAGATTGTAATTTTAGCCGGTGGCGGCGGTACTCGGCTCTGGCCGGTGTCGCGGAAAGCAAAACCGAAACAGATCCAGCCGTTTGTCGGTAACTTAACTTTGCTGCAGAAAACATTCCAACGGGCAAAACGCGGTTTCCGTACTGCGGATATTTTCGTTTCAACGAGCTATGTCCAGCAGCCGCTAATCCAGCGTCAGATCCCCGGGCTGCCTCGCGCCAATTACATCCTTGAACCGGCCAAACGTGATACGGCGGCGGCTATCGGTTTGGCCGCTGTGACGGTGGCTAAAAGGGACCCGCATGCGGTGATGATGCTCGCGAGCTCCGACCATTTCATAAAAAATGAAAAAGAATACATCCGTGTCGTCCGCCTGGCCGAGCGCCTGATAAGGAGTAATCCGGAGTATTCGTTGCTGATCGGCATCAAGCCGACTTATCCGGAAACTGGGTATGGGTACATAAAAATAAACAAAATTTTCAAGCAAGTCGCGAATGATGAAATATTTTTCGTCCAGAAATTTATTGAAAAGCCTGATCTCCAAACTGCGAAAAAATACGTAAAACAGTGGGACTACCTTTGGAACTCGGGAATTTTTTGCTGGCGGGTTGACTACTTGCTTCAATTGTTTAAAACACACCTGCCGAAGCATTATGAAATTCTCATGAGGATCCAGCCGGCTCTGGGCACGAAGAAGGAATCGGCCGTGGTCAAACGTGAATTTCCTAAAATCAGCCCGATCTCCATAGATTACGGCATCATGGAAAAGACGAAAAAAATATTGGTCATTCCGGCCAGTTTCGACTGGGCAGACGTCGGGCATTGGCGGACGGTTCGCGACATCCTGGCCAAAGACCCCCGTGAAAACGTCACCCGCGGGGAGCATGTCGCCCACGACTCTCATGGAAATTTGTTATACAGCTATTCCGGAAAATTGATCGCGACGGCCGGTCTGCATGATACTATTGTGATTGAGACAGAGGATTGTTTGCTGGTGTGCCCGAAAGACCGCGCCCAGGACGTGAAAAAACTTGTCGAAGAGCTGGTCCGCCGGAAAATGAAAAAATATTTATAACCGCGTATGATGCAGAAGTTTTTCCTCTTTGTCCTGGCAGTCGCGTTTTTTGCCGCGGTGATCGGCGGCCTATTCCTGTGGAATGAAGTAAATTTTCCTATGAGCTCGACTAGCCAGCCGGCAACTTTTACTATCGCAAAAGGCGAAGGGGTCAATGACATTGCCGTTCACCTGAAATCCCAAGGATTGATCCGAAATTCATTGGCCTTCAAAGTGTATGCCTATTTCAAGCGTTCCCAGACGAAATTTACGGATGGCATGTATTCCGTGGACAAGAATATGACCATCCGCGACATTTTTACCTTATTGGTATCGAACCAGACGACGCCGGAAACGACCATTACCCTGATTGAGGGGTGGACGGCTAAGGACATGGCCGAGTATTTAGCGGCACAGGGGATAGTCAGTGCGGAAAATTTTATTGCCGCCGCAAGCGTGCATGATTCCCGGTCGATTATCCCGAACATGACGTACGCTTTTCTGGCTGACCGCCCGGCCGGTGCCGCGCTCGAAGGGTATCTGTTCCCGGATACGTACCGGGTTTTCAAAACCACCACTGCCAGCCAGATCGTGGAAAAAATGCTGGATAATTTCGGTAACAAGTTCACTGACCAGATGAAAACGGATACCGCCAACGGAAATATGTCCATTTACCAGATCGTGACGCTGGCTTCCATTATCGAGAAGGAGGTTCGGACTGACGCGGACAGGAAAATCGCGGCTGGGATCTTTTATGACCGCATGAATCAGGGTGTAGCCCTCCAATCGGACGCCACAGTGAACTACGTGACGGGTAAGCAGGCATTGCAACCGACGGCGGACGACTTGTCGGTCGATAGCCCGTACAATACCTATAAGTATACCGGGTTGCCACCCGGACCGATCTGCAATCCATCACTCGCATCAATCATGGCGGCGATTTATCCGGAGAAGACGGAGTATTTTTATTTCCTCACCAAGCCGGACGGGACGACGGTGTTCAGCAAGACCTACGAGGAGCATTTGCAGAATAAGCAGAAGTACCTACAGTAGTGTGATGCCACCCCTTGTGTCATTCTGAGGAGTGACACTGAACGAAGTGAAGTGGAACGACGTGAGAATCCGGCGTGAAACGCCGTCCTGAACACAGTGAAGGATCCCATTGTTATTCGACGGGATCCCTCAGGAATACCTTCGGGATGACCCTTCGGGTCAGATTGCCGCGTCACTCACTTCGTTCGTTCCTCGCAATGACAGAGTGTGGGTGTGGCCCCATTACTAATATTAAAACTTAAGTAGATGTTCAAAAAAACCATAGTTATTTCCCTGGGCGGATCGCTGGTCGTGCCGGACCAGATTAACGCCAATTTCCTGAAGGCGTTCCGGCATCTGGTCATCTCCTACATAAAAAAAGGGTTTCGCTTTATTTTAATCGTCGGCGGCGGCAAGACTGCCCGCCGGTACCAGTCCGCCGCGTCAGACGCGACGCATGTCAGTCCAGAGGATTTGGACTGGCTCGGCATCCATTCCACCCGTTTGAACGGCCACCTGATGCGGACGATATTCCGTGGGTATGCGTACCCGAAGATTATCACCAACCATAATAAAATCAATACGCATGTCGCCTATCCGGTCATCGTCGGCGCCGGTTTCACGCCAGGCTCATCCACCGACCTCCGTGCCGTCCAACTGGCCAGGGCGTACCAGGCTGATACGATTTTAAATTTATCAAATATAGACTGGGTGTATACTAAGGATCCGGCCAAGCACAAAGATGCAAAAAAAATTATTGCTATTTCGTGGGATAAATTCCAGAAGATCGTCGGTACCCTCTGGAATCCCGGGGCGAATGTGCCGTTTGACCCGGTCGCCAGCAAATTGGCGAAACGTTACCGCATGAAAGTGTGCATAGTAAACGGCCAAAAACTTGCAAATATCCGTCGGATATTTGACGGCCAATCATTTATAGGGACGATAATTTTTTAAAAAAGTAATTTTATGCCAGTTGAGCAAATTGATATTTTCAGGCCAGGTGAGACAGAAAAACGTATAATACAGGAAAAGATCTATCAGGCTATTTCGGCAGCAAACCAACGTATTGATGGTGCGATTACCGAGGGACATTTAGAGGCAATGCTTCTATCAGTCCTGGAACATGAGGTAGGAATGCAGGTCACTGAACAAGGGAAAATGGAAATAAAACTTTCAATACAGGCGGCAAATGGTAACCGGAATAAGATCGATTATCAGCTTCTTGCCGAAAAAATTGCCGGTACAGTTGAGCAACATATATAAGTGTTGACAATACTATATAACCTGATATACTGGGTATAATATATTTTTTGCCACAGACAGCGGGTATTAGTCCTTCGCTAAAGCTTCGGACCATGTAAAACCCGCCTAGGCAAGGAAGCTTGTAGCTTATGGCACATGGCCAATGGCTGTAAGCTGAAATCAGTCTGTGGTAGAACACGGACTTTTTTAGCGCTTCCTCCAATATTCTGACATTATTCGTGTTAATTAGTTTAATAGATTAGTGGTTTATATAACATTGCAATCATATGGCAAAAACCAAGCAACAGAAAGAAGATTTTGTCGGATGGCTGGCCGAACGCTTGCCAAAGGCAACGTCCGTCATTTTTACGAATTTTGACGGGCTTAACGTGAAGGCCACGTCTGAACTGCGGAAAGCCTTGCGGGCCCAAGGGATTGAATATACCGTCGCTAAGAAGTCGCTCATGAAAGTGGCGTTCAAAAAAATTGGCCTCGAATCGATTGACGCGAAATCAATCCCGGGCAGTGTGGGCATGGCGCTCGGGTACGCCGATGAAGTGATGCCGGCCAAGGCGCTGTCGATGTTCGCGAAAACGAATCCAACCCTTAAATTAGTCGGCGGGATTTATGAAGGCAGGCTCATCAGCGCGCCAGCCGTGAAGCAACTGGCGGCCTTGCCGTCCAAAGAAGAATTGCTTACGAAATTGGTCTGGCTGTTCAGTTATCCGGCTACTGGACTCGTGAATGTACTGGCAAACCAATTGAAGAGCCTGCTGTATGCGCTCAATGCCATCAAGGACGTAAAATCCCAAATATAATTTTATAAATAATTAATCATAAGGAATACGCGTATGTCAGATGAACAAAAGACAGTCGAAGTTCCGGAGAAATTCAAATCGCTGGTCGAGCAGGTCGAGAAGCTCTCGGTAATGGAGCTCTCCGAACTGGTGAAAGTATTGGAAGGGAAGTTCGGGGTGTCAGCCCAGGCGCCGGCCATGGCCGTGGGTGCGGCTCCTGCCGCTGCCGGAGCAGCCGCTGAAGAGCAGTCCAGCTTCAATGTCGAGCTGACCGCGGCCGGCCCCAGTAAGATCGCCGTGATCAAGGTCGTCCGGGAAATTACCCAGAAAGGCCTGAAAGAAGCTAAGGATCTCGTTGACGGCGCGCCAAAGGTAATCAAAGAAGGCGCCACTAAGGAAGAAGCCGCTGACATAAAGAAGAAAATTGAGGAAGCTGGCGGCCAAGCGGTTCTGAAATAATATCCAGCGCATAAATAAAAATCCCTACGCCAAATCCAGCGCGGGGGTTTTTATGTAAACTGTTATTTCAGATTGAACGTGTAGATTGACGTTCCGTTGAGGACGTACATTTTTTTTGCAGTAGGATCTACTGCGAAATTTTTCAGCGCTGAAAAAGCCGCTGAAGCGTATTGATTGAGGAATTTGCCGTCTTTGGTGAATTCAACTATTCGGCGGCCTTTGCTGTCCAGTATATACAGCTTGTCCGTGGCGGTACTCGTCCATATTTTTTCCGCTTTATCCAGCGCTGGCTCGATGGCGGTCAAAGACCAGGCCTGCTTGTCACCAGTGGTGAATTTTGAGACTGCCCCGTTTTTATAGAGAACAAAAATACTGCCATCGACTGCTAGCCCGACGGCGTCGCTTACATTCGTACCGTCTTTGATCCAAGAAGCCGGTTTCGAGAATTCATTGCCCGCACGGGCTGATTTATAAATTTGGTTGCCCTTGATATCGATCATATAGATGCGGCCTTCATAGAGGGCGACGCCATTGATGTTAATTTCGGCCGGAGCGGTAAATGCCAATTCAGTAAATTTCTTCGATTGGACGGAAAACTCACCCACTCCGTTGGCCGTATTCAGATAGAGAAGCGCGTTGGCGCCCTCAGGGAGAAGGTATTGAAACGTGTCCGCCGCGTCGCGTGGCCAGGAATTCACTTCACTGGTACCTATAGAAATTCCGTAGATTGTTTTTTTCGCCGCGTCGGTCGTATAGAGGGTTGTGCCGGCGAGGGCCAGGTCTCTTGGCGAAATTGTACTGTCAGTTTTAGCGAGATCTGCTACCAAAGTGGGGGAGGCGATATCAACAATATGCTTAGTCTTCTCCATCTGACTGTTTAATTTGCCGTTCAATTCGTCGATGGTTGCCTTCTGATCTTTTGTCTTATTCGGCAGCTGGTCAATTAGGATTTTTGCCTCAGCGAGGAATTTTTTCGCTCCGGCTTCATCGCCATAAGACAGGTTCGCTTCCGCCCGGTTGATATCATTGGTAATGGCCGCAATTTTTTGGTCGTAATCAGAACTTTGCTGGCTGTCCTGCCTGTTTTGCGCGCTGGAATAAATGCCCTGTGCCAGAAAGAACGCGACAATAATTAGGCCGATCAGAAGCAATTTACTTACCATTGGGAGGCGTTTCATGGCCAGCACCAGACGGGTCATTCGCTGGGCTAGAGTTTGCCGTTCATGTGATGCGAGAGATGCGTCTGGGGCAGCGTCTTGGCGGGCAAACAGATGCTTGACGGATTGGCCAAGGTTTTTAAGCGTCGTATTAATTCTCCGTACTTGTCTGCCAGACCCAGCAATGAGGCTTGATGCGATGTGTTTTTGTTCTAGTGAACTCTGGCCGGATGGCCGGTAATCATGGAAGTCTTTTGCCATCCGGACGCGCCGCGGGGACTGGCGGAAAATTTTTACGCGTAAAAAATATAAAATATTATCGAGTATATTGCGGAAAATTCCACCGATATATCTGGAGAGGGATGGAGTCATGACTTGGCTGGTATTTTCCTGTTTTTGCAGCAATTCTGCCATAGATGCCTGGGGAGCGTTTGGGACGCCGGCCGGCTGTTGAAGTGGGGTAGCTGGCAGTGCGGTTGCCGGCCGGTCAACCAGTTCTTTGGCTATCGCAATTTTGATGATAGCGGCGGCAAATGACGATTGTCCGTTGCCTTCGGAGAGGATGTTTTCCAGTACGGCGACTGCGTCATGCGGGGCTTTTTCCATGACTGTCCTTTTCAATTTTTCCTGGGACAGGTAGTCCAGGAGGGATGACGTGCAAAAAACCACTACGTCGTTTGGCGACAGGTTGCCCGAGATGACGCTGGAAAAAGCTTTCAGCGGGTTGATTTTTTCAGTCAGCGGTTCGACGGCGGTGGTATCGATAATATTCGTAATCTTATCCTGCCGGAAGAGGAAGGCATTGGTCCGCCCGACAAAGCTGATATGGATAAGGTCGTTTTTTACCACGGCTGCGCTGGCGTTGAACCTGTCCAGCCAGTTGGTGTCGTAATCGCCGACCATGTCGGCAATTTTCTGGTTGACAGATTCCAGGGCCTTCTCAAACGCAGTTTCAATATTCAAATCGTCAGTGTTGAAATAGCTGTGCTTCAGCTCATTTTGGATGGCGTTGATGATATCCAGGTTGATTCCGTCGCGGGATTCGATTTCGGCGATAAACAAAAGCTTGCCCAGGCTTTTTTCTTCGGCTGGGGATTGGTGCGAAATGAAAACATGGCAAGCAGACCGGCTTTTTGCCGGATCGTAGATCACGATCTTATCGAACAGGCTGGTGTAATGACTCATAAAATCCGTATCACTTGCGGGTTTTCGGTAGCCATAGTATACTACGGTTAGCTAAATATGTAAATTACCGTGTGTTATGCTTGAACACCTTTTTGGTTCAAGGACTCGGGTCAAATTGCTCCGCCTGTTTTTGGTCAATCCTGATATCGATTATTTCGTGCGTGAGCTGACCCGCAAAATCCACGAACGCATAAATTCCGTCCGCCGCGAGCTTGATAACATGGAAAAAATCGGCCTGGTCACCAGCCAGCAGGAAAAGCAGAAAAAGTTTTACCGCGTCGATAAAAGCTTCATTCTTTTTCCAGAACTGCAGGCTTTGATGTTCAAGTCGCAGGTTGTCCTGGAACGCCGTTTGGGGTCCAACCTGAAACTGATCGGCCAAGTGTCCTATTTGGCTTTGACTGGCATGTTTACCGGAAATGCGAATTCGCAGACTGACATATTGATAGTCGGGAAAGTAAACCGCGTAAAATTAAAAAGACTGGTCAATAAATTCAACCGCGACTTTGACCGGAAAATCAGATATACCGTCATGTCGCGGCAGGAATTCGACTACCGTAATGACCTGACTGATAAGTTCCTGTACAACATCCTCGAGAATAAGAAAATTGTCGTGACTGACAAGATTTTTTCCAAGTAATATGTACCTGCTGCTGGACACTTCCAGTCCGGAACATTTTACGCTGGCGTTGGCAAAACCAGATGGCCAGTGGCTTGCCATCAAACAGATTGCCAGTCATTTCACCCAGTCAGAAAAAATCCTGCCTAACATTGAACGTTTGCTGGGAAAATTTAAAGTATATCCAAAAGGCATAGCGGGGATCCTTGCGGTAGTTGGCCCGGGCGGTTTTACTTCAATACGGATTGGCGTCATGACCGCCGATGCGCTGGGATATGCCTGGCATAAGCCTGTTTTGGCACTTAACACAGGGGGGTATGACGTGAGAAAAGGCATTGGTCAGCGGACTCTGCAAAAGCTAAGAAAAATCAAAGCCGGAAGCCAAGCAGTGCCTCAGTACGGACACCCGCCGCACATCACTAAACCGCGGTAAGTCTTGGTTAAAATTTCCTGATGATGCCCAGGACTTTCCCCTGGATTACCACATTATTCGCGTAGAGCGGCTTGTATTTTTTATTGGCTGGTTGCAGGCGGATCAGGCTTCTCGTTTTGAAAAATTTTTTCAACGTGGCCGTCCCGTCTTCCAGCATGGCGACGACCGTATCGCCGTCTTTCGCGTATTCGGTTTTCTGGCAGATGACATAATCTCCGTCAGCAATCAGGCTTTCTATCATCGAGTCGCCCCGCACCTTGAGGATATAGGTGTTCTTATTTTTTACGATTTCTTTAGGCACCGGCAACTCTGCTTCCCGGTCCTCAATGGCCTCGATCGGCGCGCCGGCGGTAATCACTCCCACGATCGGCACCAGTACTGAAGACATTTTTTCCAATTCTTGGTCCAGACGGGGGATCGCCATGTCGCGTCCGGCTCGCTTGATGAAACCGTTCGACTCTAAAAAGGCCAGATGTTCGTGGACCGTCGCGAGGGAAGAAACCTTGAACTGCTTGGCAATGGCCGAAAGCGTCGGCGCGTAGCCGTGTTCCCGGATATAATCTTTGAGGAACTGGAATATTTTTTGCTTTTGGGTGGGGAGGATGATGGTCATAGTAAGTAATATATTAAAGATAATAGATAAAAAATAATAAATTATCGACAAAATTAAATCATATTTATTATCTATTATTTATTATTTTTGATATACTCACGTATATGCTTGCCATCATCAGCCTATTTCTCCCATTACTCATACAAGTAGCGGTTTTGTACGGATTGTCGCGGCTGTTGAGCCAGCTGGTCCTGAGGCATGTCGGACGAAAATTTTTTCTAATTTTGACATGGCCTGGAGTGGTGGCGCACGAATTATCGCATCTCACTGCCTGCCTGTTTACTTTTACACGGGTTACGCGTGTAAGTTTATTCAATCCCCAAGGCGGAACCCTTGGGTTTGTTGAGCATGAGCAGACGCATCACCCCGTAAAAAAAATTCTTATTTCCATCGCCCCGCTTTTTGGCGTGACTGCGCTCTTGTGGGTAGTGGTGCGATGGATATGGCCCGATGTCTACCAGCAACAGTTAACTTCAGTACAAATGGCGTTATCTGATTTTTCAAGTTTTCATAATTTTTTCAAACTGTCCGTTGACTATATAGGTGATTATTGGAAATATGCCAAGGATCTAGTCAGTAACTTCCAGTTCAACCAATGGCAGACGTATGTCGGTATCTATCTGTTGATAGCGTTCAGTACGCATACGGCTCCTTCAAAAGAAGATCTGAAACATACATATATTGGCCTGTTTGGGGCAGGTGTCATTTTTGCTCTGATGTATGGATTGGACCAGTGGCTGCAAGTGCCGATTACCTGGCAGGCGATTAAGCTGCTGACTTACCCCGTTTTTGTTCTGGCGAATTTTTTAACGTATGGCATTATCTTTGCTCTGATTGGCACGATTCCCTGGTTGTTTGTCGGAGTAGTATGGTGGGTAATGAGTAGGGGAAAGCGTGTATCTATAGTATAGCCGAATAAAAACCGAAAGTCAAGCCCTACTAACTTGCAAGACATTTTTTTTGAATACATCAATGTAATCGACGAAAGGTATCCGTCTGGGCAGACCGGCGGCTTGACAACACACCTCTTTTGGTATAAGATGTTTTAATATTGAGAGTTGATAAGGCGTTGTGTGCTATTAACTCTTAATAGATAATAAAAATTTGTAAATTAATGTTCATTGATAATTGATTTAATGAAAGGAGTTTGAAATGGTTATCAACGGTGAGGAACTATTCGTTGTGGAATACTTTCCCGATAGTTCCCTCAGATTGTTGTATGCGCCTTTGCGTATGACAGTGTTTCTTGTTTCAGTCCAGACAGCCGAGGCTCTCTCTTCGGCGGATGACAGTGAAGAAAAAGAAGCGGCTCTTGAGTACGTAAGAACCAAGGAACTGCTGAATATTCAACACCATCATGCCGAGCTTTCCAAAGGCATGCCTGATTTGTCAATCGCCATAACTCGTGATTGCACTCTGGGATGCATTTATTGTCATGCGGACGCCGGTGTTACAGGTAAGTCCAATAGTATGCAACTGGAACACGTCAAACTGATCGCGCAGTACTACTTTAAGCAGGTCGCCAGGGATTTTCCGGGCACTAAACTCGTCCAGGTGAGTTTCATGGGAGGCGGTGAGCCAACCGTTAGACCGGCATTGCTTAAATACGCCGTGGATCAGTGCCGCGCTGAAGCCGCCAAGATCGGGGTAGAGCTGGTTTTTACCACTGCCGTAAATGGGTTTTTCGGGAAACAGATGGCCGATTATCTGATTGCTGAATTTAGTAGCGTATCGCTTTCGTTTGACGGTCCTGCGTTTATTCAGAACGTTCACCGTCCGGTGAAAAATGGTCGTCCGTCGTTCGATCGGGTGTTTGCAACCGCCAAGTACTTTCTTGAGAGAGATTTTCAATTCGCGCTACGGGCGACGATCTCAAAATTAAGTCTTGCGCATTATCAAGAATTGGTGGACTTTTTTGCCACTGAATTTCCTGGTAAGCAAGTTGGTTTTGAGCCTCTGAATCCGATGGGCCGAGGAGTCTCGCTTGATCTTGCGCCGTCCGCGGAAGAATTTGCGGTTGGAATTCAAGAGATTGCAGCGTATGCCGCGTCAAAAGACATTGTTATTGGCAATGCGAGCCTGGGAAAATTCGAGCAGATCAAGACTGTTTTTTGCAATGCGATTTCGGCGCCAGGCTTTACGGTCACTCCCGAAGGCGAGATCTGGGCGTGCACCAGAGAGAACGCGCCTGATATTTTCCGGTATGGCCAGTTTGATTTTACTGCTGGAAAGGCGGTGATCGATCAGGCAAAGCTTGAAAAACTGAAGACGATCAACGTCTTCAGTTTTCCTGAATGTCAGGATTGTTTCTGTAAATACCATTGCGCAGGCGACTGTCCTGATAATCGTTATTCAAACCTGCTCAAGTGCGAGGCCACCCGGCATCTCGGGGTGCAGATTCTGAACCAATTATATGTAAGTGGTGAGCCCGTGAGCGCAGCGTGAGTCCAGAAAGGAGGTATTCATGACTCGTGTAGATTGTCGCATTCCCCAAAAGACAGTGCCGCCGTTAAAAGAGGCTAATTCTTCAAAGAGTGTCATACTCGGAGAAAGAACGATGCCTTTCAAGGCGAACTATAGCGGTAGCGGATGCAGCAGACGATCCTTTTGCTCGTGCAACTGTGATCGAATCAAGTGCCCGGTCTTCATTGGTTAATTGGACCGGACGGGACACAATAACAGTCTTGCTATTGTGTCCTTTTTATTATAAAATAAATTGCGCAGGGCATGCTTTATATATTTAAGTTGTTGCTTTATGAAGTTCGTGACCTATATTATTTTTTCTCTGCCGATTCTGTACTTCTTATATTTGGTAATTCTATACTTCCGATCGCACGTACCATTCGTCACGACCGCACGACGTTATGTTCCTGTTATTTTTAAAGAAGTTAGTATTACCAGTCATACTGTTTTATTTGATCTTGGTTGCGGTAAGGGGGATTTTTTATTTGAAGCTGAAAAATACCATCCCAAGGAACTTATAGGATTTGAGCTTTCTCCTTTGCACGTGTGTTATGCTTGGATAAAAGCAAAACTAATTAAATCAAAAGTGGCATTTGTCTGCCGGGACTTTTTTAGCGCAGATATTTCCAGAGCTGATATGATTTATCTTTTTCTCGTCAAACCAGTTTTAGATAAAACGTGGTCAAAAATAAAAAAAGAATGTAGGACGGGCACCGTGGTGCTTACTCTGGCAGATAAAATTGACGGTGAAAAGGAATTGAAAGAGATTGTGTTAGAACCAGACAATCCCCAATCCAGAAGAGTTTGGGTATATCAAGTCTAAATTAATTGTAATGAGTTCGCCAGCCTTGATTTGACAACCTTTTTTGTATGAGTTATGCTTTATTCAGTGAGTAGTTATCTATATCACTTTTGCACCTAAAGAGCGTTCCTATAAACGGACTTTTTGCGGAAATCTGACCCCCAAATTAGATTTCGCAGTAATCGCGACTTTTTCAAGCCGCAAACAGCAATGTTCATTATATTCGTTCTTTTTCACCTAAGAGCCCTTAATCGGACTCTTTTTTCTTATTGTTTCGTTATTTCGTCATACGTAATCTTTTTGGATGGTGATTCACGCTTAAAATAATTATTTTTTTATTAAAAACAGGTGAATAGGACTCACTTGTTTTTTTTATTGACAGGGGAGGGGGGTTATTTCCTAGTTATGCACAGTTGACGCGTGGTTGACCAAAGCGTCCAAGTGGTGTAAAATGGATGTAGAGGGTGAGAAGTGGATAAAAGTGGGGATAAGTCAGACGAAAGGGGGATAACCCAAATTTAAATAAATATCATTAGTTTTTATTTAATCCAATGTTTATCGGTGAATACCAGCATTCGATTGATGAAAAGGGCCGCCTCGCCATTCCGATCAAGTTTCGGGCGGAATTGGCCAAAGGCGCGGTAGTGACCAGGGGACTGGATAACTGCTTATTTTTGTACACCCAGACGGATTGGAAGCAGTTAGCCGATAAATTAGCTAAATTGCCGATTTCAAAAGCAAACACCCGAGCTTTCGCCCGGTTGATGCTGGCCGGAGCCATGGATTGCGAAATAGACAAGCAGGGCCGGGTAATTTTGCCGGATTACTTAAGGAAATACGCCGGCGTGAGGAAAAATGCCGTTGTCGCCGGTTTATATAACAGGCTGGAGATTTGGGACGCTGCCGCGTGGGAAAAGTATAAGGCAGGCACGGAGAAACGCGGCGGGGATATCGCGGAAGCGCTTGGTGAACTAGGCGTTTAATACGAACCTATGGCCGTGACGCACGTCCCGGTACTTCTACGCGAAGTTATAGATAATTTGCGTCCCCAAGCAGACCAGCATTTTATTGACGGGACGATCGGAGGCGGGGGGCATGCTCAAGCGATTTTGGAACGAACTGGTCCACGGGGGGAGCTCCTGGGTCTGGATAGGGATAGTTTGGCGATACGCACTGCCCAGGCAAACCTGAACACGTTCCATGATCGAATTACATTAGTCCAAGATTCATTTGCCGATATAAAACGCATATACAATGAACGGTTCGCAGGTCATCAAATTAACGGTATTCTACTCGATCTTGGGCTATCTTCTCTTGAGCTCGAAGATCAGTCTCGTGGATTTTCTTTCCAGATAGACGCGCCGCTGGACATGAGGTTTGACGCCCGGCAGGACCTGACTGCCGCGGATATCGTCAATACCTGGCCCCTTCCCAAACTTACAAAAGTGATCCAGGAGTATGGCGAAGAACGTTTAGCCTACGCTATCGCAAAAAACATCATCACCGCGCGTCTAAACAAAAAAATATCAAAAACAAAAGACTTGGTTGAGGCCGTACTCCTGGCCTTTAGAGATAAGCTCCATTCGCATAAAGACGTGCCGTGGATCGGCGGATTGCATCCGGCCACGCGCACGTTCCAGGCGCTCCGCATCGCCGTCAATGACGAGATCGGCCACTTGGAAAAAGTCCTGCCGCAAGCCATCGGCATCCTAGCGCCTGGCGGCCGGCTCGCAGTCATTTCTTTCCATTCATTGGAAGACCGCATGGTCAAGCATTTTTTCCGGCAGGAGGCGAAGGGCTGTATTTGCCCGCCGGAGGTGCCGGTCTGCCAGTGCGGGCATTCACCGCTGCTTAAAATTATCACTAAGCACCCGATTAAACCGACAGAAGAAGAAATACAAAAAAACCCCCGCAGCCGCAGCGCGCTTTTGCGGGTGGCGGCCAAAGTATAAACAAAAATGACAAAATTCATACTGACAAAATTCAGGGATACGGACCGCGTGAACCGCTCGTCCACCTGGACGGCGATGTTCATGAACTGGGGGAGAATGAATGTAGTTCTCCTGCTTATCATTGCCGCTGTGGCAATTTCATATTTATATTACATGAACCAGACGGCGACTGGCGGGTTTGACATAAAAGGCCTGGAAAATAGGATCGAACAGCTCGGTAAAGAGAATAAGCAGCTGGAAGTGCGAGCCGCCGCTATCCAGTCGCTTTCTGCCATTGAACAATCAAGTTCGCAGTCAGGGATGGTCGCAACCACAAAAATTGAATATTTGCCGGCTGTTGGCTCATCGGTCGCGGTCCGTTAATGGTGTTTAAGTCCAGTTGACTTGCGAAAAGGCTATGGCCAAATGGCTGCCACAACCGAAAAATAAGAATAGCAAGAAATTTGATCGCCTCAGTGTCATCCGCGCGATCATTTTTGTCTTTGCTTCGCTGATCGCCGTCCGCCTGTCCGATATCATGATATTCCAGCATGATTTTTATGAGGCGCTGGCCGCAAACCAGCATGAGCTCCATGAAAAGCTGTTCCCGAAGCGGGGCGAGATATACGTCCGCGACAAGGATGACCCGGCTAAGCTATTCCCATTGGCGGCGAATGAAACGTATTATCTGGTGTATGCCGAGCCAATGCGGGTGAAAGATCCGGCCGCAACGGCGAAGATTATCGCGTCTGCCCTGCAATTGGATGAGGCTGAAGTATTAGAGCGACTGCAAAAGCCAAATGACCTGTATGAACCTTTGAAAAAACGGGTGGCGAAAGACGTCGTGCAGGAGCTGAAAGGCATGAATTTAGCCGGCATCCAGTATCAGGAAGAATTATATCGGTACTATCCGGAGAATAATATCGGCAGCCATATCCTCGGCTTTGTCGGGCATGACCTGACCAAGTCAGTCGGCCAATACGGCCTGGAAGCGTATTGGGAAAAAGAACTGGCGGGCGAGGCCGGGTTCTTGCAGGCAGAAAAGGACGCCCAAGGCCGGTGGATCACATTTGGCACGAAATTGCTGAAAGAAGCCAAGGATGGAGACGACCTTGTCCTGACCATTAACCATACGATCCAATATAAAGCCTGTAAGTTATTGGACGAAGAAGTGCTAAAACACGGGGCGGACGGCGGCAGTTTGATCATCATGGATCCGGCCACTGGGGCAGTAAAGGCGATGTGCGGCAATCCGGACTTTGACCCGAATAAATACAGCGAAACTGAAGATATCAATACGTTCATCAACCCCGCGACTTTTTATGTGTATGAGCCCGGCTCGATTTTCAAGCCGCTTACCATGGCGGCGGCATTGGACCAGGGCAAGGTGGCGCCTGACACGACATACACTGATACCGGGGAAGTGAAGATAGGGAAGTATACGATAAAAAATTCGGATGGCAAGGCGAATGGCGTACAGACCATGACCCAGGTCCTGGAAAAGTCGCTGAACACGGGAGCGATATTCGCCGCGAGATCAATCGGGCCGGAAACATTTGAGCAGTACGTGAAAAAATTCGGGTTTGGGGAAAAATACGGCCTGGAATTGAATTCAGAGGCCCAAGGCGACATTTCATCTCTAGCGAAGCATCAGGACCTGTATATGGCGACCGCGGCGTTTGGCCAGGGCATTTCCGTGACGCCATTGCAAATGACCGCGGCGTTTGGCGCACTGGCAAACGGCGGGAAATTGATGAAACCGTATATAGTTGATGAAATCCGGCAGGCGGACGGGTTTGTGCAGAAGGTAGAGCCGACCATGATCCGCCAGGCCGTATCGTCAAAAGCGGCAACTACTGTCGGCGCCATGATGGTGAACGTCGTGCGCAACGGCCACGGCAAACAGGCTGGCGTGCCCGGTTACTTTGTTGCGGGCAAAACCGGTACGGCCCAGATCCCCCGATCTGATGGTCCGGGGTATGAGACGGATGTGACGATTGGAAGTTTTTGCGGTTTTGCGCCGGTGGACAACCCGGTTTTCGTCATGTGCGTGAAGATTGACAAGCCGCGAGACGTGCAGTGGGCGGAATCGACAGCCGCGCCGTTATTCGGCACCTTGGCGCAGTTCATGCTGAATTACTATGGCATCCCGCCGCAGGAAACGGTAGAATGATGGGGGTAGTAAGTAACTTGTAACTAGTAATCTGTAATAAGGGATTGAGAGAAAGAATTATAGTAATGATAAACTTGATAAAGAAAATACTTGAGTGGAAGCTGCGGATACTGGCGCGGTGGATTTTAATACGGTACCAGCCGCAGATTGTCGGCATCACTGGCAGTGTGGGCAAGACGTCCACGAAAGAGGCGATTGCCACGGTGTTATCGTCGAAATTCCGCGTGCGAAAAAATATCAAGAATTACAATAATGAAATAGGCGTGCCATTATCCATTATTGGGGCGCAATCCGGCCATAAGAATCCGTTCGCTTGGCTGCGGGTGTTTTGCCAGGCGATATGCCTGCTGATATGGAAGAGTGGCAGTTATCCGAAAATACTTGTTTTGGAAATGGGCGCGGACAAGCCCGGTGATATCAAATACCTGACTCAATTGGCGCCTTGCCGTATTGGCGTGATTACGGCACTGGGCCCGGTTCATTTGGAATTATTTGGAACAATGGAAAAGCTGGTCCGGGAAAAGCACCAGATCGTCATGCATCTGAAAAAGGACGACACGGCGGTATTGAATGCCGACGACCAGCTGGTGATGTCAGCTCGGGAAAAAATACGGGCGCGGGTTATGACATTCGGTTTTAGCGAGACGGCTGATATCCGTGCCGCAGAAGTTGATGTTTCCGCCGGCCCGTCGGCAGACCCGTGGGTAGACGTGCAGATCAAGGGATTAAGCTTTAAAATAATGTACCAAGGCTCAATCGTGCCGGTCTTTTTGCCGTCCGTGCTGGGCGAGCACCAGGTGTACATTGCCTTGGCTGCGGCCGCCGCCGGCTTGTCTTTTGGCATGAACCTGGCTGACGTTTCAGCCGCGCTGAAAAATTACGCATCACCGCCGGGCCGGATGAGATTGCTGGCCGGCATCAAGCACACGTCAATCATCGATGATTCATATAACTCTTCGCCGATGGCTGTAAAAGCGGCGCTGAAGGTGTTGGATAAATTGAAAGTGTCCGGCAGAAAGTTTGTCGTGCTCGGCGACATGCTTGAGCTTGGCCAGTACACAGAGGCCGGGCATCAGGAAGTGGGTGAGGCGGTAGCGCCGGTCGCTGATGTCCTAGTCACAGTCGGTAACCGGGCACGAATTATTGCCAGTACTGCCAGGACTGCGGGTTTGCCTGAGGAAGGCGTGTTTGAGTTTGGTAATGTAATCGAGGCTGGTAAATTTATCCAGGAACGGATCAAAACTGGCGATATTATTTTGGTCAAAGGTTCCCAGGGGGCACGCACTGAGAAAATCGTGAAAGAATTGATGGCAGAGCCGCAGAAAGCCAGCGAGTTGCTTGTCCGCCAGGGGCCGGAGTGGGGGAATTAATTTAAAAAATCAAATATAAAAACTCAAATATTTATAAAAAATATCAAAGATAAATAAGAAAATAAGCCGCCACTGACATCTGTCATGGCGAGGCCGAACTTTTTGAGGCCGTGGCAATTTCTGTACTGAAAATAATAGGATCCTCACGCCTCCCTTACGTTGTTCAGGCTCTTCAGGATGGCACTTCGGCGGTGTTGATTTTTAATATTTATAGCAGTATCCTAAAGCTATATGGTCACGACGAACAGGCAGATGTATCTTTTTACCGCGCTGGGAGCCGCGGTTATTGCAGGGATATTATTGTATATTCCCGGCATTTATGACCTTGGCTCGCGCACGGTGGGTTTTTATCCGGTTGGCATTGTCGGCATGTGGGGAATTCCGGTGGCATTGGCCATTTCCATCGCTTTATTGGTTTCGAACCGCGAAAAGGATCGCCGGACGCTGAAGCTTTTCGTGTATCCGGTGATGTATCTTCTTATTTTTTGCCTGGTCATGGTGGTCACGGAGCTGGTTGTTCATAGCCCGTTCAAGATGTACACCGTAGCGTCCGGCAATAGGTACAGTGACTTTTCCGTGCACGCGGTATTCACTTTTTTGGGTCTGCCTTTTTCCATCGCCATGGGAGTCATCATCGGTTTTATCAGCTCGGTCGTGAGTTTTTTCAGGAGAAAAGATTTTCACCGAGAAGAGCCGCCACAAATTGAAAGCGTTGAATAATTCAATACTCTCAAATTAAATAGGATGTCAAAATAATTTTTACCGCACTTAAGCGGTTTTTTTATGAATAAGTAAGCTGACAGGGTAAATTTTCAAAAATCAAAGTCTTGTCACAGGGGCATTCGCACGAACCCCGTTAGCCAACGGGGTAGGTTAAGCGAGCGTTGATTTTTAGTGTTCAGGGTCGTTTGAACATTCTTAAGAATGTAAGAATGTTTATCCGTGCCTCTTTTATTTCGAGAGGGCGTTTTAATATTAACG
>JAZDEZ010000014.1:0-29086 GCA_043808365.1 Patescibacteria group bacterium
GCCAAGATGGTCCAGGAGTATATTGAGCACCATTTCGAAGGCCAGGAGGGCGAGGACGCCTTTCGGGTGGAGAGCCCCTAGACTTCAGTCTTATTTCTTATCTTAGGCAGTCTGCCGACTTCCAGTCGGCAGTGGTTGAAAAAGAGCGCAAATATTGACCCCGTATCATTCACTTCGTTCATGTACGGGGCAAGTAGTTGCGCTCGGAGGCTGATAAGACTTAATCTATTGCTATTTAGTCTTCGGTTGCTGACCGAACTTATAGTATCCTCCTAGATAGCGAAAGAAAACAGTAAGGCAATAGCTTGTGGCAAAATACAATAGGACTAAAACAATAAATATGGCAGTTACCAGCATGATTTAAATCCTCCTTTGACTGTTTTTGTTTGATTATTTTCGTTATTTAAAAGTACATTGTTCATTGGAATCTGTCAATTAAGTGCGCCTAGGGAGATTTTCTCCAGGCGTAAAAACCCTCGGCTCGCTTGGCTTTCAATAAATATTATTATAAAAAAACGTCCGAAGCGGTTTCGGACGTGGCAATTTGTTTTTTACATATAAAGAATATAGTGCGAAAGAAATGTGCCCAGGAACAGGCATGCAAAGGAACTGCATGTGATTTGACAAGCGGCTATTGGACCGATAATAATAGTTAAAGTGAGAAAGGCAACCAGCAGAAAACCAATCATGAAATGAGCAGTACTCTTAATACTCGGGGCGTAATAGGACGTGCCAAGCCCGATTAATACGGCCAATAAAGGAAAGAAGAAAGAGCAGAATTCGATCGGCGTGTATAAATCTCCAGCGCCGGATAGGTGCAGTTTATAGAAACCCAAGTAGCAGAGAAAAACGATTAAACTGGTACCAGCCCCCTTAATTATTGAATCGCGAATTTTATCGCTTATCAGAAAGGCGACAACTGTCACGCGTACCTCCTTTTTTAAATGTTCGATTTTAATAGGATAATGTTAGAATAATAGCCGGGAATTGTCAAACAGAGTAATTCGGTTTGTTGATTTTACGGCGATACATAAACAAGCCGGTCCAAGGCCGTTGGACTTGAAAGTCATCGGTGAATATGCTATACTGCCGAATGCAATGAAATTTAGTAACTTTTTATATATATCACAACTGAATAGACGATTATGTGCAATAGCCGGTTCCGCGCTGATTGTTATTTTTGTCGCCTTTAGTTTTTTACTGCCTAGCTTTGGCGCGATGAGCATGGCTCAGGGTGAGATGGCGCATTGCCCGTATATGCGGGACGGACAGAGCATGTGCCCGATGACTGTGGCCGACCATGTCAGGAGCTGGGTGCAGATGTTTTCCGCGGCAGTCCCTGACGGATTTGGGATAGGCCTCATTCTTTTATTATTTACGGTTATTAGCTTGAGATTATTTTTTGACCGGACTATCCAAGACATTTGGCGGTTTAAGCTTTTCAGGTATTTTCTTCAGAGTCCAGACATCCCGTTATTTGGATATTTTCGGCGCATTTTCAGCCAGGGCTTACTCCATCAAAAAATCTACCCGATCGCCATTTAGTTCTTGCGCTCAACAGGCCTGTTTAATATTATTTGAACAGGAGTACGTCTGGCCGCAAGTGTTTTGCTGTCTTAAATAATTCTTACTGACTTATGAATAAAAAAATAGTAGTTAAAATTATAGGGATGCACCCCGTACCACACTCGTTTCACTCGTGGGTACGGGGCGGGACGAGCCGTTTAAATAGGACTATTAAAAATCACCAACTTTATGGATAAAAAAATGGTAGTTAAAATTTTAGGGATGCATTGCGCAGCCTGTGAGACGCTGATCGAAAGGAAATTTCAAAAAGTCCCAGGGGTAAAAAGGGTTGCGGCCAGCTTGGCGCGAGGGCGGGCGGACGTTGAATATGACACGCCGGTATCAATTGAGGATTTGGATAGGGCCGTGAGGAATGAAGGGTATACGGTATCCGGATCAGCAGGCTTTATTGAAAAACCGAAGAATTGGCGTGATTACGGACAACTTGGCATGATAGTGGTGATAGTAGTGGCACTGTTTTTACTGCTGCGGCGTTTGCATCTTTTACCGAATGACTTCGGCGTGAATGAGACCATGAGCCTTTGGCTGGTTTTTGGCATCGGTTTAGTGGCGGCGGTTTCAACGTGTATGGCAGTCACTGGGGGTTTGTTATTATCCGTAGCAGCCAGGTTCAATGAACAACACCAGGGTCAGAGCGGACGGCAACGATTTAAGCCGCATCTGTTTTTCAATATCGGCCGTATTGTTTCATACATGTTTCTTGGCGGGGTTGTTGGCGCGATCGGTTCGACATTATCGCTTTCTGCGCAATGGAATGGTGCCTTAACAATACTGGTAAGTCTGGTCATGGTGATTCTTGGTTTGCAGATGTTAAACATTTTTCCCTGGCTGACCAGGTTCCAGCCGCGCCTGCCGAAAGCGCTGGCGCACCGCATTTACAACGCGGCAGAGGGCAAACAAAACAAGGTTGCGCCATTTGTATTCGGCGCGCTGACTTTTTTCCTGCCCTGCGGATTTACTCAAGCGCTCCAGCTCTATGTCCTTTCAAAAGGCGATTGGCTCACTGGCATGCTGACCATGGGTGTTTTCGCACTCGGAACATTACCGGCATTGATGTCATTGAGTGCCATTTTAAGTTTTGCCAAAGGTAAATTCCAGCAATACTTCATGAAATTCGCCGCGGTTGTCGTAGTACTGATCGGCATCTTTAACATTTCAAATGGGATCGTATTGGCCGGGTTGGGGAAAAAAAATACACCAAACACGCCTTTGACAGACGGTGAACAGCAAGTCGCCCAGACAGGTGTCCCGTATCGTGATCCTAATGTACAGATCGTTAATGGAGTCCAGATAGTAAAGATGAAAATTGTTGGTTATGAATATCAGCCAGCCAATGTCACTGTGTATGCCAACATGCCAGTGGAATGGCAAATTGATGCCAGTCAGGCCGCCGGATGCGCCCAGGCAATAACCGTCCCAAAACTTAAAATAACCCAGTTCTTGCCGAAGGACGGAATTAAAAAAATAACGTTTACGCCGACTGAAGCCGGCAACCTTGGATTTAGCTGTACTATGGGCATGACCACGCCAGGGGCGGCATTCAAGGTAATATCCGGAACGCCGCCAACAGACTCCTGTGACCCATTAGTCATGAACTGTATAAATAATTAAATCAAACTTTATGCATAAAACATTTATCATCAACGGCACGCACTGCTCCGGATGCAAGGAATTACTCGAGGACGTGATTAAAGATGTTCCGGGAATTACGGCCGTGACCGTTGATTCGCAGAACGGCAAAACAGAAGTCGATCATGATGACAGCCTTGATTTCAATCAGTTGAAAAAGGAAGTCGCTAATGCCGGCCATTATCAAGTTGAGGAGTGAAACGTATGAATAAAACAAGAACATTATCTCTTCGTGGCATGCACCCCGTACCACACTCGTTTCACTCGTGGATATGGGGCGGGACGAGCCGGTGCGTAATTTATACTGATTAAATTACTTATGAACAAGACAATAATTTTATCTCTTCGTGGCATGCATTGCGCCAGCTGCGCGCAGCTCATCGAGCGCCGTCTGAAAAAAACGCCAGGTGTGATTAAGGCTTCGGTCAACTATGGGACAGAGCGGGCTCATATCGTATTTGAGCCGGTAAAAACATCCTTGCAAAACCTCGTCAACAACGTTGAGGCGGCCGGATATGGTGCCGTCGAATTCCTGGATGATGCGGCCTCACAGGCCATCGAAGAACAGAAAAAAGCCGATGAACTTCAGGCGGTACGAAAGAAGTTTTTGATCAGCTTGGTTCTGGCCGTGCCTGTTTTGGTGTTGAGCATGGGCATGAAAGTCTTCCCCATGATTGAAAAAATACCGTTTCGTGAATGGTTTCAGTTGTTTTTTGCCTTACCGGTACAGTTCTGGGCCGGGTGGCAGTTCTATCGCGGTTTTTGGAGTTCTCTGAAAATCAATACTGCCAATATGGACAGCCTGATCGCCATCGGGACGAGCGCTTCATTCCTGTATTCCTTGCTAGTCGTGTTCGAAGTTGTCCCCGGTGAGGTGTATTTTGAAGTCAGCAGTATTTTAATCGCCTTCGTATTACTGGGGAAATGGCTGGAAGCTCGCGCCAAAGGCAAGACTGGCGAAGCGATCAAGGCACTGATGGGGTTGGCGCCAAAAACAGCGCTGGTTATCCGTGACGGGCGGGAAATAGAAATGCCCTTGGAACAGGTGAATGTGGGTGACTTGATTCGCGTCAAGCCAGGTGAAAAAATTCCCACAGACGGTAAAGTCACTGATGGGAATTCGTCAGTCGATGAATCCATGGTAAATGGCGAAAGTATTCCAGTTGAAAAAAATACTGGTGATAAAGTTATTGGCGGTACAATCAACAAAAACGGGTCACTCGTTTTCCGGGCAACTAAAGTCGGGTCTGAAACGTTGCTCTCAGGCATTATCAAGCTGGTGGAGGAAGCACAGGCATCAAAAGCGCCGATCCAGCGGTTTGTCGACAGAGTATCGGCAGTTTTTGTACCAGTAGTCATCGGGATAGCGGTTGTGACGTTTTTAATATGGTTTATTATTGCCGGACAGCCGTTTGTCCCGAGCATGTTGGCATTCGTGGCAGTACTGGTGATCGCCTGTCCATGCGCCCTTGGCTTGGCTACGCCGACAGCAATCATTATTGGCACTGGTTTGGGCGCCTCGCGAGGAATTTTAATCAAGGGTGGTGAAGCGCTGGAAGCGGCACGTAGGATTGACGTCGTCATTTTTGATAAGACTGGGACGTTGACTACTGGGAAGCCGACTGTGACTGATGTTGGTACAGTGGATGGAAAAAATTCAACTGAAGTTGTAAAAGTGGCGGCCGCACTCGAAAAGCAGTCAGAGCACCCATTGGCTGAAGCGATTATCATGAGCGCAAAGGAAAACGGTGTTGTATTGCCTGACGTGAACCAGTTTACCGCCATTCCTGGTCACGGAGTGAAGGGGTCAATCGGAAATGAACGCATTATTATCGGCAATAGGAAGCTGTTTGAGAAAGAGGGAGTTGATTATTCTTCTGCGGCCTTAGCCATTGAAAAACTGGAACACTCCGGGAAGACAGTAATGCTGGTTGGCCGTGATAAAAAATTATTTGGCTGGATAGCTGTAGCCGATACAGTCAAGTCCAGTACTGCGGAAGCGTTGAAACGTTTGGAGCAAAAAGGAATTGAAGTGATCATGCTGACCGGCGATAACCGGCGGACTGCCGAAGCGATAGCCCGACTTCTTGGCATTAAACATGTTTTTGCGGAAGTACTGCCGCAAGATAAGTCGAATGAAGTGAAAAAATTCCAAGCCCAGGGGAAAAAAGTGGCGTTTGTCGGTGACGGGGTTAATGATGCTCCCGCATTGGCACAGGCGAACCTTGGCATCGCCATCGGCTCCGGCACTGATGTAGCGCTGGAAACCGGGCAAATCGTATTGGTAAAAAATGACCTCAATGATGTTGTCCGGGCGATTGATTTGGCACGGGCAACATTCCGAAAAATCGTCCAAAATCTTTTTTGGGCGCTGGTCTACAATGTAGCGGGCATTCCTCTCGCAGCTGGAGTTTTTTATCCGATGTTCGGTTGGCAACTCCGGCCGGAGATCGCCGGCGCGGCTATGGCCTTGTCCAGCGTGTCGGTGGTTACGAATTCGCTTCTGTTGCGGCGATGGAAATCTTAAATGAAAGGTATGCCAAGGGCGAAATCACCAAAGAAGAGTACGAAGCCAAGAAAAAAGATATCCTGAATTAATAGCGTCTTCTTTTTTTTCAAAGAGTTATGGTTGGTAATCCGAAAATATCTCTTTTGCTGGCCTTGGGTTATGGCATGACTGTGCATATCCGAATTGACAGGTAATCATGCTAGGTTGATAATACATAGTGCACTGGATAAAACAGTGCACCCGCAATACTATATTCTGTAAACAATCGGAAAATAAAAGAAAGGGGGGATAGCACAAAAAAACAAACAAATTAATTTCATCTATTTCTCGCCGGCAGGTCCATGATGGACCTGCTTTTTTACTTGATTAATCCTTTTATTTGGGTAATACTGGTAATCACACATATGGATATCCCAAATCACATCGGCATCATCATGGACGGCAATCGCCGCTGGGCTCGGGCCCATGGACTGCCATTGCTTGAGGGGCACCGCCGCGGATTGGACAATGTCCGGACGGCATTGAGGTGGTGCGTGAAAAAAGGCGTAAAAGCCCTGACAGTATTTGCTTTTTCTACGGAAAATTGGGACCGTCCGCCCACGGAAGTGAAATACCTAATGAAACTTTTTTTACAGGTTATAAAAAATGAGGTGGATAAATTGCACCAAGAAGGTATCCGGTATAACGTAATCGGTCGGATTAATGGTTTATCGGACGTGATCCAGCGGGAAATTAAAAAAACGGTTGAATTGACCAAGGGAAATGCGAAATGTATTTTTAATATGGCCTTAAACTACGGCGGACGGGCGGAGATCGTCGATGCCATAAAATCCATTATCGGGAAAAAATTGTCGCCAGCCCAGATTACGGAGTCTGTAGTCAGTAAGAATATGTATTCAGCCGAAATGCCGGATCCAGACTTGATCATCAGGACTTCTGGTGAACATCGATTGTCCGGTTTTTTGCTGTGGGAGTCGGCGTATTCCGAGTTATACTTCACCCCGACGCTCTGGCCGGATTTTGGCGAAAAAGATCTGGACGCCGCCCTGCTTGAATATCAGCAAAGGCAGAGGCGGTTCGGGAAATAAAGCAAGACAGTTTAACAAGTTGAAAACGTTTAATAGGTTGTGAAGTATTTGGTAGGGGAAGTTAATTTGAGGGTAGTTTGTTTGATAAGCTGGTACGTATATTGTTTTAATGACAACTATCAGAAAAATTGAGGAAGATCTAAAAAGTTGGAGCCTTGGTAAATGGCCTCATTCGTTCAATCAGCCAAAATTTAAATAAATAAAATCAGTGTACTTAACACGTTTTAAACGTATTAAACTTTTTAGACTTTCCTAATTTTTTTAAGGTCTTTCTGTCATAAAAAAATCCCCGCTCAAGTGAACGGGATTTTTTAAAATTTTTTTGATCTTACTCTATCCCTTGGCTTGTTTTGTCAATGTCTTGATGCAGCTGGCGCAGGCTTTGACCCGCTGACCGTGGTATAGGGCCTGTTGCAGGTTGATTTGCTGGCGCCTTTTGGTGGCAATGTTGGAATGGCTGCGCGACTGGGCAGTCAAAGCGCCGCGTCCGCAAATGTCGCAGATTCTAGACATAGGTTGAAAATATAATTATTTTTGATTATAATAAGCGTACTTTATTTTCCGGTTAATGTCAATGGAATTATGCTCAGTCTTCTCTCACAGCCCCAATTGCTCATTGCCTGGCTGGTCGGGATCGTCTATGCCATCACCGTCCACGAGTTCAGCCATGCCTATGCCGCGTATCGGGAAGGCGACCATACCGCGGCTGACCAGGGCCGCCTGACCCTGAACCCGCTCAAACACCTGGATCCGATTGGATCCATTGTCCTGCTTTTGGCCGGCTTCGGATGGGGACGTCCGGTCCCGTTCAATCCCTACAACCTCAAGCACCAGAAATGGGGGCCGGTGCTCATTTCTTTGGCCGGTCCGGCATCAAATCTGGTCAGCTTCGTCATTTTTGGTTTTTTATTGAAAATCCTCGTTGCCAATAATGTCATTGGATCGGATAATCTGCTCACTACGTTTTTACTGATAATGATAGAAATCAATTTTGTCCTGGCGATATTCAACCTGCTGCCATTTCCTCCGTTAGACGGTTCAAAATTGTTGTATGCGGTTATTCCGTACCGTTTCCAGGATTACGTCAGGCGCCTGGAAATGTATGGGCCGTGGATCCTGCTGATATTCGTGGTGGTCGGAGGATCGCTCTTTTCGGCTATGATCAGCACGTTATATAATTTAGCCGTTAGGATTTTTGGCTAATGACAGGACTTATTGACATTTTTCGATGGTCTATGTTATGCTGGGTTTAAACCCGGGTATCGTCTAAAGATACTTTTTTATTTATATAATTCCAGAAGGCTCAAGAAGGCTAAAGACGATTATCGGGCTGTCCTATCTGCCTTTTTTCCTTTGTAGCCTTCTCTAGCCGCCTAATCTTTTTATTACTATCCTTATGCCAACAGTCAACCAATTAATCCGCCACTCGCGTACCACGGGCGCGTATAAATCAAAGACGCCAGCCCTCCAGCCGGTATTGAATACTATCCAGCGGAAACGGAGCCAATTGCCGAAAGGCAGCCCGTTTAAGCGCGGCGTCTGCGTCAAAGTTACTACCACCACCCCCAAGAAGCCCAACTCCGCGTTGCGGAAAATTGCCCGCGTCCGGCTGTCAAACGGCATGGAAGTGACCGCCTATATCCCCGGCGTCGGGCATAATTTGCAGGAACACTCCATTGTCCTTCTGCGCGGCGGCCGCGTCAAAGATTTGCCCGGCGTCCGGTACCATATTGTCCGCGGGGTCTATGATACCCAAGGCGTCGCTGACCGCAAGCAGGGACGAAGTTTATACGGAACCAAGCGACCAAGTTAATTTGTAATAAAACCGTGAATAATTAATCACTAATCACACTAATGCATTTTCACAAAAATTTCTGATTGAGGATTAGTGCAATTCGTGAAAATAATTGGTGGTAATCAAACATATATACTATGAGAGGCAAACAAGCGCCCAAACGAACTATTGCCGGCGATGCGAAATACGATAACATCGTATTGGCAAAATTCATTAATTCAATCATGCGGAAAGGCAAGAAAACAATCGCCCAGCAGGTAGTGTACGGGGCGATGGATATTATCGGCCGCGAAACAAAACAGGAACCGCTTAAAGTCTTTGAACAGGCCATCGCCAATGTCTCGCCGATCATCGAGGTCAAATCCCGGCGTGTTGGCGGCGCTAATTACCAGATCCCCATCGAAGTAAAGGGGAATAGGAAATTAGCTTTGGCTTTCCGGTGGATAATCGGGGCCGCGACCGCAAAGAAAGGCAAGCCAATGGACTTTAAATTGGCCCGTGAATTGATGGACGCGGCGCAGAAGCAGGGCGATGCCATCAGGAAGAGGGAGGATGTCCATCGCATGGCCGAGGCTAACCGCGCCTTCGCTCACTTTGCTTAAGTAACGTATACTAATGTACGAATTTTTACGAATATACGAATACTAGGTATGACTCGTTTACAAAAGCAAGACCTTATCTATCCGGAGTTAAGCTATCAAATAATAGGTATCTTATTCGATGTTTTTAATGAGTTGGGGCCGGGTTTCCAGGAAAAATATTATCAGCGAGCAGTGGTTGTTCGTTTGCGCCAAGTAGGTTTGCGTTTTTCCCAGCAAATTAGCGTGAAAATGCTTTACCGTAACCAAAATATCGGTCACTATATTTTGGACTTTTTAATAGATCGCAAGGTCATTGTGGAGTTAAAGCGCGGTAATCGTTTTTTGAAGAGGGATATTGACCAAGTTTATGCTTATTTAAAAGCCACAAAGCTTCAGTTGGGAATTATTGCAAATTTTACCAGTAGTGGAATTAAATATAAAAGGATTTTAAACTTATACTAACTAATAATTCGTACATCCGTATTAATTCGTAATTTCGTAATCAATATTTATGCCTAGAGAGTATAACCTAGAAAACACCCGCAACATCGGCATTATCGCGCACATCGATGCCGGCAAGACGACCGTTTCAGAGCGGATACTTTTTTATACCGGCAAGAAGCACAAGATCGGCGAAGTGCACGAGGGTGAGGCGGAAATGGACTGGATGGAGCAGGAAAAGGAGCGCGGCATCACCATCACCTCCGCCGCGACGACTTGTTTCTGGAAAGACTCCCGCATTAACATTATCGATACGCCCGGACATATCGACTTTACCGTTGAGGTCCAGCGCAGTTTGCGCGTGCTCGATGGCGGTTTTATAGTTTTTGACGGAGTAGCCGGCGTCGAGCCCCAGTCAGAAACCGTGTTCCACCAGGCCGAGAAATACAGCGTGCCATTGATGGGTTTCATCAACAAGATGGACCGGATGGGCGCGGATTTTTACGCTGACGTGGCGGCGATTCATGAGCGTCTGACCCCGCACGCCGTGCCGATCCAATTGCCCATCGGCGCAGAAAGCAGCTTTACGGGCATAATTGATTTATTCACCCAACGGGCGACGATATACAAGGATGATTTGGGGAAGGATTTTGCAGAAACAGACGTCCCGGAAGACATGAAAGAAAAGGTGAAGGAATACCGCCATACGATGATCGAGAAAATCGCCGAACAGGACGATGGGCTATTGCAAAAATATTTAGATAACCAGGAAATCCCCATTGAGGATCTGAAACGCGTCCTCCGCCAGGCAACTATTACAAACAAGCTGATGCCGATCCTGGTCGGTTCCGCGCTAAAAAATAAAGGCGTCCAGCCCCTGTTGGACGCTGTCGTTGAATATCTGCCGTCGCCTTTGGACGTCCCTCCGATCACCGGCAAGTCCGCCAAAGGTGATGAGGATATAAAAAGTCCGGCATCTGACGATGCGCCGTTTGCCGCGTTGGCGTTCAAAGTCGCGACTGACCCGTTTGTCGGCACACTGACGTTTTTCCGCGTGTACTCAGGAACATTGAAGTCCGGTTCATACGTCCTCAATGCCAGCAACGGCAACCAAGAGCGGGTCGGCCGGATATTGCGGATGCATGCCAATCATCGGGAGGATGTCAGTGAAGTATATTCCGGTGAAATCGCGGCCGCGGTCGGATTGAAAAATACCACCACCGGCGATACCTTATGCGATCCGAACAATCCTTTAATACTGGAAAAAATTACGTTTCCCGATCCGGTCATTTCCGTCGCCATCGAGCCAAAAACCAAAGTTGACCAGGAACGGATGGGCATGGCCCTCGCCAAGCTGGCCGCTGAAGATCCGATGTTCAAAATCCGGACCGAAGAGGAGACGAACCAGACGGTCATCTGGGGCATGGGCGAACTGCACCTGGAAATTATCGTTGATCGGATGAAGCGGGAATTCAAAGTCGAGGCGAACGTCGGCCGGCCGCAGGTGGCCTACAAGGAAACTATCAAAGGCATTGCGGAAGCAGAGGGCAAGTATATCCGCCAGTCCGGCGGCCGCGGCCAGTATGGCCATTGCGTGATTCGCGTTGAGCCGATGGATCGCGGGGCTGGATACGAATTTGTTGATGAGGTAAAGGGCGGGAATATCCCGAAAGAATACATCCTGCCTATTAATAAAGGCATCAAAGAGGCACTGGATCGCGGCGTGCTGGCACATTACCCGATGGTCGATGTGAAGGCGACGTTGCTTGACGGTTCGTATCATGAAGTCGACTCGTCAGAATCCGCCTTTAAAATCGCCGGTTCGATGGCACTGCAGTCGGCTACCAAGAAAGCCAGTCCGATTTTGCTTGAACCGATCATGAAAGTGGAAGTCGTAACGCCCGAAAAATCAATGGGCGATGTCATTGGCGACCTGAATTCCAAACGGGCTACCATCAAGGAAATGAGGGATCGGGGGATGATGAAAGTTATCGATGCGGAGGTCCCGTTAGCCGAAATGTTCGGGTATGCGACGGCGCTAAGATCAATGTCACAGGGACGCGCTTCGTATTCCATGGAATTTCTTAACTACCAGGAAGTGCCGAAAAATATCCTCATGCAGATTGTCGGGACGGAAGAGGACACTAAGAAGAAAAAATAATTTTTTCATATGGAACGGGGGGTAAGGCGTAATAAAAATAGTAACTGGATCTGGGTCATGGTAGTTGTTGTCGTTCTGGCTTTGGCTGTCATATGGATTATTACCCGCACTGAAACATTGGATGAAAACAGGGATTTAAACCAAGCATCCGCGATAAATAATAGTAACCAGAATCAGGCAAACGAACTTATTAATTTCAACTCGAACAACACGAACGCTCTCCCCAATCAGAATACCGCCACAGCGCTTCAGGAGTATTCCAATACTGAGTATGGTTTTTCCTTGTCCTATCCTTCCGCTTGGGCTAAGACCACTTCAGTGACAGGCAGCGGCGCCGATAAGATTTTTTCACTCATCCTGAACGATCCAAACCATACGGACAATTCTGTTAGCGTCAGTGTCATGGATGATAGTCTAGAGGGGCAGGTAAAAAACTCGATTTCAGTTAGTACGGACACTGCTGAGGTGGTAAATGGCCAAACAGCTGAACGACTCACTGGCGGCAGCGCAAAAGACGGGTCACTCGTTACGCTTGTGCTTTTCAAGCAGGATGGAAAACTCTATAGCCTCAGGGGGAGTGGACAGGATTATGAAAGTATTGTAAAATCCTTTGAAATGAAATAAGCCCTTGTTATTATCCACAGTACTGGGGATAAGAGCAGGGCAATTATCGAAGAAATACTGGGAAATAGGGAATAATACTAGGCTTAATGGCGTAAAAAGGCTTTAAAAGCGGTAAAATAAGCAGTAATTAAGATGTTGGGTTGAAATTTATCAGTAATTCCTTGCTTATTCTTCGTCCTACTGCTATAATCAAATCTGCAAATTCTTTTTTTTATCTATAAGCATTTAAATTAATAAGGAATATTAAGATTTATGGCTGGAAAATTTGAACGAACAAAACCTCATGTAAACGTCGGTACTATCGGCCACGTTGACCATGGCAAGACAACGTTAACTGCCGCTATCTTGAAAACATTGGGGGATAAGGGCTTCATTGCCCAGGCCAAGTCAGTCGACCAGATTGACAATGCCCCGGAAGAAAAAGAGCGCGGTATCACTATCGCGACCGCCCATGTGGAGTATGAGACGGAAAAACGCCACTACGCGCATATCGACTGCCCGGGCCACGCGGACTATATCAAGAACATGATTACCGGAGCCGCCCAAATGGACGGCGCTGTCCTTGTCGTTTCCGCGGCAGACGGCCCCATGCCCCAGACCCGAGAACACATCCTGCTCGCCCACCAAGTCGGCGTGCCGTATATTGTCGTATTCCTTAATAAAGTCGATATGGTCGATGACAAAGAATTGATCGATCTCGTTGAAGTGGAAGTCCGCGATTTACTCAAGAAATACGAATATCCTGGCGATACGATCCCGGTTATCAAGGGTTCTGCGCTAAAAGCCCTTGAGGGCGATGCCAAGTATCAGGATGCGATCATGGAATTGGTTAAAGCACTTGACGAGAACATCCCCGAGCCAAAACGTGAAGTAGATAAGCCTTTTTTGATGCCGATTGAAGACATCTTCTCCATCGAAGGCCGTGGCACAGTCGTGACTGGCCGGATTGAACGCGGCATGGTCAAGCTGAATGATGAAATCGAAATTGTCGGCATCAAGCCAACGGTAAAAACCGTTGTCACGGGCATCGAAATGTTTAACAAGTCATTGGATGAGGGCCGGGCCGGTGATAATGCCGGCATCTTGCTTCGCGGCACGAAAAAAGAGGATGTCGAGCGCGGCCAGGTCATTGCCAAGCCAGGAAGCGTCACCCCGCACACTGAATTTGAGGGCGAGATTTATATCCTGACCAAAGAAGAAGGCGGCCGCCATACCCCGTTTTTCAAGGGCTATAAGCCGCAATTCTACATTAAAACGACTGACATTACCGGTGAAGTTGAATTACCCGAGAAAACAGAAATGGTCATGCCTGGCGATACTATCAAGCTGAAGGTCAAGCTCATCGTACCGGTCGCGCTGGAAGATCAGCAGCGTTTCGCTATCCGCGAAGGCGGCCATACGGTCGGAGCCGGAGTCGTAACTAAAATATTTAAATAAAATAAGTACTACAGAAAATTCCAGATTGGTGTCTGGGATTTTCTAAAAAAGAGAGTCCGCACCACATTGCTTATTACCAACCAAGGTACTACATAACATGGCAAAACTGCCTCACAACACAGACGAAGAAGTACAGGCTGCTCCAGCGCCGGGAAACGGCGTCGAGGAAGTGCAACAGCGGATCCGCATCCGTATCCGGGCGTATGATCATAAAATCATTGACCAGTCCACCCGGACTATCTTGGATACGGCTGTCCGGACCGGCGCCCAGACAAAAGGGCCGATCCCGTTGCCGACTGAAAAGAAACGATATACGGTCAACCGATCCACATTTGTCCATAAGGACGCCCGTGAGCAGTATGAAATGCGCGTCCATAAGCGATTGATTGACATCATCAACCCAACGCCTAAAACAATTGATGCCATGATGAGCCTGAATTTGCCCGCCGGCGTTGATGTTGAGATCAAGATGTAGTTTATACAGCTGATATATCTATCACAATCAAGGTAGATAGGTTCTAGGGATGACAATTCAAGTTTTATAGACGATGATTTAATCCCTAGATAACGATTTGCCAGTATTTAACCTCATATGTTTTTGGGGATATCTGGCAGGCGCATCACCGCGCGACTGGTTTTTAAGTTACGTTGCCAACATGAAATATATTCTTGCGAAAAAAATGAATATGACCCAGCGTTTCACTGAAGACGGCACAGTCGTCCCCGTGACGGTGGTTACGGCCGGTCCGTCCCCGGTCGTGACGGTCAGGACAAAGGAAAAAGACGGCTATACCGCAGTCCAGGTTGGGTTTGGCACGGCAAAAAAACAAGCCAAATCATTGCAAGGGCAGATGAAAGGCGCGCCAGCCGTTAAAATTCTGAAAGAATTCAGGGTGGATGGTGATGCTGGTGTAAAAAATGGGGACGTGATCACCGCTGGCGTGTTCCAGGTGGGAGACAAGGTGAAAGTTGTCGGCATTTCCAAGGGCAAAGGGTTCCAGGGCGTCGTTAAGCGCCATGGTTTCAAAGGTTCGCGCGCCACCCACGGGAATAAGGATCAGCTGCGAATGCCCGGTTCAATCGGCGCCACCGCCCCCCAACGGGTTATCAAGGGCATGCGCATGGGAGGCCACATGGGCCATGCCCGCACGACCGTCCATAACCTGGAAGTGGTAGAAATTGACACTGAAAAAAATTTATTATTTTTAAAAGGCGCGGTGCCGGGGCCGAGAGGAAACATGTTGATGCTGTCCGCAACAGGTGATGCTAAGCTGGAGCAACCGCCGAGCGAAGAGAAAAAAACTCCGGATCAAGCTACCCAAATCAAAAAACAAGAAAAGAAATAATTATGTCAAAAGCTGCCGTTTACAATAAAACAGGCGTGAAAGTGGGGGAAGTGTCGCTCGAGCCGAAAATTTTTGGCGTTCCTGTCAAGCCGCAAGTGATACAGCAGGCGGTGCGCACCCAGCTGGCCAATTCACGCGTTGCTATTGCCCACACAAAAACAAGATCAGAAGTCCGCGGCGGCGGCAAGAAGCCGTGGCGCCAAAAAGGCACCGGCCGGGCCCGCCACGGTTCGATCCGTTCTCCTCTCTGGAAGGGCGGCGCCGTCACGTTCGGGCCGCGGTCAGACCGGAATTTTTCGTTGAAAATGAACAAGAAAGCCAGGCGTCAGGCGCTATTCATGACCCTCACTGATCGCGCGAACGAGAAGAATATCGTCATTATCGATTCATTGGCGCAAAAAGCCATCAAGACAAAGGATTTCTTGGCATCTATTTCCAAATTGCCGTTAAAAAAAACAATTTTATTGGCGCTGCCAAAAGCCGACCAGCTGATCATCAAATCGACCCGGAACATCCCGTTTATCAAGACCATCAACGCGGACAGCCTTAATGTCGTCGACGTGCTGAATCGCGAGACATTACTGATGCCAAAGGCAAGTCTGGAAGTCATCTCTAAGACTTATCTGAAATAAGCATTTATGGGAATTTTTGACGCATTTAAATCGAAAAAAGGCACGGTCAAAGGCGGTCCTGCGGAAAAAGTAAAGGCACCGGTGAAAGTTGCTGATGAGAAAAAGGCTCCTGAAAAAGTGAAAACAGTCGTGACTCCGGACGGCAAGCTTGCGGCGGTTCCGGATAAATCAGAGATGAAAGTTAAAAAAGCCAAGATTACCAAGGAGGATACCGGCAACGCGTATCGGGTTCTCATAAAACCGTTAGTTACGGAAAAGGGCTCATTGCTCGGCATGGATAACCAATATGTTTTCCAGGTAGCCCCGGGGACAAACCGCGTGGAAGTCCGGAAAGCAATCCGCAAACTGTACGGCACTGATCCGATCAAAGTGAATATCATCAATGTTCGCGGCAAAGGGATCCGCTATGGCCGCAGTACCGGCCGGACCAAGGCGTGGAAAAAGGCAATTATAACATTGGCAGCCGGGCAAAAAATTGAGATACAAGAAGGTTTATAATTTTAATATATGGCGATCAAACTGCACAATCCAACGACCCCCGGACGGCGATTCTCAAAAAGCGTTGTCCGCACTGAATTGACCAAGAAGCGCCCGGAAAAAAATCTGTTAGTCGCCATGCAAAAGAATTCTGGACGGAATAACCAGGGCCGGATTACGGTCAGGCATCGGGGCGGGGGGAGTGCGAGATTTTACCGGATTATTGACAATCGCCGGACGCGATTTGACGAGCCCGCGAAAGTCATCGCCATAGAATACGATCCGAACCGCACCGCGTGGCTGGCCTTGCTCCAATACGCAAACAATGATAAAAGCTATGTCCTGGCCCCGAGTGGTTTGAAAATAGGGGACACGGTCGTTACCTCAAAAGAAAAGATTGAAATCAAGAATGGCAATCGTTTGCCCCTGGGCAAGTTGCCAGTCGGCATCACCGTGCATGACGTGGAGCTGTTTCCCGGTACGGCTGGAACCATCGTCCGAGCTGCCGGATCGAGCGCTATTGTTCAGGCAGTCGAAGGTGGCAGCGCCCAATTGAAATTACCGTCAGGTGAAGTGCGAATTTTTAACGCGGATTGCTTGGCCACTGTTGGCCAGGTATCAAACACGGACCATGAGAATATCCGATTAGGCAAGGCAGGCAAGAACCGCTGGCGCGGCATCAAACCGACCGTCCGCGGGAAAGCCATGAATCCGGTTGATCATCCCCATGGCGGCGGCGAAGGCCATAATCCGATTGGGTTGAAGCATCCGAAAACCCCGTGGGGCAAGCCGGCCCTCGGCGTCAAAACCCGGCCTGCCGGGAAATATTCCAATGCCATGATCGTCCATCGCAGAAAATAATACTATAAATTACTCACATTATGTCACGCAGTCTAAAAAAAGGCCCGTTCACTGACTTGAAACTACTCCAGAAAGTATCTAAGCTGAAAGCCGGCGACCGGACGGTCATCAGGACGTGGTCCCGCGATTCTGTCATTACTCCGGAAATGGTCGGCTATACGTTTGGCGTCCATAACGGCCGCGATCATGTTTCCGTGTATGTCGTTGAAAATATGGTCGGCCACAAGCTCGGAGAATTCTCTCCGTCCAGGAAGTTCGTGAAGCATGGCGGACGGATGCAGCGCGATGAAGAGGCGGCGGCTGCCTTGGCGCAGAAAGCGGAAATGCAAAAAGCCCAGACGGCCACCCCAGAAGCCGGTAAAACAGCGCCCCCAGCTAAATAACGATACGAATATATTGTAAGATTTACGAATAATATATAGAAAGCTCACATACTATGGAAGTCAGAGCACGATTACGATTCTTACGCATGTCGCCCCGCAAAGTGCGGCTGGTAGTGGATGTCATCCGCGGCCGTTCTATTGGCGAGGCGGAGCACCGGCTGGCCTATATCCAGAAAGACGCCGTCCGACCGGTATTGAAACTGCTCAAATCCGCCATCGCCAACGCTGAAAATAATTTCCAGATAAAAAAAGACAATCTGTTCGTAAAAAAAGCGTTTGTCGATATGGGCCCGAGCATGAAACGGTGGAAACCGCGGGCATTCGGCCGGGCCGCCCCAATTTTAAAGAAATCATGCCATATCACGATCGTGCTGGATGAACGGGCCGTAGAAAAAGGCGTCAAGGCAAAAGGAAGGAAAGCGGCAAAATCAGCCAAACGCACTGGCCAGCTGGCAAAATCAGTCCAGCCGGTGGTAGATTTCAAGGATATCAAGCATGACGCAAAAGGCCGGCCATCGGCTGAAGAGTCGACATCTGGAGAAAAAAAACCATTAATTAACCTCAAGGGCATAAAAGATAAATTTTCAAGGCGATTAGGGGAACGATAAGACTATGGGACAAAAAGTACATCCAACAGCATTCCGTTTGGGGGTAAATATCGGATGGAAATCCAGGTGGTTTGCCAAAAAGGACTACACCAAGTTCTTGGAGCAGGACATCAGGATCCGTAAATACCTTTACCGGAAACTCCGCGAGGCCGGTTTGGCCAGAGTTGAAATTGAGCGATCCGGCGCGGAATTGGCGGTCAATATTTTTACCGCAAAGCCGGGCGTGGTCATTGGCCGGGGCGGCCAGGGCGCTGAGGATTTGAAAAAAGAGATCAAGAAGAAATTCATGGAAAAAAAGAAAGGCCTGACCCTGAATATCCACGAAGTAGACAAGATTTATTTAAGCGCGCAGTTGGTTTGCCAGGGGATTATTGAACAGCTGGAAAAACGCATCCCATTCCGCCGGGCTTCAAAACGGGCCATTGAACAGATTATGCAGGCTGGCGCTAATGGAGCGAAAGTCATCGTGGCCGGCCGGCTGAATGGCGCGGAAATCGCCAGGACGGAAAAATTCGGGCAGGGCAGCGTACCATTGCATACGTTGCGCGCGGACATTGACTATGCGCGTGGCGCCGCACATACGACATATGGCGCTGTCGGCGTGAAAGTGTGGATCAACCGCGGACTGGTATTTAATAAAACCATTGAAAATCAAAAGGGATAATATATGTTCACGCCGAAAAAAGTAAAACACCGGAAATGGCACAAAGGGAGGATTTATGGCACGTCATATTCAAAGAATAATCTTGATTTCGGAAGCTATGGCCTCAAGGCCTTGCAGAATGGGTGGGTTTCCTCCCGGCAAATCGAAGCGGCGCGACGTGCCATTACCCGTTTTCTCCATAAGGGCGGCAAGGTATGGATCAGGATATTCCCCGATAAGCCGGTAACGCTCCACGGCAATGAGTCGCCGATGGGCGGCGGCAAGGGTAATGTTGATCATTATGTGGCTGTGGTGAAACCAGGCATAGTAATGTTTGAAATGGATGGCGTCGACCGGGCAGTTGCCAAAGAGGCCCTGCGCTTGGCATCGCATAAGCTTTCCGTAACCACTAAATTCATGACCAAGGAAGATTAATATGGATATCAAGGAATTGCGAAACAAAGGCGAGAATGAATTGACCAAGCTGATAAAGCTGCAACGCGAGCAATTACGCGAGTTACGGTTTAAAGTGAGCACGAAACAGCACAAAGATGTCAGGGAGCTGAGAGCCGCCCGGCATCTCATTGCCCGCATCTTGACCGTTTTGAAGGAAAAATCCAAGGTAAAAGAATTTCAGCACCAAGTAAAAAAATAATATATGGCAGCCACAACAAAGCGACAGCTCCAGGGCGTAATTACCAGCGATAAGATGGACAAGACCGTGGTGGTCAGGGTTGAGCGCGTCAAAAAACACCCGAAATACTTGAAGCAATATACCGTCCGCAATACCTTCAAGGCGCATGATGAAAAGAATGAATACCATGCCGGTGATACTGTCGTGATCGAAGAGACAAGACCGATGAGCCGGGATAAGCGCTGGCGCGTCGTTAAGAAGATTATATAAATTCCCACTGTAAACGCATATGATACAGCCACGTTCAACCATGACGATTGCAGACAATACGGGCGCCCGGCGCGTGATGGTCATCAAGGTATTGGGCGGTTATCAGAAGCGGTATGCCCAGCTCGGCGATATCGTGACGGTCAGTGTCAAAGAAGCCATACCGCATGCCATGGTGAAAAAGGGCGAGGTGGCGCACATGGTCATTGTCCGGCAGCGGAAAGAATACCGCCGGCCAGACGGCTCATATATCCGTTTTGACGATAATGCCGGCGTCATGATCGATACAAAGACCAAGGAACCGAGGGGTACGCGTATTTTCGGCCCGGTCGCCCGGGAATTGAGGAATAAAGGTTTCACTAAAATTATCTCATTAGCACCAGAAGTGCTTTAACGCATATGTATTTAAAGAAAAATGACGCAGTACAAATAATGACCGGGAAGGACCGCGGCAAAAAGGGGAAAGTCCTTCAGACATTTCCGTCCATCAATAAGGTCGTGGTTGAGGGGATGAATATGATGGCGAAAAACGTCCGGCCGAAAAAGCAGGGGGAAAAGGGGCAGGTTGTCCGCTATAATGCCCCAGTCGACGCTTCAAACGTATCGTTGTTCTGCGGCAAATGCAGCAAACCAGTCAGGGTCGGCCTGACTAAAACTGCAGACGGAAAAAAAATAAGAATTTGCAGGAAATGTAAACAGAATATTTAAACGTATATGACCCCTCGATTAAAGGATAAATATTTTAAACAGGTAGTGCCGGCGATGGCCAAGCGGTTTGGCTACAAGAATGTCATGGCCGTGCCGCGCTTGATGAAAGTTGTCCTGAATAGCGGTGTGGGCAAGTCGCTGAAGGACGATAAATTCATCGAGGCAGTCGTCAATACATTGACCCGGATTTCCGGCCAGAAACCGATGTTAGCCCGCGCAAAGAAATCCATCTCAGCTTTCAAGATTCGCCAGGGCATGACCGTTGGCGTCATGGTGACCTTGCGCGGCAACCGGATGTATGATTTCGTCGATAAACTTGTCAATGTGGCCATTGCCCGTATCCGTGATTTTCAGGGCGTTAACCCTAAAGCAATTGACAACCGTGGTAATTTGACCATCGGTTTCAAGGAGCATATCGTATTTCCCGAGATCAGATCGGATGAAGTGGAGCGCATCCATGGACTGGAAGTGTGCCTGACCACCAATGCAAAATCAAAAGAAGAAGGTTTAGAGCTGTTTACCTTGTTAGGGTTTCCATTCAAGAAGAACTAATTTCAACATATGGCGAAAGCGTCACAAATCGCAAAATCGAAGAAAAAGCCGAAATACTCCACCCGGAAAGTCAGTCGCTGCTGGCGCTGCGGCCGCCGGCGGGGGTATATGCGGGCCTTTAACCTCTGCCGGATTTGCTTCCGCGAACTGGCGAATAATGGCGAGATCCCGGGTATCCGAAAAGCCAGCTGGTAATATAATTAATTGATATTTAATTTTTCCCTTAATATATGACAGATCCAATCTCCGACATGCTTACCAGGATTCGAAATGCCGTTACGCTCAAAAAAACGGAAGTTGTTTTGCCGGCCTCGAATGTGAAATGGCATATCGCCCAAATTTTAGAGAGCGAAGGCTTCATTAAAAAAGCGGAACAAACAAAGGATGCGGAGACGAGTCGACCCCTTATCCGTTTAGCCTTGAAATACCAGGACGGCATTCCCGCCATCCAGGGTCTGGACCGGGTCAGTAAGCCGGGCCGACGCATGTATAAGTCTGCCAGGGAAATTCCGCGTGTCCTGCCCAGCCTCGGCATCCAGATCGTCTCCACTTCTCGGGGACTGAAGACTAACACGCAAGCAAAGCGCGAGAAGCTCGGCGGGGAAGTCATGTGCGTCATTTATTAATATACAGCTTTATTTATGCCGCGAATAGGTAAAAAACCAATCATACTGCCATCGGGGGTTGACGTCAGTATTGCCGGGCAGATGGTCGCCATCAAAGGGCCAAAAGGCGCCTTGACGGTTGACTTGCACCCTTGGGTCAAAGCAGCGCAGGCTGACGGCAAGCTGAATGTTGTCGTTGAGAGGGATGATGAAAAGCAGGGCCGTTCGCTGTGGGGGCTGTCGCGCGTCCTGCTTAATAACGCCGTTATCGGCGTGGTGAGCGGTTTTTCAAAAAAGCTGGAAATATCCGGCGTCGGCTTCCGGGCGGCAGTCGCTGGCCGGTCGCTCAACCTTAATGTCGGGTTTTCCCACCCAGTCGAATATAAGATACCTGATGGCATAGAAATCAAGGTTGAAAAAAATACCATTACGGTGTCGGGCATCGATAAGCAGTCAGTCGGCCAGGTAGCCGCTCAGATACGCGACATCAAGCCACCTGAACCGTATAAGGGCAAGGGGATTAAATATTCCGGTGAAGTAATACGCCGGAAAGCCGGAAAAGTTGTTAAGACAGCCGGAGCCGGTTAAGAAATCATAAGTTTATGTATAATGTAAATCGAATCAAACGAAATAAAAGGATTATCCGAAGCCGACGCGTCCGGGCTAAAATCCATGGGACGGCAGAGCGGCCGCGGGCGGCGATTTTCCGCAGTCTCCGCCATACGTATGTACAGTTGATCAATGACGATGCAGGGAAAACAATTTTGTCAGTCAATGATACGGATATAAAACCAGCCAAAGGGCAGAAAAAAGTTGATACTGGCAAGGCGCTTGGGCAGGCAGTGGCGGCTAAGGCGCACGCATTAAAGATTGCCGCGGTCGTGTTTGACCGGCGCGGGTACCGGTATCATGGCCGGGTAGCGGCGGTGGCAGCCGGCATGCGCGCCGACGGTTTGAAATTTTAACTTATTATACATTTTTTATGGCTGAGCAAAAACGTGGAAAATCAAGAGGACGGCATCGAGGCGATCGCAAGGAGCGCGACGACGAATTTGACCAGAAAATGATCGATGTGGCCCGGGTGACTCGCGTGATGGCCGGCGGCAAGCGTATGAATTTCCGCGCGTGTGTCGTTGTCGGCGATCGTAAGGGACGGGTTGGCATGGGACTGAAGAAGGGCGCTGACGTTTCACTGGCAATCAATAAAGCCGTGACAGCGGCAAAGAAAAATTTAGTGGCCGTCACGATAGTCAATGACAGCGTACCGTGCCGGGTCGTGCAGAAATTCGGCGCGGCCGTCGTCATGCTGAAGCCGGCGCCAGCCGGTTCAGGCGTGATTGCCGGCGGGGCAGTGCGTGCGGTGTTGGAGCTGGCCGGCGTCAAGAATGTCGTTTCTAAGATGCTTGGCTCAAAGAATAAGGTCAATAATGTCATGGCGACGCTGAGAGCATTCGCACAATTGAATGAGATCGCAAAAACAAGGAAGTTAAAATCAATCAAATAATTATGGCTTTGCATTTATCAAATTTAAAGGCATATCCGGCGAAAAAGAGAAAAGTAATCGGACGCGGCGACGGATCCGGCCACGGGACAACCGCCGGCAAGGGGTCAAAAGGCCAGCGGGCCCGTTCGGGCGGCCGCAAGACTTTGCGCCGGCGCGGACTGAAGATGTTCCTGCAACAGCTTCCGAAGTCCAGGGGTTTTAGGTCTTTATCTCCACGCCATGTCGCGATTAATATCGGGGAATTGGAGCGGAAATTTGCCGCCGGCTCGGTCATAAACAAGGAACGGCTTGTCGCCGCTGGATTGCTTGAGGATAAAAAACAGTCAGTGAAGATCCTTGGCGCCGGCGCCATCAAGAAGAAATTATTCGTGACCGCCGATGCTTTCTCCCGATCGGCGAAAGAAGCGATCAGTCAGGCCGGCGGCCAGGCTATCGTGCCTGGTATCCCGCCACCTGCGAGTAAACAAAAGGCTTAATTAGAGATATACTATAGCCATGTGGGAAAAGATTAGCCAAATCTGGAAAGTAAAGGAACTCCGGAACAAGATTCTCTTTGTCCTGGCGATGCTTTTCATTTTCCGCATCGCCGCCCATATTCCGATTCCCGGAGTCGATATCCAAAATTTGAAGTCACTTTTCGAATCAAACCAGATTCTGGGTCTCTTGAATATCTTTTCCGGCGGCGGTTTGTCGAATTTTTCGATTGTCATGATGGGCGTGGCGCCGTATATCACCGCCTCGATTATTTTCCAGCTGTTGACGATGGTGATACCGAAACTCGAGGAAATGCAAAAAGAAGGCGAAGCCGGACGCGAGAAAATAAATCAGTATCAGCGCATCCTGACCGTCCCGCTGGCCATGATGCAGGCGTTTGCCATGATTAAATTCTTGAACCAGTCAGGCCAGGGCATCGTCAGTGAAATGGGATTGATGCAGTTGGCAACGACCATTATCGTCATTACGGCCGGGACCATGTTCCTGATGTGGATCGGTGAACTGATATCAGAGAAGCATATTGGCAACGGCATTTCTTTGTTAATCTTCGCCGGAATCGTGGCGGGCGTACCGAGCAGCATCCAGCAGACTTTTGCCACTTTTGACATGACAAAAATTGGCGGTTTGATCGCCTTTTTGGTTATCGCGGTTGTCACCGTCGCGGCGATTGTCTATATTACCGAAGGCCAGCGCAATATCCCAGTTTCCTACGCCAAACGCATCAGGGGCAACCGCATGTACGGCGGCGTCAATACTTTTCTGCCGCTCAAGATCAACCAGGCTGGAGTTATCCCGATTATTTTTGCCGTGTCGATCATCCTATTCCCGCCGATGGTGGCGCAATTTTTCGTCAATTCTTCGACGCCCCTGATCGCCTCGATATCCCAGTGGGTCATTGATTTTTTTCAAAACCAGTTTTTGTACGCGGTCATGTATTTTGTCATGGTGGTGGCTTTTACATATTTTTATACCGCCGTTATTTTCCACCCGACGCAGATTTCGGAAAACCTCCAGAAACAAGGCGGATTTATCCCCGGCATCAGGCCCGGGACGCCGACCTCGGATTTCCTTGGGTATGTGTCTAACCGGATCATATTAGGCGGCGCGTTATTTTTAGGGATTATCGCCATTCTGCCGAATATCGTCCAGTCGATGACCAGCATGAAGTCACTGGTCGTCGGCGGAACGAGCTTGCTGATCGTGGTGAGCGTGGTCATTGAAACAGTCAAGCAGATCGAGTCCCAGCTGGTCATGAGGAATTACGAGGGGTTTTAGTATTCCTCCGAACAGGAAAAATAGTTACGGGAGAATGATATTTTCCCCGTTTTTTAATTTTATGGGATTAAGGTATAATAAGCGCCTATGAACAAACAGCATAGTATTATCGCTTTGGTCGGCATGTGCGGTGCGGGAAAGAGCGAGGTAGCGGACCGGTTTGTCGCCCGTAAATTTTCTTATCTGCGTTTTGGCCAGATCACGCTTGATGAAGTCAAGCGGCGCGGACTGGAGCCGAAAGAAGAGAACGAGCGGCCCATCCGCGAAGAATTCCGCACGAAGCACGGGATGGCGGCGTTTGCACTATTGAATATCCCGAAAATTGACGAATTGCTTGGACAGGGGAAAAACGTTCTGGCTGACGGGTTGTACAGCTGGTCGGAATACAAGGTGCTTAGGGAGAAATACGGTTCTCGGCTGATCATCGTGGCTGTTTATGCGCCACCGGCAGTAAGATACGGCAGACTGGAAGACCGGCGATCAAAATACACGGACGATCCGAAGATGAAGTACCGGTCATTTTCCCGCGCGGAAGCGCAAAGCCGTGATTATGCGGAAATTGAAAAAATAGAAAAAGCCGGGCCGATTGCGATGGCGGATTATACGATTGTGAATACTGGAACTTTGGATGAACTTTTTCGGCAGGTTGAAAATATTATTAACCAGCTGGATGCATGAGGCTGCGCAAACCAATTAAGAATATCCTTATTCTGGGGCCCCAGGGATCCGGCAAGGGCACGCAAGCGAGCCTGCTGGCGGCAAAGTTCAACCTGGCCCATATTGAAACCGGGGAAATATTCCGCCGCATGGCCAAGGGAAAATCAGCGCTCGGCAGGCGGATCAATGTTTTGGTTAATAAAAAAGGGGCTCTGATACCAGACGCTTTAGTCATTCGAACACTTGAAAATGCCTTACGGCACGTAAAAAATTCCCAAGGCGTTATCTTTGACGGTTTCCCCCGTACTATGGCCCAGGCAAAAGCACTGACGCTATTGCTTGCTAAGCTTGGACGGAAGCTAACGACGGTGATTGATATGCCCATTTCCCGAACTACAACAATCAGACGGCTTTCTATGAGACGCACCTGCATGAAGTGCGGCCGGATATTTATCGCTGGCGTGAACATACCTTTAAATGGTAAAAAGTGTCCCGTGTGCGGCGGTCAGATTTTCCAACGCGAAGATGATAAACCAAAGGCAATAACAACTCGGTTAAAAAGCTACAACAAACTCACCAAGCCAGTGGTTCAATATTATAAAAATCAGGGCACTCTCGTAACCGTAGATGGCGAGCCGCCGGTTAGGGAAGTGTTTAAGAATATTCTAAAACTTTCTATATTACATGATTAGGATAAAGAATGCCGAGGACATCGCCAAGCTGGCAGAGGGCGGTAAAAGGCTGGCTCGTGTTCTTCATCACGTCGCATCTGAAGTGCGGCCCGGAGTCAGTACGGCCGAACTTGACGAGTCAGCGGAGAGGCTTATCGTCAAATTGGGCGGCCAGCCGTCATTCAAGGGGTTCAATGATTACCCGGCCGCTACGTGCATTTCAATAAATGAAGGCGTTGTCCATGGCATCCCATCATCGAAAAGGATCATAAAATCCGGTGATGTTGTCGGCGTCGATATTGGGATGAAGTATCAGGGATTGTTTACCGACATGGCCGCCACCGTACCGGCTGGAAAAATTTCCGCAGAAGCGAAAAAATTGATTGAAGTCACGAAAAAATCCCTCGATAAGGCCATTGCATTAGTAAAGCCCGGGGTGCCGATCGGCGACATCGGGCATGCGGTCCAGCAGTACGCGGAGTCATTCGGCTTCTCGGTGGTAAAAAGCCTGGTCGGCCATGGCGTCGGTTACGCGGTGCATGAGGAGCCCAGAATCCCGAATTTCGGCAAGCGTGGCCAGGGCATCAGATTAAGCGCCGGCATGGTCATCGCTTTGGAGCCGATGGTCAACATTGGTGGCGATGAGGTGGTCACGCTATCGGATGGCTGGACTATTGTCACGAGCGACGGGTCGTGTTCCGCTCATTTTGAACATACCATTGCCGTTACTGATACTGGGTGCCTGGTTCTGACTCGAGAATAAAATAAACTATGGGTAAAGTACTAGGTATTGATTTTGGCGATACGCGGATTGGACTTGCCATCTCAAGCGACGATGGGCATTTTGTATTTCCATATCAAACGATAGAAAATGACGGAAGCACGGCATGCCTGAAGTCTATCCAGGCTATTTGCGCGAAAGAGGAGGTTAAGCTGATAATAGTCGGTTTGCCTCTGGACCAGCACGGCACCATGGGCCAAAAAGCCAAGACTGTGCAGGCGTGGGGCGACCAATTGGCCCGCGTGACGGGTTGCGCCATAAAATACGAGGATGAACGTTATTCGACCGCTTTAGCGAACAGCATTAAAAAGCAGGCAGGCTGGTCATCGAAAAAGACGCGGGCGACCATTGACCAGACGGCCGCTTCCATGATCCTCCAGTCATTTTTAGATAAACAGCATGGATAATTATCTCCACATCCGGTCGTATATCCTCCCTTTTTTGGTTAGTGCCGCCATGGCAGTGACGTGCGCCATGTTGGTGAAAAAGTGGGCGCTGAAAAAGGAGATCGTAGATCGGCCAGATCTAGCGCCTGATCGAAAGGTCCAATCTCGTCCGATCCCATTGCTTGGCGGTATTGGCATGTATGTTTCGGTATTATTAGTGACTCTCGGATACGTGCTGTTCTCGCATCGTTTACTGGGAGGGTATTTGCTGCCAAAATATTTGATTGGCATGGGGTTGGCCGGGTTGTTTTTGATGATCGGCGGTTATTTGGACGATCGATATCATATCACTCCATTTAAGCAGATCGTCTGGCCTGTTTTGGCATCACTGGCGGTTGTGGCTGTCGGAATTGGCGTCACTTACATCACCAATCCTTTTGGCGGGGTTGTTTATTTAGATAAAATCAATTGGACCATCTTTTCGTTTCATGATACGCCGTATCGCGTTACCCTTTGGGCCGACCTTTTTGCTTTTGCCTGGCTCATGGGCATGATGTATACGACAAAATTTTTAGACGGGCTGGACGGCCTTGTTTCCGGCATCGGCGTCATCGGCTCGGTCATACTTTTTTTCTTGAGCCTGGGCAAAGACGTGGCGCAGCCGGAAACGGCGCTGCTGGCTTCGATTGTCGCCGGCGCCTGTTTGGGTTTTTTATTCTTGAATTTCCATCCGGCCAGAATTTTTCTAGGTGAGGGGGGCAGTCTGTTTGTCGGGTTCATGCTCGGCACGCTCTCAATCATTTCCGGGGCGAAAATCGCCACAGCCTTGTTGATCATGGGTATCCCGATTTTGGACGTGGCGTGGGTGATTGTCAGGAGATTGTTTGTCGAAAAAAAATCGCCGTTTTCCACGGCCGACCGAAAACATCTGCATTTCCGCCTCCTGGATGTCGGCTTGTCGCATCGCGGCGTGGTGCTATTGCTCTACGCGATCAGCATCTGTTTCGGCGCGGTGGCTCTTTTTTCAGGCACCCGGCAAAAAATGACGGCCTTAGTGGTGCTCGTCGGCGTCATGGTGTTGATTGGCGCGGTAGTGGTATATTTGTATCGAAAAAAAATATCAACTAGCCAAAAAAATTATGATAAGTAAAAGCACGATTACCATTATTTTTGTCGCCATTGTTTTTGGCGTCATTCTTTGGTTCTCTGGCGGCAGCCGCATTTCCGATGAAATGCCCTATTACCTCAAATCGGTTGTCAAAGAAACGGCAGAGGTAAAAATAAGCGGCGCCATATTTTATGTTGAATTGGCAATAACTGACGCCGCTCGGGAGAAGGGCTTGTCAAGACGCTCTTCTCTTGGTTCTGGCAAGGGCATGCTGTTCATTTTTCCGACGGTGGGACGATATACTTTTACCATGCAAAATACGCTTATCAGCCTGGACATAATCTGGATAAATGATAATAAGGTAGTGTATATCGCCCCGTCCGCCAAGCCGGGTGAGCTAACCATCGACCCAAAGACGGACGCGAATTATGTTTTGGAAATCAGCGGCGGCACTGCGGCAAATCGCGGATTGGCCGTCGGGGATGCGGTAGATATTACCTTGTCGCACGGAAGTGATAATGTCCTACTTGAGGAAAGTTAAAATGTCCTACCTCAAGTACAATGAAATGGTTAATTATTAACCATTTCACTAATGACCTTAATCACTATGTCGGCTAAAGAATTGAACAGGTTTCAAATTA